>NZ_JBHYPZ010000036.1:0-102430 GCF_042746485.1 Streptomyces sp. NPDC058751 | reverse complement strand
CGGCGGAAGCACGGTCCGGTTGAAGTCCACCGCCGTGGGGCCCCCCGCGGGGGGGGGCGCGGGGCCCCGGGCACCGCCCCCGGCACATCCCGCCCCCCCGGGGGGGGCGGGGCCTCACGGCTGCGCGGGGAACGGTGGCCGGACCGGCCGTGGAAAAGCGGTGGCGGGCCCGGACCGGGCTTCGTACGCTGACGGTCTCCCGGTGCGCAGGCCGCGGTTACTTCGGTGGAGTGCGCCCATGGCGCGCGGTGAATCTGGAACACGTACCGCTGCCGCCCTGACCTCGGGAGAACCGACGCCGTCCGCCCGGGATCGGGCCGGACGGCGCTGTCGGTGCGGTCTGGTAGGAATACTGCTGTGAGCAGCGCGAACGGGCGATCCGACGACAGCGCGGGCGGCGCGGGCGGCGCACCGCCCGAGCAGCTCGCGCTGATCCGGGAGGCCGTGCGCCAGGCCAAGGCGCCGAAGGCGAAGCCGCGGACCTGGCGGGGCGCCCCGCTGGCGAAGACGCTGCCCGTCGCGCGCGTGCTCGTCGACAAGGGCGTGCTGCACCTCGACCGCTACTTCGACTACGCCGTGCCCGAGGACCTCGACGAGGCCGCGCGGCCGGGCGTCCGTGTGCGGGTCCGGTTCGGCGCCGGCGGACGCAACGTGCGGGAGGGACGGCGCGAGGGCGGCGGTCTCATCGACGGATACCTGGTCGAGCGGGTCGCCGAGTCCGACTACTCCGGGCCGCTGGCCGCCCTCGCCCAGGTCGTCTCGCCCGAACCCGTCCTCGACCCCGAACTGCTGGGGCTGGCCCGCGCCGTCGCCGACCGGTACGCGGGATCGCTCGCCGACGTGCTCCAGCTCGCCGTGCCGCCCCGGCACGCCCGTGCCGAGGCCCGGGAGTCGCCCGCGCCCCCGCCGCCGCCCGCCGCACCCGACCCCGGGACCTGGCGGCGGTACGCGCGAGGCGCGGACTTCCTCGCCTCGCTCGCCTCGGGCGGCGCCCCGCGCGCCGTGTGGACCGCGCTGCCCGGCCCCGAGTGGGCCGAGGAGATCGCCCGCGCGGTGCGGGCGACGCTCGCCTCAGGGCGCGGCGCGCTCGTCGTCGTACCGTCGGGCCGGCCCGCCGCCCGCGTCGACGCGGCCCTCAAGGCCCTGCTGGGGGAGGGGCAGCACACCGTGCTGACCGCCGACGCAGGACCGGAGCGGCGCTACCGCGACTGGCTCGCCGTACGGCGCGGGTCCGTCCGTGCGGTGGTCGGCACCAGGGCCGCCATGTTCGCGCCGGTCCGGAACCTGGGCCTGGTCGTCGTCTGGGACGACGGCGATGACGGACACGGCGACGACAACGCGCCCTTCCCGCACGTCCGGGAAGTGCTGGAGCTGCGCGCCTCGCGTGACAGGTGCGGCTTCCTGCTCGGGAGTTGGGCGTGCACGGTGGAGGCGGCGCAACTGGTCGAGAGCGGCTGGGCGCTGCCGCTGGCCGCCGACCGGGAACAGGTGCGCGCCACCGCGCCGCTGGTGCGGACCGTCTCGGACGGCGACCTCGCCCGCGACGAGGCCGCCAGGGCCGCCCGGTTGCCGACGCTCGCCTGGCAGGCCGTCAGGGAGGGGCTGAAACAGGGACCCGTGCTGGTTCAGGTGCCCCGGCGGGGATACGTGCCCCGGATGGCGTGCGCGCGGTGCCGGAAGCCCGCGCGGTGCCGGCACTGCGCGGGGCCCCTGGAGGCGCAGGACGCCCAGGCGCTGCGCTGCGGGTGGTGCGGGCGCGACGAGAGTGCCTGGCACTGCCAGGAGTGCGGCGGGTTCCGGCTGCGGGCGCAGGTCGTCGGTGCCCGGCGGACCGCCGAGGAACTGGGCCGGGCGTTCCCGGCCGTCCCCGTGCGCACCTCCGGGCGGGAACAGGTGCTGGACACGGTGCCGGGGACGCCCGCCCTGGTGGTCAGCACGCCGGGGGCCGAACCCGTCGCCGAAGGCGGGTACGCGGCGGCCCTGCTGCTCGACGGCTGGGCCATGCTCGGACGGCCCGATCTGCGGTCCGACGAGGACGCGTTGCGCCGGTGGACGGCGGCCGCCGCGCTGGTCCGTCCACAGGGGGCGGGCGGTACGGTCGTGGTCGTTGCCGAGCCGACCCTGCGGCCCGTGCAGGCGCTCGTGCGGTGGGATCCGGTCGGGCACGCGGTGCGGGAGCTCGCCGAGCGGGCCGAGCTGGGATTTCCGCCCGTCTCCCGGATGGCGGCGGTGTCCGGGGCGCCGGAGGCGCTCGCCGGGTTCCTCGCGGCGGCCGAACTGCCGCGTGACGCCGAGGTGCTGGGACCCGTACCGCTGCCGGCCGGTCCGCCGGGGCGGTCCCGCCGTCCCGGCGGACCGCCCGCCGGGGAGCCCGGGGAGCGGGTGCTCGTCCGGGTGCCCCCGGGCAGCGGTGCCGCTCTGGCGGCGGCGCTGAAGAGCGCGCAGGCGGCGCGCATGGCACGCGGGGGCGGGGAGCCCGTACGCATCCGGATCGATCCGCCCGACATCGGGTGAGATCCGGCGGGGTCCGCCCGGGTACGGGCCCGTCCGGGCGCGGGGCGCGCGGCGCATGACGGACGGGGCTGCCGCGGGCCGTGGGTGTGACCGGGTGTCATGGCTGTGCCCCGGCGCGGGCGCAGGGGAACCCGCGCGGGGCGTGTCATGGGAACTGCCCCCCGGGGCCTGGCGCCGGGAGGCAGTTGTCGTCTGCGGAGCGGTGTCAGCCGTTGCGCGGGGCCGGGAAGGCCGTGGACCTGGCCTCGTCGCGGAGGGTCGGGCTGCCGGCCGTCGGCTGGGTGGGCAGGGAGCAGGCGGCGGGGACGGCCGGCGCCGAGGGCAGGGGGGTGTTGACGGCGACCGTCCGCGTGTCGGCGCTCTCCGTGGCGCGCTCCGCCTCGGCGGCGGCCTGGGCGGCGGCGCGGCGGGCGCCGTAACGCCGGTGCACCGCCTGTTTGGTGACGCCGAGGGCCGAGCCCACCGCGTCCCAGGAGAAGCCGAGCGATCGGTCGAAGTCCACCGCGGCGGTGACCAGGGTCTCGACGCTGTCCCGCAGTTCCTGGGCGAGCCGGACGGTCGGGGCGGGGGCGCGTCCGTAGACGACGAAGCCCGTGGAGGGGCCGGCACGGCGCGGGCGGTAGACGTTGCCCAACTGGGCGGTGAGCGTGCGCAGTGCGTCCGCCTGCCGACGGACCCGCTCGATGTCCCGCACCAGCAAGTGCAGGCTGGCCCGAGCCTGGGCGTCGTGGGTTGCGTGGTCGGCCATGAACAAGCCTCTCGAACCGGCGTTGAAAGGGACTCGGACCGCTGGTCCGCGGCCCGCTGTGGTCAACTCTTTCTTGACCAACGCGTGGACGGGTGAGTGGTCACGGGTGCAAGGGCGCAAGAGCATATGAACGGGGCGCGTCCAAAGGTGTACGCCCCCCGTCGTGCGGTGGACGCGCCCCGGGCGCCGACGGGCGGGCACGGCCACCTGCGCCGACGGGCGGCCCGCGCCTCCTGGGACGGTGCCGGCGCCGGTGGCCGAGCGGCCCGGCCGTGCCGGTGCCGCTCGGCCTTGACCGTGCTCGTGCCCGGGCCGTCGACCGTGCCCGGGCCGTCGACCGTGCTCGTGCTCGGGCCGTCGACCGGGGGTTGTGCCCGAGCCCTGGCCGAACCAGGGCCGGGGCCGAGTGCGGTGCTCACCGCGCGTACGGCCCGTGCCCCGGTCGTGCGGCCCGTGCCGCGGCCCGTGCGGAACTCCCGAGCCCCTGGGCCCCGCGCGGCATAGACTGGTGCGCTGCCCCGCGCTTCGCCCGAACCGGTACGCGCGCGGGGGACGGAAGTGCTCCCGCCCGAGAGGCCAACCGCCACCCATGAAGCTCGTCTTCGCAGGCACCCCCGAGGTCGCCGTTCCCTCCCTGGACGCCCTGATCGCCTCCGGGCGGCACGAGGTGGCCGCCGTCGTGACCCGGCCGGACGCGCCGGCCGGACGGGGGCGGCGGCTCGTCGCGAGCCCGGTCGCCGAGCGGGCGGAGCAGGCCGGGATCGAGGTGCTCAAGCCCGCGAAGCCCCGGGACGAGGAATTCCTGGCCCGGCTGCGGGAGATCGCCCCGGACTGCTGTCCCGTCGTCGCGTACGGGGCGCTGCTGCCCCGGGTCGCCCTCGACATCCCCGCCCAGGGCTGGGTCAACCTGCACTTCTCGCTGCTGCCGGCCTGGCGCGGCGCCGCCCCCGTCCAGCACGCGATCATGGCCGGTGACGAGATCACCGGTGCCTCCACCTTCCTGATCGAAGAGGGCCTCGACTCGGGACCGGTGTACGGGACCGTCACCGAGGAGATCCGGCCCACCGACACCAGCGGGGACCTGCTCACGCGGCTCGCCTTCGCCGGGTCCGGACTGCTCGCCGCGACGATGGACGGGATCGAGGACGGCGCGCTCAAGGCCGTCCCCCAGCCCGCCGACGGCATCACCACGGCGTCGAAGATCACTGTCGAGGACGCCCACGTCGACTGGGCCGCCCCGGCGCTGCGCGTCGACCGCGTGGTGCGCGGGTGCACGCCCGCCCCCGGCGCCTGGACCGTCTTCCGTGCCGAACGCCTCAAGCTCATCCAGGTCGCGACGGTGCCCGACCGCACGGACCTCGCCCCGGGAGAGCTGTCCGTCGCCAAGAACAACGTGTACGTCGGCACCGGTTCGTACGCCGTCGAGCTGCTCTGGGTGCAGGCCCAGGGCAAGAAGCCGATGCGCGCCGCGGACTGGGCCCGCGGGGTGCGGATCCCCTCCGGGGAACGCCTCGGGGTCTGATCCTCGCCCGACCCCGACCCCGACCCCGACCCCGACCCCGACGGCGCGCGCCGCGAAGACCGACGCCCCTCGTCGGCGCGGCCGGCGCCGCGTGCCGGTGGGGGCCGGGCCGCCCCGGGCGCTTCGCCGGGCGCCGCGAACGCCGATGCGGTCTCTCGGCCGGCGCCGCGGGGCGCCCCCGGCCACCGGGCCCGCGACGGGTCTGTCGCGGGCCCTTCGCCGTGTGCCTGGCCGCGAGCGGCGCGAGCCTCGCGGCGTACGCTGATAGACGCACCTTTTTCCTGGATCCGGAGCACCTTTTTCGTGAGTGAGCAGCCCCGTCGGCCGCAGAAGACCGGCAAGCCCTACCGCCGCCCCCAGAAGGACCCGGTCCGCATGCTCGCCTTCGAGGCGCTGCGGGCCGTGGACGAGCGGGACGCGTACGCGAACCTCGTCCTGCCGCCGCTGCTGCGCAAGGCGAGGCAGAAGGGCGACTTCGACACACGGGACGCCGCGCTCGCCACCGAGTTGGTGTACGGCACGCTGCGCCGCCAGGGAACGTACGACGCCGTCATCTCGGCGTGCGTCGACAGGCCGCTGCGGGAGGTCGACCCGCCGGTCCTCGACGTGCTCAGCCTCGGCGTCCACCAGCTCCTCGGTACCCGCATCCCGACGCACGCGGCCGTCTCCGCCTCGGTCGAGCTGGCCCGGGTGGTGCTCGGCGACGGGCGCGCCAAGTTCGTGAACGCCGTGCTGCGCAAGGTCGCGCGGCAGGACCTCGACGCCTGGCTGGAACAGGTTGCCCCGCCCTACGACGAGGACCCCGAGGACCACCTCGCCGTCGTGCACTCGCACCCGCGCTGGGTCGTCTCCGCGCTGTGGGACTCCCTCGGCGGCGGCCGGGCCGGTATCGAGGACCTGCTGGAGGCCGACAACGAGCGGCCCGAGGTGACCCTCGTCGCCCGGCCCGGACGCTCCACCGCGGCCGAACTCCTCGACGCCCTCGACGAGGACTCGGCGCTCCCCGGGCGCTGGTCCCCGTACGCCGTGAGGCTCACCGAGGGCGGCGAGCCGGGTGCCGTGGACGCCGTGCGCGAGGGCCGTGCGGGCGTCCAGGACGAGGGCAGCCAGCTCGTGGCGATCGCCCTGGCGAACGCGCCGCTCGACGGGCCCGACCGGGCCTGGCTGGACGGCTGCGCCGGCCCCGGCGGCAAGGCGGCGATGCTGGCCGGCCTCGCCGCTCAGCGGGGAGCGACGCTGCTCGCCTCGGAGAAGCAGCCGCACCGCGCGGGACTCGTCGCCAAGGCCCTCGCCGGGAACCCCGGTCCCTACCAGGTCATCGCCGCCGACGGCACCCGCCCGCCGTGGCGGCCCGGCACGTTCGACCGGGTGCTCATGGACGTGCCCTGCACGGGCCTCGGCGCGCTGCGCCGCCGTCCCGAGGCCCGCTGGCGGCGCCGCCCCGAGGACCTCGACGGCTTCGGGCCGCTCCAGCGCGGACTGCTGCGCACGGCGCTCACGTCGGTGCGGGTCGGCGGCGTCGTCGGCTACGCGACCTGCTCGCCGCACCTCGCCGAGACCCGCGCGGTCGTCGACGACGTCCTCAAGCACTTCGAGGACGGCTCCGCCGAACTGCTCGACGCCCGGCCGCTGCTGCCCGGCGTGCCCGCGCTCGGGGACGGCCCCGACGTCCAGCTCTGGCCGCACCTGCACGGGACGGACGCGATGTACCTGGCCCTGATCCGCCGGACCGCCTGACCGCTCGACCACAGGGCCGCGAACGGCGGCCCGTCGGTCCGGCGAAGGGCCGCCCGCACGGGCGTCGGGCTTCTGCCGGACCGTCGACAGCCGCCTGCTCGTTCGGCTCGGCGCCTACTCGTCCGGCCCGGGCGGATCCGCCGGTTTTCCGGGCTCCGGGTCCGGGGAACGACCGGTCGCGCCGGACGCCTGGTGCCCGGCGGGCGTCCCGGTGCCGCCGGAGGCCCCCGGGCCGCCGGGGTTCGCCGATGTGCCGGAGGTCCCGGACCCGCCGGGATTCACGGACGTGCCGGAGGCGCCGGACGGCCCGGCCGGTGGTCCGGTGCCTCCGGAGGCCATGGCGGCGTCGGGTGCCCCGGGTTCCTGCCGGTGCCCTGGCCCGGAGGGCCGTACGCCGCCGTCCTCGTGCGCGAGCCGGTGCGGCCACCACACCTTCGGGCCGACGTCCAGGAAGAGCGAGGTGACCAGCACCGAGCGCACCACGAAGGTGTCCAGGAGCACGCCGAGGGCGACCGCGAAGCCGATCTCCGCGAACCCCACGATCGGCAGGGTGCCCAGGGCCGCGAACGTGCCCGCGAGGACCAGACCGGCCGAGGTGATCACCGCCCCGGTCGTGGCGAGGCCCGTCACCACGCCCTGCCGGGTGCCGTGGCGGCCCGCCTCCTCGCGGATACGGGTGGTCAGGAAGATGTTGTAGTCGATGCCGAGCGCCACCAGGAACACGAAGACGAACAGCGGGAAGGCCACGTCCTCGCCCGCGTAGTCGAAGACGTGCCGGAAGGCCAGCGCGCTCACGCCGAGGGCGGTGGCCAGCGACAGCACCACGGTCCCGATCAGCAGGAGCGGCGCGACCAGCGCGCGCAGCAGCACGCTCAGGACCAGCAGGACCACCACCAGGACGAGCGGGATGACCAGGTAGTTGTCGTGCGTCTGGGCCTTCTCCATGTCCAGCAGGGCAGCCGAGCCGCCGCCCACCTTCGCGTCGGCACCCGGCACGGCGTGCACCGCGTCGCGCACCCGTTCCACCGTCTCCTTCGCCGCCGTGCTGTCGGCGGGGGCGCGGGGGGTCGCCTCGAACAGCACCTTGCCGTCGTGGACGGGAGCGACGCCCGGCGGCACGCCGATGCTCGACGTGACCACGCCCGGGTCCGCCGCCACGGCCTCGCCGACCTGTCTGCCCTGGGCCGTGTCGGAGACGATGACCAGGGGATCCCCGCCGCCCGCGGGGAAGTAGCGCGCCGACACCTCCTGGCCGACGACCGAGTCCGGTCTCCCGGTGAACTGGTCGGCGTTGGAGATGCCCGCGGCGCGGAGCTGGATCAGGCCGAGGGACAGCAGGCCGAGCGCCAGCGTCGTGGCGACCCAGAAGGTCCGGGGCCGGCGGGCGATCCGGTGGCCCATGCGCGCCCAGACGCCGCTCCTGGTCGGGTCGGTCGAGCCGAGGTGCGGGACGGCGGGCCAGAAGATCCAGCGGCCGAAGACGAGCAGCAGGGCGGGGAAGAGCGTGAGCATGGCGATCAGACCGACGGCCACGCCGATCGCCGCGACCGGGCCGAGGCCCCGTGTCGAGTTCATCTCGGCGACCAGGAGCACCAGCATGCTCAGGACGACCGTGGCGCCCGACGCGAGGATGGCCGGTCCGGCCCGGTTCATGGCGAGCGCCATCGCCTCGTGCCGGTCCTCGTGGCGGCGCAGCTCCTCGCGGTAACGGGCGACCAGCAGCAGGGCGTAGTCGGTCCCCGCGCCGAACACCAGCACGGTGAGGATGCCCGCGCTCTGGCCGTTGACCGTCAGACCGGCGTGTCTGGCCAGCAGATAGATCAGCGCCTGGGCCGTGAACAGGGCGACGACCACGCCGAGCAGCGGGACGAACAGCAGGACCGGGCTGCGGAAGGTGATGAGCAGCATGACGATGACGACGGCCATCGCGGCGTAGAGCAGCGTCGAGTCGATGCCCTCGAACGCCTCGGCCGAGTCGGCGGCCGTGCCGCCGGGCCCGGTGATGTGCACGGCGAGCCCGTCGCCGTCCTCGCCGACCTGGTCACGGATGGAGTCGACGGCGGGGGAGATCCGCTGCCAGCCGGCCGCGTCCATGGTGATGGGGACGTACACCTGGGCCGCGCGCGGATCCGCCTCCCGGTCGAAGACCGGTCCGCGGGTCTCCGCGCCGCGGATGCCGTGGTCCCGCAGCGTCTTGAGCTCCTGGACGTCCTCGGCGATCTGCCGCCGGTCCTGCGCCGTCAGCCCGTCCGGGCGCGCGTAGACGACGACCGCGGGGATCTGCTCCGGCCTGAACCCCTTCGAGATGTCGAGGACCTGGGTGGACTCGGCCGAGCCCGGCAGCCAGGACTGGGCGTCGTTGTCCTGGGCGTCGCCGAGTTTCGTCCCGAGCGGGGCCACGAAGAGGAGCACCAGCAGCCACAGGGCGAGAACCAGCCACTTGGACCGCCGCCCGCACACGACTCCGATGGCCCCGTGCTTCCAGACGTCGAGCCGCTTCATGCCCACCCCCGAGACCGGACGCAGCGCCGCTGGGCCGTCCAGAATGGCACGGCGGACCGCCGTACGGCACCGGCCGGGCGATCCCGGTCCGGACCGGGGCGGGCAACGGGCCCGGGACATGGCAGTCTTGGGGCATGGCCGCGCAGATCAACCCCAGCATCCTGTCCGCCGACTTCGCCCGTCTTGCCGAGGAGGCAAAGGCGGTGAAAGGCGCGGACTGGCTCCATGTCGACGTCATGGACAACCATTTCGTACCGAACCTCACCCTCGGGGTGCCGGTCGTAGAGTCTCTGGCCCGTGCGACGGACACTCCGCTGGACTGCCATCTGATGATCGAGGACGCCGATCGGTGGGCGCCCCAGTACGTGGAAGCCGGTGCCGGCTCCGTCACTTTCCACGTGGAGGCGACCGCCGCACCCGTCCGGCTCGCCCGCGAGATCCGGGCCAAGGGGGCCCGTGCCTCGATGGCGCTCAAGCCCGCGACCCCCATCGAGCCGTACGAGGATCTGCTGCCCGAGCTCGACATGCTGCTGATCATGACCGTCGAGCCCGGATTCGGGGGGCAGGCCTTTCTCGACATCATGCTCCCCAAGATCCGCCGTACGCGCGAGTTGATCAGCAAGCACGGCCTGGAACTGTGGCTCCAGGTCGACGGCGGTGTCTCGGAGTCGACCATCGAGCGGTGCGCGGAGGCGGGAGCGGACGTGTTCGTCGCCGGTTCGGCCGTGTACGGCGCGGCGGACCCCGCCCAGGCGGTACGTGCACTGCGCACCCGGGCCGAAGAGGCGACGACCCGTGCGTCGTGGGCGTGCGGCCACTGAGCCAAGGGAACGTGAACGCCGCCCATCAGGGCGGATCAAGCGCGCCGGATCTGCAAGGATGGACGGCGAATCCAGAGTGTGAACAGAAGTGAGGAGATGGCCGTGTCGGGTATGTCGGCGGGCCGGTCAGCCATGCGGATGGGACCCGCTGAGCTGGTCCAGGCGGCGGCCATGGCCCGCCGCTTCTACCTCGAGGGCAAGTCCAAGATCCAGATCGCCGAGGAGTTCGGCGTCAGCCGCTTCAAGGTGGCCCGGGTCCTGGAGACCGCTCTCGAACGTGATCTCGTGAGGATCGAGATCCGCGTCCCCGCCGAGCTCGACGCGGAGCGTTCGGACGCGCTGCGTGCCCGCTACGGGCTGCGGCACGCGGTGGTCGTCGAGTCCCCGGCCGAGGCCGAGGAGTCGCCCGACCCGGAGAACCTCGGAGAAGTGGCCGCCGACCTGCTCGGCGAGCTCGTCAACGAGGGCGACGTCCTCGGCCTCGCCTGGGGCCGTTCCACCATCCACATGGCGGCGGCCCTGGACCGGCTGCCGCCGTGCACCGTGGTGCAGCTGACGGGTGTGTACGACGCCGGGACCGCCGAACGCGGCTCCGTCGAGGCGGTCCGGCGTGCCGCGCAGGTGTCGGGCGGCGACGCCCACCCCATCTACGCGCCGATGCTGCTGCCCGACGCCGCCACCGCGGCGGCGCTGCGCAACCAGACCGGGATCGCCCGCGCCTTCGAGTACTTCGACAAGGTGACGGTCGCCTGCGTCTCCATCGGCTCCTGGGAGCCCGGCATCTCCACGGTGCACGACATGCTCAGCGACGAGGAGCGCGCGCACTACGCCTCGCTCGGTGTCGCCGCCGAGATGTCCGCGCACCTCTTCGACGCCGAGGGCCGCCGGGTCGGGCGTGACCTGGGGGAGCGCTGCATCACGGTCGAGGCCGACCGGCTGCGCCGTATCCCCGAGGTCGTCGCCATAGCGGGCGGACACCGCAAGGCGGCCGCCATCGACGCGGTGCTGCGGTCCGGGCTCGTCACGAGCCTGGTCACGGACACCTCGGCCGCGGACGCGCTGATGACGGCGGGCCCGGCCCCACGTCCGGCGCTGAACCGGGCGGACCCCGACGGGTCCTGAGGACGGCATCCGGAACGCGCCGTGAGGGGACGGCCGTGGCAGCATCGACGTCATGCGGCCACGGCCGTCCCCTCACGCGTCCGGGCGAGCGCACCCGGCGCGTCGGCACGGGCCGCGCGGGGGACTCCACACCGACGATCACTACAACTCGTTCAAGGCGGTGCTGAGATGACGCACGGTCCGCTCGCGGTGGTGTGCCGTTCGGCCGGCTGGCAGGTCACCGAGCTCGACCTCACCGGGGTGCTCGACAAGGCCGCCTTCATGGCGCGCTGTGCCCGCGTCCTGGACCTGCCGGAGTGGTTCGGGCGGAACTGGGACGCGCTCGGCGACGTCCTGGGCGACCCCGACTGGGGACCCTCCAGCCCGGGCAGACTGCTCGTGGTGACCGGCTGGCGCCCCTACGCGCTGGCACGGCCCGACGAGTGGGAGACGGTGCAGGAGGTGCTGGCGACGGCCTCCGGCTACTACCAGGGCGCCGACGCGGCGCTCTCGGTCGTCCTCTCCCTTGGAGGATCCGACCAGTTGCCCCCTGACCAGCCTGGATGATCCGCCGGGGGACCGCGTACCGGGTGCCATGGGACAATGAAGTACGTGCTCTTCCCCCTGGCTGACCTGTCCGGGGGCCACCTCTGATCGACTGGGATGTGCAGCACGTGCGTTTCCTCAACGACATCCAGCCCCCGTACGACCTGACGTACGACGACGTCTTCATGGTGCCCAGCCGCTCGGCCGTGGGTTCCCGGCAGGGAGTGGACCTCGCCTCTCCCGACGGCACCGGCACCACCATCCCGCTCGTCGTCGCCAACATGACGGCGATCGCCGGCCGCCGGATGGCCGAGACCGTCGCCCGTCGCGGGGGCCTTGTCGTCATCCCGCAGGACATCCCGATCGAGGTCATCACCGAGGTCGTCTCCTGGGTCAAGGGACGCCATCTGGTGCTCGACACCCCGATCGTCCTCGCCCCCCACCAGACCGTCGCCGACGCGCTGGTGCTGCTGCCCAAGCGCGCGCACAACGCGGGTGTCGTCGTCGACGACGAAGGCCGCCCCGTCGGTGTGGTGACCGACGCCGACCTCACCGGCGTGGACCGCTTCAGCCAGCTCTCCGAGGTCATGTCCAAGGACCTGCTGCTCCTCGACGCGGACATCGAGCCCCGTGAGGCGTTCAACCGGCTCGACGCGGCCAACCGCCGCTACGCCCCCGCCGTGGACGCGGACGGCAGGCTGGCCGGCATCCTGACCCGCAGGGGCGCCCTGCGCGCCACGCTGTACTCGCCGGCGACCGACGCGGACGGCAGGCTGCGCATCGCCGCCGCCGTCGGCATCAACGGCGACGTGGAGGGCAAGGCCAAGCAGCTGCTGGACGCGGGCGTCGACACGCTCGTCATCGACACGGCGCACGGCCACCAGGAGTCGATGATCAGCGCCGTCAGGACGGTGCGCGCGCTGGACCCGAAGGTGCCGATCGTCGCGGGCAACATCGTCGCCGCCGAGGGCGTCAAGGACCTGATCGACGCGGGCGCGGACATCATCAAGGTCGGTGTGGGCCCGGGCGCCATGTGCACCACCCGCATGATGACCGGCGTCGGCCGGCCGCAGTTCTCCGCGGTCCTGGAGTGCGCCGCCGAGGCGAAGAAGTACGGCAAGCACGTGTGGGCCGACGGCGGTGTCCGTCACCCCCGTGACGTCGCGATGGCGCTGGCCGCCGGCGCGTCCAACGTGATGATCGGCTCGTGGTTCGCCGGCACGTACGAGTCCCCGGGCGACCTTCACCAGGACGCCGACGGACGCCTGTACAAGGAGTCGTTCGGCATGGCGTCCGCGCGGGCCGTCAAGAACCGCACCAGCGAGGAGTCCGCGTACGACCGGGCCCGCAAGGCCCTGTTCGAGGAGGGCATCTCCACCTCGCGGATGTACCTCGACCCGTCCCGTCCGGGCGTCGAGGACCTGATCGACTCGATCATCGCGGGCGTCCGCTCCTCGTGCACCTACGCGGGCGCCAACTCCCTGGAGGAGTTCGCGCAGAACGCGATCGTGGGCATCCAGAGCGCGGCCGGCTACGCCGAGGGCAAGCCGCTGCACGCGAGCTGGAGCTGATCCGCCGCTGTCCCCGTACGGCCCCCGCTCCCCTTCCGGGAGCGGGGGCCGTACGTGCGTGGAGGGGCCGCCGGCGTCCGTCCCGCGGTCCGGCGCACGGCGGTCGTCAGGCCGTCCTCTCGGCTTCTCGCCCGGCCGGAAGGGGCCTCGCGCAAGCATCGAAAAGTCCCGCGCAACGATCACGCGCCGGGATGCGATGAACGCAACGATCTTGCGGAGATGCGCAAGGTTGCTGCATTACGCCCGTGAAGCCCGAACTCATAGGGTCGAGCGCTGTACACAGGCGTGGCGGGAACCCCGCTCGGTGGGTCCCTCCTGTCGGGGTGCCGCCGGTTCCCGTCCTCTTCGACCCGCAGCGATGAAGGAGCCAACGCGTGCTCGACCAAGGCGCACCCCCGCAGTCCCCACCCACGTCCGCCCGGCCCTCCCCGGGCCTCGGCGCGCGTCTCATGCGCCGCAAGCCGGTGGAACGCCTGGTGGAGGAGGGCGGACACGGCGAGGGGGGCTCGCTGCGGCGCTCCCTCGGCCTGTGGCAGCTCACCATGATCAGCATCGGTGCCACGCTCGGCACCGGCATCTTCGTGGTCCTCGGCGAGGCCGTCCCCAAGGCCGGGCCCGCGGTCACCCTGTCCTTCGTCATAGCAGGTCTGACGGCCCTCTTCTCCGCCCTCTCCTACGCGGAGCTGGCCGGTACCATCCCGGTCGCCGGCTCCTCGTACTCGTACGCGTACGCAACGATGGGCGAGCTGATCGCCTGGGTCTGCGGCTGGTGCCTGGTCCTGGAGTACGGCGTCTCGGTCGCGGCCGTCGCGGTCGGCTGGGGCGAGTACCTGAACGAGCTGCTCGACGGCACCATCGGCGTCACCATCCCGGACGCGCTCTCCGCGCCGCCCGGTGACGGGGGCGTCTTCAACCTGCCCGCGCTGATCGTCGTCCTGCTCGCGATGGCGTTCCTGCTCGGCGGAGCGCGCGAGTCGGCGCGCGCCAACACCATCATGGTGGCCGTGAAGATCGCCGCGCTGGTGCTGTTCTGCGCGATCGGCGTCCAGGGCCTGCGCTCCGGCAACTACGAGCACTTCATGCCGCTCGGCATGGCGGGCGTCAGCGCCGCCGGCGCCACCCTGTTCTTCTCCTACATCGGTTTCGACGCCGCCTCCACGGCCGGCGAGGAGGCCAAGGACCCGCAGCGCGACCTGCCGCGCGCGATCATGCTCTCGCTGGTCGTCGTGACCGCCCTGTACGTCCTCGTCGCGGCCGTCGCCGTCGGCGCGAGGCCCTGGCGGCAGTTCGGCGACTCGGAGGCCGCGCTCGCCGAGATCATGAAGGACGTCACCGGGCAGACCTTCTGGGGCACGCTGCTGGCGGCCTGCGCCGTCATCGCCATCGCCAGCGTCGTGCTGACCGTGCTCTACGGCCAGACCCGCATCCTGTTCGCGATGGCCCGCGACGGGCTGGTGCCCAAGGTGTTCGCCCGGGTCCACCCGAAGACCGGCACGCCCCGTGCCAACACGGTCATCGTCTCGCTGTTCTGCGGCGTCCTCGCCGCCGCGATCCCGCTCGGCCAGCTCGCCGACGCCACCAGCATCGGCACCCTGTTCGCCTTCGCTCTGGTCAACGTCGCCGTCGTCGTGCTGCGCCGGACGCGCCCGGCCATGCGCCGCACCTTCCGGGTCCCGCTCACGCCGGTGCTGCCCGCGATCGGCTTCCTGCTGTGCGTGTGGATGACGGCCTCTCTCTCCGCCGTCACCTGGGTGGTCTTCGGAGTCTGGATGGCCGTCGGGCTCGTGTTCTACTTCAGTTACGGCTACCGCCGGTCCCGGATGGCGACCGCGGAACCCGCCGTCGCCGAGCAGCCGTAGAACCCGTCGCAGGAACCCTCGCAGAAAAGTGAACCACCCGCAGTGCTGAACGATCTCGACGAACGCATCGTGCACGCCCTCGCCGAGGACGCCCGCCGCTCCTACGCGGACATCGGGCAACTGGTCGGGCTGTCCGCGCCCGCCGTGAAGCGGCGGGTCGACCGGCTGCGGGCCACCGGGGCCATCACCGGGTTCACCGTACGGGTGGACCCGGCGGCGCTCGGCTGGGAGACGGAGGGCTTCGTCGAGATCTACTGCCGCCGCAACACCTCGCCCGAGACCATCCAGCGCGGTCTGGAGCGCTATCAGGAGGTCGTGGCCGCCTCCACCGTCACCGGGGAGGCGGACGCGGTGGTCCAGGTGTTCGCCTCCGACATGCGGCACTTCGAGCGGGTGCTCGAACGGATCGCGGGGGAGCCGTTCGTGGAACGGACGAAGTCCGTGCTGGTGCTGTCGCCGCTGCTGCGGAGGTTCTCCTCGGGGGCACCTGCTTAGGCGGGCACTCCCGTGAGCGCCGGTGCGCCCGTCCGGGGCGGGGTTCTCGCCACGGACGGGCGCGGGTGGTTCTCGGCCGGGCGCACGGTTCCCGCGTCCGGACCGGCACGGTGCCGCCCGGCCGGTGATCGGGACCGTGCTGTGGCGTGGCATTTTGTTGAACGATGAGTCAGTCCAGGCCATTGCGGTCGGGGTCGGCCATCCGTTACTTTGAGCCGCGATCGCTACCAGCGAGTAACAGCCGATGGGTTACCACACGTCACCCTGCCGTCCGACCGTCCTGTCGTCCTGGGGAGACCATGCGCTGGCCCATCGGCCGTACGCCCACGGTCCGTTCGCGGATCGTGGCCCTCTCGATCGCCCCGGTGATCGCCCTCATGACGCTGTGGAGCTTCGCCATGGTGTCCGTCACCGGCGAACTGCGCGCCCTCGTCCGGCTCCAGGGCGTCTACGAGGACTTCGGCACCCCGGTCGACACGGCGATCGGCCAGATCCAGATAGAACGACGGCTCGCCGCCGCGTACCTGGGCGGGAACCACGGGACACGGCCCGGTGCCGAACTGCTGGCCCAGGAGCACCGTACCGACCGCGCCGTGACCGCGATGCGCACAGCGGTCCGGGACGGGGACCGCAGTCGCCTCTCCGCCCATCAGCGGCAGGCGCTCGACGCCGTGCTCCACTCCGTCGACAAGCTGGAGGACCTGCGCGGCCGGGTGCTGTCCCACGCCGTCACCTGGGACCGCGCCGTGGCCGAATACAGTGCCGTCGTGGAACCGGGATTCGACGCCCCGTCCGCGCTCACGGCGCTCCAGGCGGGACAGCTCGCCCGCGAGGCGCAGGTCGTCGTCGAGCTGGTGCGGGTACGGGAGTTCGTCTCCCGCGAGGACGCCCTCGTCGCCGGGGCGCGGGCCGCCGGCACGCTCACCGACCGCCAGTACGACACCCTCACCGCCACCATCGAGGACCGCCGCGTCTTCGAGCGGACCTACGTGCCCGACCTGCCGGCCGACTCGCGCGCCCTCTTCGAGACCTTCCAGCGCGACGACCTGCACCGGGAGCTGACCCGGGGCGAGGACGCCCTGCTGCGGGCGGGCGCGGACGGGGCGGGCCGGGCCGTCGCGGCCGACTCCTGGCGCACCACCACCGACCGGGCCGTCAAGCGGTACATGCTGCTGTGCACCCAGTCCGCGGTCAACTCCGCCGAGCGGGGACGGGCGTTCGCCTACCGAGAGCTGACCAAGGCCGCGATCGTCGGAGTGCTGGGACTGGCCGCCGTCGCACTGTCCCTGTGGCTCGCGGTGCGCGGAGCCCGCCGCATCTCGCGCCGCCTGGAGTCGCTGCGCGACGCCGCCGACCTGCTGACCAACCGTCAACTGCCGCGGGTCATGGAGCGCCTGAGCGCCGGAGAGGAGGTCGACGCGGCCGCCGAGGCGCCGCCGCTCGCGGACGTGGAGGCGGTGGCCGACGAGATCGGCCAGGTCGGCCGGTCCTTCAACACCGCCCGGCTCGCCGCCGTCGAGGCCGCCGTCAGGCAGGCCACCCTGCGCCGCGGACTGTTCGCGGTGCTCCTGAACATCGCCCGCCGCAACCAGGCGCTCGTCCACCGTCAGCTCAAACTCGTCGACACGCTGGAACGCCGTACCGACGACCCCGACGTCCTGGACGACCTGTTCCGGATCGATCACCTCACCACCCGCATGCGGCGCCACGCGGAGAGCCTCATCATCCTCTCCGGCGCCGCCCCGGGCAGGCGTTGGCGACGGCCGGTGCCCGTCGCCGAGGTGGTGTCCTCCGCCGTGAGCGAGATCGAGCAGTACACGCGCGTCGTGGTCCCCCCGATGCCCGAGGTGGGCGTGGCGGCGGACGCCGTCGCCGACGTCGTCCACCTGATCGCCGAACTCGTCGAGAACGCCACCGTGTTCTCACCGCCCCGCACCCAGGTCACCCTGCGCACCGGGCGGGCCGGGAACGGGTTCGTCCTGGAGATCGACGACCGGGGCCTCGGCCTCGAACCCGACCAGATCGACGAGGCCCACCGCACGCTCAACACGCCGGAGGACTTCGACCCGACCCGGCACGACCGGCTCGGCCTGTACGTGGTGGGCCGGCTCGCCGCACGGCACGGCATCGAGGTCACGCTGTGCCGCTCCCCGTACGGCGGTACGACGGCGGTGGTGCTGCTCCCGGAGGACGTACTCGCACCGGTGGAGACCGCGCACCCGGTGCCGGACGCGACTCCCGCGGCGCTTCCCTCGCGCACCGCCACCGCACTCCTCACGGCCCGGCGGACGGCGTCCGGGGAGAAGGCCGGACCCGTGCGGTCGGAGGCATCGGCTCCGGAACCGCCCGGGCTGCCCACCCGGGTCCGTCAGCGGGCCCTCGCCCCGGAGCTGCGCACCGCGCCACCGGCGGCCGACGGGACTCCGGAACGCGAGATCACGCCGGAGGAGATGCGCGCGGTCTTCGGAGCCTTCCAGCGCGGCCTCGACCGGGGCCGCAAGGGCCTGCCGACCGGGCTGGCGGCGGGCGGATCCGGCTCCACCCCCTCCGGCCCCGCGCAGCGAACCGACACCGAGGAAGGGACGGACGCCGACGATGCGCCCTGACCAGCTCCCAGAGCAGCCCGCCCGGACCCGCGAGGCCCGGCACACCGACCCGGCGGGCGGTGTCCTCGGGCCCGGGGACGACACCGGCGGGCCCGGCAGCGATCTCGGGTGGCTGCTCGACGATCTCGTGGCCAGGACCGACCACGTACGCCAGGCCGTGCTGCTCACCGCCGACGGCCTCCCGCTGAGCTGCTCGGACGGCATGCGCAGACGGGACATCGAACACCTCGCCGCGGTCTGCTCGGGCTTCCACAGCCTCGCCCTCTCGGCGGGCGAGCGCTTCGCCGCGGGCGGGGTCCGCCAGACCATGGTGATGCTCGACGACGCCTACCTCTTCATCACCCCCGCGGGTGACGGGAGCCGGCTCGCCGTGCTCAGCGAGGTGCAGACGGACGTCGGACAGCTCGCCCACGAGATGGAACTGCTCGTCCGCCGCGTCGGTCGCCACATGGCCGCCGCCGTACGTTCGGCCGCCGACCCCGCGGACCGCTGATCCGGCCGTGTCCGACGAGCACTGGTACGAGGACGAGACCGGGCCGATGGTGCGGCCCTACACCGTCACCGGGGGCCGGACCCGGCCCTCGGACCGGCACGTCATCGATCTGATGTCGCGGGTCACGGTCCTGGAGTCGGACGCCGGGCGGCCCGGTCTCGACCGTGCGGCGGCCGCGCTGCTGGACCTGGCCCGCCGCGGCCCCCGGCCGGTCGTCGAGCTCGCCGCCGACGCCGACCTTCCGCTGACCGTCGTACGCGTCCTGCTCGGCGACCTGGCCGAGGCCGGGCTGCTGACCATCGACGAGCCGTACCGTCCGCCGGACGGCGCTCCCGCGGCCGACCCGGAACTGCTGCGCGAGATCGTGGAGCGGCTGCGCGAGCTGTGAACGGCCGGGCGGTCGGCCGGCCGCCCGGTCCTGTCGTCCGGCGGCGTTCGTCCCGTCGCGGGGACCGCCCCGCTGTGACCTGTGTCTCCAGGGATTCGGGACGTTCGGACCTTGATCCGACGGGCGCGGCGAGGCGCGCAACGAATCGCCGCCGGGGGCCGGATGCGCGCAACGAATCGTTCGGTGGCGCGCAACGGGTCCTTCTTGTCCCCCCGAGCCGGCCGACCGTACCGTCTATCTGGCCCCCCAACCCCCTCGTACCGGTGGAGAACCCGCATGCGCACAGCCCTGCTCCAGAGCTCCGGCCGCCCCGGCTCGGTCGCCGAGAACCTCAAGGTCCTCGACGCCGCCGCGGGCCGTGCCGCCGCCGCGGGCGCCGGGCTGGTCGTGACGCCGGAGATGTTCCTGACCGGCTACGCCATCGGCGACGGCATCGCACGCCTCGCCGAGCCCGCCGACGGCGAGTCCGCCGACGCGGTGGCCGAGATCGCCACCCGGCACGGCGTCGCCGTCGCCTACGGCTACCCCGAGCGCGAGACCGCGAGGTCCGACGGCGGGTCCGGCGGCGAGACCGACGACGGGGCGAGGGTCTTCAACTCCGTGCAGCTGATCTCCGCCGACGGCACCCGCCTCGCGAACTACCGCAAGACCCACCTCTTCGGCTGCTTCGAGCGCGACCACTTCACGCCCGGAGAGCGGTCCGTCGTGCAGGCGGAGCTGAACGGCCTGCGGGTCGGCCTCATGATCTGCTACGACGTCGAGTTCCCGGAGAACGTCCGCGCGCACGCCCTCGCCGGCACCGACCTGCTGCTCGTGCCGACCGCGCAGATGCACCCGTTCCAGTTCGTCGCCGAGTCCGTCGTCCCGGTACGCGCCTTCGAGAACCAGATGTACGTCGCCTACGTCAACCGCACCGGCCCGGAAGGGGAGTTCGAGTTCGTCGGACTGTCCACACTGGCCGGTCCCGACGGCATCGCCCGGGTCCGCGCGGGCCGCGGCGAGGAACTGGTCGTGGCCGACGCCGACCCGGTCCTCCTGGCCGCCTCGCGCGAGACGAACCCGTATCTGAAGGACCGCCGCCCCGGCCTCTACGGGTCCCTCGTCTGATTCTTCCGCCCGGCCCGCCCCGGCCGGTCCGACAAGCCCTCCCCTCACCAGCTTTCGCGCAAGGAGTCCGTACCCCATGACGTCCACCGTGCCCAACGCCGTCCAGCACGCCGACGTGCAGCAGCCGCCGATCACCATGTTCGGCCCGGACTTCCCCTACGCCTACGACGACTTCCTCGCGCACCCGGCGGGCCTCGGCCAGATACCCGCGACCGAGCACGGCACCGAGATCGCGGTGATCGGCGGCGGACTGTCCGGCATCGTGGCCGCCTACGAGCTGATGAAGATGGGCCTCAAGCCCGTCGTGTACGAGGCCGACGAGATCGGCGGCCGGCTGCGCACCGTCGGTTTCGAGGGCTGCGACCCCTCGCTGACCGCCGAGATGGGCGCGATGCGCTTCCCGCCCTCCTCCACCGCGCTCCAGCACTACATCGACCTGGTGGGCCTCGAGACCCGGCCGTTCCCCAACCCGCTGGCCGAGTCGACGCCCTCGACGGTCGTCGACCTCAAGGGCGAGTCGCACTACGCGACCTCCGTCGACGACCTCCCGCAGGTCTACCGCGACGTCATGAACGCCTGGAACGCCTGCCTGGAGGACGGCGCCGACTTCTCCGACATGAACCAGGCCATGCGGGAGCGCGACGTCCCGCGCATCCGCGAGATCTGGTCGCGGCTCGTCGAGAAGCTCGACAACCAGACCTTCTACGGCTTCCTGTGCGACTCGGAGTCCTTCAAGTCCTTCCGCCACCGCGAGATCTTCGGCCAGGTCGGCTTCGGCACCGGCGGCTGGGACACCGACTTCCCGAACTCCATCCTGGAGATCCTGCGGGTCGTCTACACCGAGGCCGACGACCACCACCGCGGCATCGTCGGCGGCTCCCAGCAGCTCCCGCTGCGCCTGTGGGAGCGCGAGCCGGAGAAGATCGTGCACTGGGCGTACGGCACCTCGCTGTCGTCGCTGCACGACGGTGCCCCGCGCCCGGCCGTGACCCGGCTGAACCGCACGGCGGGCAACGGCATCACCGTGACGGACGCGAACGGCGACATCCGCACCTACAAGGCGGCGGTCTTCACCGCCCAGTCCTGGATGCTGCTCTCCAAGGTCGCCTGCGACGACTCGCTCTTCCCGATCGACCACTGGACGGCGATCGAGCGCACCCACTACATGGAGTCCTCGAAGCTGTTCGTCCCGGTCGACCGGCCGTTCTGGCTGGACAAGGACGAGGAGACCGGCCGTGACGTCATGTCGATGACGCTCACCGACCGGATGACGCGCGGCACCTACCTCCTCGACGACGGCCCGGACAAGCCCGCCGTCATCTGCCTCTCGTACACGTGGTGCGACGACAGCCTGAAGTGGCTTCCGCTGTCCGCGAGCGAGCGCATGGAGGTCATGCTGAAGTCGCTCGGCGAGATCTACCCGAAGGTCGACATCCGCAAGCACATCATCGGCAACCCGGTGACCGTGTCCTGGGAGAACGAGCCCTACTTCATGGGCGCGTTCAAGGCCAACCTGCCGGGCCACTACCGCTACCAGCGCCGTCTGTTCACGCACTTCATGCAGGACACGCTGCCCGAGGACAAGCGGGGCATCTTCCTCGCGGGCGACGACATCTCCTGGACGGCCGGCTGGGCGGAGGGCGCCGTCCAGACCGCGCTGAACGCGGTCTGGGGCGTCATGCACCAGCTCGGCGGGACCACCGACCCGACCAACCCCGGGCCCGGCGACGTCTACGACGAGATCGCGCCGGTGGAACTGCCCGAGGACTGATCCTCAGCTCCCCGCGGGCCGCCGGGTCACACCCCGGCGGCCCGCGCCGCTTCGTACACCTCGGCCGCCACGTCCTTCAGCTCCTCGGCGTCCCGCACCTCGCCCTGCAGATCGAGGAAGATCTCGTCGAGGCCGACCTCGGCGTGGGCGGCCAGGTCCGCCACGATCTGTTCGACGTCTCCCTGGAAGGGCTGACGGTCGTCGCCCGCGTACGGCTTGGGCGTGTAGCGGGGGTTGGTGCGCAGCACGGTCCGCAGCGGCCGGGTGCGCCCGCGTTCGGCGGCCAGGTCCTGCAACCGGCGCCACTGCGAGGCCAGTTGACCGGCACCCATGCCGATCGGCATCCAGCCGTCCGCGTGGTCGACGAGCCTGCGCCGCGCCTTTCCGGTGTGGGCGGCGAGCAGGATCGGGATCGGCCGGGCGGGCTTGGGGCCGACCGCGGCCGAGGCGATCCTGGTGAGCGTGCCGTCGAGGACCACCGGGTCGGGACCCCACACCGCGCGGCACACCTCGATCACCTCGTCCAGGGCGTCGCCGCGCTCCTCGAAGGGCCGGGCGGAGGCCGCCGCGTACTCGTCGAGCGACCAGCCCGTACCGAAGCCCGCCACGACCCGGCCGCCGCTGGCCGCGTCGAGCGAGGCGAGCGCCTTCGCGAGCTGGAAGGGGGTGTGCAGCGGCGCGACCAGGACACTGGTGCCGAGTTCGGCGCGCTCGGTGGCCGCGGCCGCCAGCGTCAGGGTCACCAGCGGGTCGGCGACCGCCCGGTAGGAGTCCGGCCAGGGCAGTCCCTCGACGCCGTACAGCCCCTGGGTCGGGGGGTCCGGGAACAGCGCCCGCTCGAAGACCCACAGGCTGTCGAACCCGATCGCCTCGGCGGCGCGCGCCACGTCGGGCACGTCCCGCCCGAGGTCGTACTGCCTCATCTGCGGGAGGGTGAGGCCGAGTCGCGTCGTCATACGGGTGTACTCCTTCGCATCGGGGTGTGCCGAGACGTCAACGTACAGTGAGCGCCGCGTTGTTCCGGCGAGGACCGTGCCGCATGGCCGGATCAGTCCGGCAGGGGAGTGAGCAGCATCCGGCCGGCCAGTCCCACCGCCGCGTCGAGCCGGTCGCCGAACTCCTCGGCCAGGTCGGGGAGTCGGCGCAGCGTCCACAGGACCCGCGCCGTCGCCCAGGTCGCCTCGCGGGCCCGCTCCAGGCTCCACGAGCCGAGCAGGTGGGTGAGCGGATCGGCGATCTGGAGCAGATCGGGTCCCGGCATCAGCTCTTCGCGGACGCGTTCCTCCAGCGAGACGAGGAGATCGCCCACCCGGTCGAACTCGTCCTCCAGATCGGCCGGTTCGCAGCCGAGCGCACGGCAGCTGTCCACCACGGCGAGCGCGAGGTCGTGCCCGACGTGGGCGTTGATGCCCGCGAGCGCGAACTGCAGGGGCCGGATTCCCGGATGGCGGCGGAAGCGCAGCAGCGGTCGCCAGCAGGCGGGCGCCCGGCCCTCCTCGGCCACCGTCAGATAGCGCTCCGCGAACCGTACGTCCAGCGTCTCCGCGGCCCGCCGGTCGGGGAACACCCCGGCGTCCAGACGGCGGTCGAACTCCTCGGTGACCGTGAGGTAGACGCGGTTGAAGACCGCGAGACCGTCACGCCCGGGGAGCGTCGCGTCCAGGGCGCGCATACGGGCGACGACGGTGTCGACGGAGGAGGTGAACTGTGCCGGCTGCGCCATGAGGGCAGCGTCCCAGTCCCGGGGCGGCCCGCGCGCCGCCGGGCCGCCGTCTTCCCCGGAACGGGGGAACGCGACGCCCGCCCGCGCGGGCCCTAGGTCCTGTCGTCAAATTCCCGCCTGCCTCGCGACGCCTGGCACGCTCCCCCGAGCTCTTCGAGCAGGGGGGACCCCCACTCGCCGCACCGGGCGAAAGCCCCAGTACGTCCAGTACGAGGACTTCCGCCCGGCACGCCGAGAGCACGCACCAGACGCCGCGAGGCCGCCCTTCGGGCGACGACGGGAATTTGACGACAGGCCCTAGCGCCGTTCCCCGGGATCGTCGTACGACGACGTCCCCGAGTCGAGCAGCGGTTCCTGTCGCAGGTGGGCCGGGGCCATCGCCCGCAGCGCGTGATAGCCGGTGATCACGACGATGGTGCCCAGCGCGATGCCGTTCAGCGAGAAGTTGTCCGTGAACTCCAGGGTGACGCCGCCGATGCCGATGATGATGCCCGCGGCGGCGGGGACCAGGTTCAGCGGATTGCGCAGGTCCACCCGGGAGTTGAGCCAGATCTGGGCGCCGAGCAGGCCGATCATTCCGTAGAGGATGACGGTGATGCCGCCGAGGACGCCGCCCGGGATCGCCGCGACCACCGCGCCGAACTTGGGGCACAGCCCGAAGAGCAGGGCGAAGCCGGCGGCGGCCCAGTAGGCGGCCGTGGAGTAGACCCGGGTCGCGGCCATCACGCCGATGTTCTCGGAGTACGTGGTGTTGGGCGGGCCGCCGACCGCGGTGGAGAGCATGGAGGCGGCGCCGTCCGCGGAGATCGCGGTGCCCAGCTCGTCGTCCAGCGGGTCGCCGGTCATCTCGCCGACGGCCTTGACGTGCCCCGCGTTCTCCGCGACCAGTGCGATGACCACGGGCAGCGCGACGAGGATCGCGGACCACTGGAACGTCGGTCCGTGGAACGACGGCAGCCCGATCCAGTCGGCCTTCTCGACCCCGGAGAGGTCCAGCCGCCAGTGGTCGGTGACCTCGCCGCTCGCGTCCGCCGAGTGGATCCGGCCGAAGATCCGGTCGAAGGCCCAGGAGATCGCGTAGCCGAAGACCAGGCCCAGGAAGATCGCGACGCGGGACCAGAAGCCGCGCAGGCACACCACGGCCGCGCCGGTCGCCAGCATGGTGAGCAGGGCCGTCCACTGGTCCTGCGGCCAGTAGGTGGAGGCGGTCACCGGCGCCAGGTTGAAGCCGATCAGTATGACGACCGCGCCGGTCACGATCGGCGGCATCGCGGCATGGATGATCCTCGCCCCGAACCGCTGGACGGCCAGCCCCACCAGGAACAGCGCGACGCCGACCACGAAGCACGCGCCGGTCACCGTGGCGCTGGTGCCGCCCTGCGCGCGGATGACGGCGGCGACGCCCACGAACGAGAGCGAACAGCCCAGGTAGCTGGGCACCCGGCCGCGGGTGGCGAGCAGGAAGACGACCGTCGCGACACCCGACATCATGATCGCGAGATTGGGGTCCAGTCCCATGAGGACGGGTGCCACGAAGGACGCTCCGAACATGGCCACCACGTGCTGGGCGCCGAGCCCGAAGGTCCGGGGCCAGGAGAGGCGTTCGTCGGGGCGGACCACCGCTCCCGGGGCGGGGGTCCGCCCGTCGCCGTGCAGTTTCCAGCGCACGCCTAGGTCCATGGTGAGGGTTCGCTTTCTCCGTACGTGAATCGGTCGGGATCATTGTCACGTCCGGCCAGCCGTTTTCGGCTGATGCGGTTCTCTTCATGGACATTGTTCATATGTATGATCGATGACTTTCGGGGGTGCCCCGGCGTCCGCGGTCCGTCCCGCGGCGCCCGGGCGGCGCCGGTCCGGTCGCGGACAGGTCCCACCCGGACGGGGCAACCTGAGCGGTTGCTTAGGATGGGGGAGTCGTTTCAGTCGGGCGCGCCCGTGACCGCGCGCCGCAGTACGTCCCAGGAGTCCCGCCCGTGACCGCCGAAGCACCCGTCGCCCCCGCCCTCCCGTACGGACGGCTCCTGCCCGTCACCGTCCACTTCGACGACCTCGACGCGCTCGGACTGCTGCACAACGCCCGCTACCCGGTCATGGTCGAGCGCGCCTGGACCGCGCTGTGGAACGAGCGCGGCTTCGGCTTCGAGGGCGACTGGGAGGCGGCGGGCGACTCGTGCAACGCGGTCAAGGAACTGCGGATCACCTACGAGGCCCCGGTCAGCCGCCCCGGCGGGTACGCCGTCCATCTCTGGCTGGAAAGGCTCGGCACCACCGGACTGACGTACGGCTTCCGCTTCTGTTCCCCGGACGGCGCGGTCACCTACGCGCACGGAACGCGGGTGCTCGTCCGGCTCGACGCCGGGACGCTGCGTCCGGCGCCGTGGAGCGACCGGTTCAGGGTCGTGGGCCGGGAACTGCTGCGCTCGGCGGACCGACCTTCGGACTGATGCGGTCCCCGGAGCGCAGCACGCCGGCGAACGTGACCAGCCCGACCGCCAGGGCCGTGACCAGGGCGAACGACACCGTCAGGTTCGTCGCCTGCGCCACCGACCCGATCAGGCTGGGTGCGATGAGCCCCGAGGTGTACGTGATGGTCGCGACGCCCGCGATGGCCTGACTGGGGTTGGGGCCGCTGCGCCCGGCCGCCGCGAAGCAGAGCGGGACGACGACCGCGATGCCGAGTCCGAGCAGCGCGAAGCCGCTCATCGCCACCGCCGGGTGCCCGGAGAGGACGACCAGCAGGCCGCCGAGCACGGCGAGGGCGCCGCCGGTCCGCACCGTACGGACGGCGCCGAAGCGGTTCACCACCGTGTCGCCGACCAGCCGGGCCACCGCCATGGTCAGCATGAAGCCGGTGGTCGAGGCCGCGGCCAGGGCGGCCGAACTGTCCAGCCGGTCGCGCAGGTAGACCGCCGACCAGTCCAGGCTCGCGCCCTCCGCGAAGACCGCGCAGAAGCCGACCGCGCCGATGAGCAGTGCCGACCGGGGCGGCAGCGCGAAGCGCGGCGGCGGCTCCTCGTCCTCGGTGGGCTGGAGGTCGAGCACCCACCGGCAGGCGGCGAGGCCGAGCAGGGTGAGGACGGCCGCCGCCAGGCCGTGGTGCAGCCGCGCGTCCGCGCCCAGATGCGCGGCGAGCGTGCCGGCCGCCGCGCCGATCAGCGCGCCGGCGCTCCACATGCCGTGCAGCCCGGACATGATCGACTTGTCGAGCCGGTTCTCGACCTCGACGCCCAGCGCGTTCATGGCGACGTCGGCCATTCCCGCCGTGGCGCCGTACACGAACATCGCGAGGCACAGGGCCGTCAGGTTCGACGCCAGGGCGGGCAGGACCAGCGCCAGCGTCCACAGGGCGATGAGACCGCGCAGCGCCGTACGGCTGCCGAAGCGGTGGGTGATCCGGCCGGCCAGCGGCATCGAGCAGGACGCGCCGAACGCGGTGAAGGCGAGGGCGAAGCCGAGCTGCCCCGCGCTGACCGACGCGTGGTCCTGGATCCACGGCACGCGGGTCGCGAAGGACCCGGTGACGGCTCCGTGCACGGCGAACACGGCCGCCACGGCGTACCGGGCGCGCCTGACCTCGCGCTGGTCGTAGACGACTCCACTCATGCTCGGGCCCCTCCCAGGTCATGGTTCCACGGTGTGCCGCCGTAAACTATCAGGAACCCTGCCTGATAAATAGATGTCCGCTCGCCGCCCGGTCGTCCGGCGGCCGAGCCGATCTGGGAGGATTCCCGGCATGCCCGCATCCCCGAGCACCGCACGGGCCATCAACGACCGGCTCGCCCTGCGGCTGCTGCAGCAGGAAGGCCCTTTGACGGCCACGCGGTTGAAGCAGCTCACCGGACTGTCCCGGCCGACCGTCGCCGACCTCGTCGAACGCCTCACGGCCTCCGGTCTCGTCACCGTCGTCGGGGAGTCGGGGGAGCAGCGGCGCGGCCCGAACGCCCGGGTCTACGGGATCGTCGCGGACCGCGCGCACCTGGCCGCCCTCGACGTCCGCACGGAGGGGGTCTCCGTCGTCGTCTCCGACCTGGTCGGCCGCGTGCTGGCCGAGGCGTCCGCGCCCATCGGCGAGGGCACCGGGACCGGGCCGGCGGTGGAGCGGGCGGTCGCACTGGTCGAGCGGGCGGCCGGGGAGGCCGGGACCCTCGGGGCCCCGCCCCCGGGCGGACGTGCCGGAGGATGGGGCGGACTGCACACCGTCGGCATCGGGGCGCCCGGTCTGATCGACCCCGCCAGCGGTGAACTGCGCAACTCCACCGGCCTGCCCGAGTGGCACCGGCGCCTGGTCGCGGCCCTCCAGGAACGGCTTCCCGGGGCCCGTGTCCTCGTCGAGAACGAGACCAACCTCGCGGCCCTCGCCGAACAGCGCGAGGGGGCCGCCCGCGACCGCGACACGTTCGTCCTGCTGTGGCTCGGCCACGGCACCGGCGCCGCCGTCGTCCTCGACGGCGCCCTGCGCCGGGGCGCCTCCGGGGGGACCGGGGAGATCGGCTTCCTGCCGGTGCCGGGCACCACGAGCCTGCCCTCGGCGACCGACTGCGGGGGCGGGTTCCACTCGCTGGTCGGGTCCGCGGCGATCACGGAACTGGCGGCGGGGCACGGCGTCTCGGCGCGGGCCGAGGGCCACGAACCGCACGCCGCCGCGCTCGTCCGGCAGGCGCTGGCGAGCCCCGGATCCGCCGCGGCGGACGGCTTCCTCGGCGCCCTCGCCGACCGCCTCGCCATCGGGGCGGCCTCCGTCAGCGCCGTGCTGGACCCCGGGTGCGTGGTCCTCGGCGGCGAGGTGGGCCGGGCGGGCGGCGAGGCGCTCGCGGCACGGGTCGGGCGACGGCTCGCCCGCATGTCGCCGCTGCCGACCGAGGTGCGCGCGAGCGCGCTGGGCGGCGGCGCGGTGCTGCGCGGGGCCCTGCTGACCGCCCGCGACGGCGCCCAGGACGAGCTGTTCGCCCCGCGGCCGTCACGGTAGCCGCGGTCGTTCCGCCGCCGTCCCGGTGGGCCCGGTGCGGGTCGGCTGGAGACCCGGCGGCGGGGCAAGGGCCTTCGTCACCGCCGCCGGGTCGATCATGGGGGGACCGGCAGTGAATGATCACGCAGTCTTGGTCGAGGACACTAAGAGGACTAGACCAGAGCGTCAATAGGTATGGACCAGTTGCGGGGAATCCGCGCCGGGCCCAAGTCCCTCCGGGGCCGGGGCGGTTGGTCGTCGGGGCCGTTCCGGGGAAGTCCATGCCGACCGGCTGTGAGCCACCCCACAGGGGTGTGGCCGTATGGGCGCCGACCGGGCGTGGCACACTGGCCATGTACCAGAAGCAGCGCACTCCGGGGTCGGTGTAATTCCGAACCGGCGGTTATAGTCCGCGACCCGGTCGCTTCCAGCGGCCGGTTGACCAGGTGGAATTCCTGGACCGACGGTTAAAGTCCGGATGGGAGGCAGTGCGCGGCGGGCGGGCATTCGTGCGCGCTGCCGTTTGTTGCTGCTCGTCCTGCGGGACGGGTGTCCTTTCGGCGTCGCTCCCGGTGTGCCGCGGTCCGCTCATAGTGTCGTCATCGACAGCCCCGGAGTCCGTGCCCCATGAGGCAGGAGGACCCGGGAAGTGTTCACCGGAATCGTCGAAGAGCTGGGTGAGGTCACCGCCGTCGAGATCCTCGACGACGCCTCGCGTTTCCGGCTGCGTGGCCCCGTCGTCACGCAGGGCGCGCAGCACGGCGACTCCATCGCCGTCAACGGAGTCTGTCTCACCGTGGTCGAGCACGAGGGCGACGAGTTCACCGCCGACGTCATGGCCGAGACCCTGGACCGCTCCAGCCTCGGGGCCCTCACCGTCGGCTCCCGCGTCAACCTGGAACGGCCGATGGCCGTGGGCGAGCGCCTCGGCGGCCACATCGTGCAGGGACACGTGGACGGCACCGGCGCGGTCATCGAGCGCAAGCCGTCCGAGAACTGGGAGATCGTCAAGATCTCGCTGCCCGCCGACCTTTCGCGCTACGTCGTCGAGAAGGGCTCCATCACCGTCGACGGCATCAGCCTGACCGTGGTCGACGCCGGCCCCGACTTCTTCACCGTCAGCCTCATCCCCACCACCCTCGCCCTGACCACCCTGGGCCACAAGCAGCCCGGTGATCCGGTCAACCTCGAGGTCGACGTCATCGCCAAGTACGTCGAGCGTCTGCTCGGCACCCGCGGTGAGCGGCCCGGTGCCGAGGAGGCCGGCCGGTGAACCGGCTCAACTCCGAGGCGTTCGTCCTCCTCGACCAGCACATCATGTGGTCGGACATGATCGGCAACGTGATCGGTCTGATTGCCCTCGCGCTCGGCTGGCGGCGCTCCGTGTGGAGCTGGCCCGTCCAGCTCCTCTCCGGACTCGTCCTCTTCGCCGCCTTCTTCGGCCACCTCGCCGGCAGCGCCGGCAAGCAGGTCGTGGTCATCGCCGTCGCCCTGTGGGGCTGGTGGCAGTGGAACCGCGGCGAGGACGAGGACGGGCGCGTCTCCGTACGGTTCGCCACCTGGCGCGAACGCGCGGCCATGGTGGGTGCCGCGGCCGCGGGCACCCTCGCCGTCAGCGGCCTGTTCCACGCGTACCCGACGCTGTCCTGGGACCCCTGGCCCGACGCCTACATCTTCGTCGGCACGATCGTCGCCATGTACGCGCAGGCCCGCGGCATGGTCGAGTTCTGGTTCGCCTGGCTGCTGGTCGACCTGGTGGGCGTCCCGCTTAACTTCGCCAACGGATACGCCTTCTCCGGTTTCGTCTACGTCCTGTACGGCGCGCTCGTCCTGTGGGGCATGCGCGACTGGTGGCTGCGCTCCCGTGAGGCCGGGCAGCCCGTCATGGAAGGAGCCCCGGCATGACAACGGCGCCGGTTCGGTACAGCACCGGGCACGATCAGGATGCCTCGGACCTCGCGCTCGACCCCGTCGAGCAGGCCATCGCCGACATCGCGGCCGGCCGCCCCATCGTGGTCGTCGACGACGAGGACCGGGAGAACGAGGGAGACCTCGTCATCGCGGCCGAGATGGCGACCCCCGAGATCGTCGCCTTCATGATGAGCGAGTGCCGCGGACTGATCTGCGCACCCATGGAGGGCGAGGAACTCGACCGGCTGCGCCTGCCGCAGATGGTCGACGACAACACCGAGTCGATGAAGACCGCGTTCACGGTGTCGGTGGACGCGTCCGCCGCCCACGGGGTCACCACCGGCATCTCGGCGGCCGACCGCGCCGCCACCCTGCGCCTCCTCGCGGACGGCGTCTCGGGGGCCGACGACTTCGTGCGCCCCGGCCACATCTTCCCGCTGCGCGCCCGGCCCGGAGGCGTGCTCGCCCGCAACGGCCACACCGAGGCCGCCGTCGACCTGGCCCGTCTCGCGGGGCTGCGCCCGGCCGGGGCGATCGTCGAGATCGCGGGCGAGGACGGCCGGATGCTCCGGCTGCCCGAACTGATCCCCTTCGCCCGCAAGCACGGCCTGACGATCATCTCCATCGAGGACCTGATCGCCTACCGCCGCTCCGCCGAACGCGCCGCGGAGGCCGAGTCCGGCACGGTCCCCGCGGCCCCCACCGTCCGGCGCGAGGCCGAGGTCCGTCTCCCCACCGCCTTCGGCGAGTTCACCGCGTACGGCTACCGCTCGACCGCCGACGGCGTCGAGCACGTCGCCCTCGTCCACGGCGACATCGGCGACGGCGAGGACGTCCTCGTCCGGGTCCACTCCGAGTGCCTGACCGGCGACGTCTTCCACTCGCACCGCTGCGACTGCGGCCCCCAGCTCCAGACGTCCATGGAGCGCATCCAGGCCGAGGGCCGCGGTGTCGTCGTCTACCTCCGCGGCCACGAGGGGCGCGGCATCGGCCTGCTCTCCAAGCTGCGCGCCTACGAACTCCAGGAGCGCGGCCGGGACACCCTCGACGCCAACCTGGAACTCGGACTGCCCGCCGACGCCCGGGACTACGGCGCCAGCGCGCGGATCCTGCAGGACCTCGGCGTCCGCGGCCTGCGCCTGATGACCAACAACCCCGACAAGACCGACGCGCTCGTCCGGTACGGCCTGCGGGTCACCGCGCGGGAGCCCATGCCCGTCCAGGCGGGCGAACACAATCTGAGTTACCTGCGGACCAAGCGGGACCGCATGGGACACGACCTGCCCTGGCTCGACTCGACCACCGTGTCGGCCTGCGGGAGCCAGTGACTCCGCACGGCGGGCGCCACCGGCACACAGCACCACCGGCTACACAGCACTATCGGCAACACGGCACAGCGGGACTGAAGGAGAGACGTGAGCGGCAAGGGTGCACCTGAACTGTCCGTACGCAACTGCGGCGACCTGCGGGTCGCGGTCATCGCGGCACAGTGGCACGACAAGGTGATGGACGGTCTCGTCGACGGCGCGCTGCGCGCCCTGCGCGAGCTGGGAATCGACGAGCCGACCCTGTTGCGGGTCCCCGGCAGCTTCGAACTGCCGGTCGCCGCCAAGGTCCTGGCGGGCCGCGGCTACGACGCGATCGTCGCCCTCGGTGTCGTCATCCGCGGCGGGACCCCCCACTTCGAGTACGTGTGCCAGGGTGTCACCCAGGGCCTCACCCAGGTCTCCATCGACACAGGCGTCCCCATCGGCTTCGGCGTGCTCACCTGTGACACCGAGGAACAGGCATTGGACCGCGCGGGCATCGAGGGCTCGAACGAGGACAAGGGCCACGAGGCGGTGACGGCCGCCGTGGCGACCGCGGCCACCCTGCGTTCAGTATCTGAACCCTGGCACTGAGGTAGGGCCCCGAGCGCGTAGGGTGAGGACCACCATGTCGAATAAGACGTTCGAGGAGCTCTTCACCGAGCTCCAGCACAAGGCCGCCACGGGCGATCCCGCCACCTCGCGCACCGCCGAACTCGTCGGCAAGGGTGTCCACGCCATCGGCAAGAAGGTCGTCGAAGAGGCCGCTGAGGTCTGGATGGCCGCCGAGTACGAGGGCAAGGACGCCGCCGCCGAGGAGATCTCGCAGCTCCTCTACCACGTCCAGGTGATGATGGTCGCGCGCGGGATCTCCCTCGACGACGTGTACGCGCATCTGTAGAGGCCCTCACAGCAGCCCCCCGCAGAGCACGCCCGTCCGTCCCACCCACCCGAACACCACCGAGCAAAGGAAGCCGACCTCATGCTGCGCATCGCCGTCCCCAACAAGGGTTCCCTCTCAGGACCTGCGGCGGACATGCTGCATGAGGCCGGCTACCAGCAGCGCCGGGAGTCCAAGGAACTGCGGATCGTCGACCCGAACAACGAGGTGGAGTTCTTCTACCTCCGCCCCCGGGACATCGCGATCTACGTCTCCTCCGGCAAGCTCGACATCGGCATCACCGGCCGCGACCTGCTGGTCGACTCCGGCGCCCACGCCGAGGAGATCCTCCCGCTCGGCTTCGCCCGCTCCACCTTCCGCTTCGCCGCCAGGCCGGGCACCGCGAACGGCGTCGCGGACCTGAAGGGCAGGACGATCGCCACCTCGTACGAGGGCATCGTCGCGGGGCACCTCGCCGACCACGGCATCGACGCCTCCGTCGTGCACCTCGACGGCGCCGTCGAGACCGCCATCGAACTCGGGGTCGCCGAGGTCATCGCCGACGTCGTCGAGACGGGCACCTCGCTGCGCAACGCCGGCCTGGAGATCTTCGGCGAGCCGATCATGAAGTCCGAGGCCGTCGTCGTCCGCCGCGTCGGAGCCGGCCCCACCGAGGACGCCGAGCCCAAGGTGCAGCAGTTCCTGCGCCGCCTCCAGGGCGTCCTGGTCGCGCGGACCTACGTGATGATGGACTACGACTGCCGCGCCGAGCACCTGGAGAAGGCCGTCGCGCTCACTCCCGGCCTGGAGTCGCCGACCATCTCGCCGCTGCACAACGAGGGCTGGGTCGCCGTCCGCGCCATGGTCCCCTCCAAGGAGGCCCAGCGGATCATGGACGACCTGTACGAGCTCGGCGCCCGGGCCATCCTGACCACGGCCATCCACGCCTGCCGGCTCTGACGGGACCAACGCACATGTCGGACCTCCCCACCCTTCCCGCGACCTTCCGCCCCTCCCGCACCCGTGTGGTGCTGCTCACCGCGGGCGTGTCGATCTTCGTGGTCATCACCACGATCGCCATGCTTCTGGAGCAGCTCGGCCCGGGGGAGCGGCTCAGCTTCGTCTTCACCGCGGCGCTGCTCTTCGGAGTGCTCCTGCTGCTCTCACGGCCCAAGGTCGTCGCCGACGAGAGCGGTGTCACCGTCGTCAACATCGCGAGCAGCCGGCGCCTGGACTGGGCGGAGATCGTCCAGGTCAACCTGCGTCCCGGCGACCCCTGGGTGTTCCTCGACCTCAGCGACGGCACCAGCCTCCCGGTGCTCGGCATCCAGCCCGGCATCGCGAGGGAGCGCGCCATCGAGGACGCCCGTGCCCTGCGCGCCCTGACCGCGGCCCGCGGAATCCAGGAGCCCGACGGGCACCGCGGCGAACATCGGAGCTGACTCTCGGCCTTCCACCCTGCCCCGAGAGCCCATGTCTTGATTAATCTGTCGGCGGAGGCGTTTTCATCGCGCCTCCGCCTCCGTTGTGCTCCCGCCCTCAGAGGCCCCCTGCTACCCGAGGAGTGACTCCCTCCAGCGATGGACGGATCGTCCTGTAGTACCTGCGCCGCCCCCTTCCCCCATGGCGAGGCGGCGGCATGACCATCCCCCTGTTGCTCCTTGGCGCGGCGTTCCTGCTGATCCTCGCCAACGGCTTCTTCGTGGCCGCGGAGTTCGGTCTCGTCACCGTCGAGCGCCCCGACGCCGAGAAGGCCGCGGCCGACGGCGACGAACGCGCCGGCACGGTCGTCGAGTCGCTCAAGGAACTGTCCTTCCAGCTCTCCGGCACCCAGCTCGGCATCACCATCACCTCGCTCGTCGTCGGCATGCTCGCCGAACCGGCCCTCGCCCAGCTCCTGGGCGGCCCGTTCGAGGCGGTCGGACTGCCGAAGGGCGCGGTGCCCGGCTTCGCCGTGGTGAGCGGCATGCTGCTGGCCTCGGCCGTGCAGATGGTGGTCGGTGAACTCGTGCCGAAGAACTGGGCGGTGTCCAAGCCGCTCCAGGTGGCCCGCTTCGTCGCCGGCCCCCAGCACGTCTTCTCCCGCCTCTTCAGGCCGGTGATCGCCGCGCTGAACACGGTCGCCAACCGGCTCGTCCGTGCTCTCGGCGTGGAACCCACCGAGGAACTGGCCTCCGCGCGCACCCCCGGCGAACTCGTCTCCCTCGCCCGCCACTCGGCCCGCGCGGGCGCCCTGGAGCAGGACACCGCGGACCTCTTCGTCCGCACGATGTCCCTGGCCGACCTCACCGCGCAGCACGTCATGACGCCGCGGGTGAAGGTCAGCGCCCTCCAGTCGTCGGCCACCGCCGAGGACGTGGTCAACCTCACCCGTGCCACCGGTCTGTCCCGCTTCCCCGTCTACCGGGAGCGGATCGACGAGGTCGTCGGCATGGTGCACCTCAAGGACGCCCTCGCGATCCCCGCGCACGACCGGCTGCGCACCCCCGTCGGCCGGATCGCCCAGGCCCCGCTGCTCGTCCCGGAGAGCCTGCCCGTGCAGCCCCTCCTGGAGCGGCTGCGCAGTGAACAGCCGATCGCCGTCGTCGTCGACGAGTACGGCGGCACGGCCGGCGTGGTCACCCTGGAGGACATCGTCGAGGAACTCGTCGGCGAGGTCCGCGACGAGCACGACGACGTACTGGACGGGCAGCCCGAACTCGCGGCCGCTCCTCCCGAGGACGGCAGGCCCGCCTGGGACGCCGACGGAAGCTGCCGGGTCGACATCCTGCAGCGCATAGGCCTCGACGTGCCCGAGGGGCCGTACGAGACCGTGGCGGGCCTCGTCGCCGACCTGCTCGGCAGGATCCCGGCCCCCGGCGACAGGGCCGAGCTCCCGGGCTGGCGCCTCGTGGTGCGGCAGGTCGGGCACTACCGTGCCGAACGCGTCCGCCTCGTGCGCACCGCGCTCGCCCCGGAGGCCGTCCGATGAGCATGCTCCAACTGCTGTTCGCGGGCCTTCTGGTGCTCGCCAACGGCTTCTTCGTCGGCGCCGAGTTCGCGCTCGTGTCCGTACGGCGCAGCCAGATCGAGCCGCTGGGCACCGCCCGCTCCCGGCAGGTCCTGTACGGCCTCGAACGCCTGCCGCAGATGATGGCGGCGGCCCAGTTCGGCATCACCCTGTGCTCGCTGACCCTCGGCGCGGTCGCCGAGCCCACGGTCGCCCGTCTGCTGGAGCCGCTCTTCGAGGCCGTCCACCTGCCGCACGGGGTGATCCACCCCCTGGGCTACGTGATCGCGCTCGCCCTCGTCGTCTTCTTCCACCTCGTCATCGGCGAGATGGTCCCGAAGAACCTGGCGATGGCCGCGCCCGAGAAGACGGCCCTGTGGCTCAGCCCCGGACTGGTCGCCTTCGCACGGGTGTGCCGCCCGGTCACGGTGGGCCTCGGCGCCTGCGCGCAGCTGATCCTCAAGCTGTTCCGGGTCGAGCCCAAGGACGAGGTCGAGGCGGTCTTCACCAGCGAACAGCTCAACCGGCTGGTCGAGGACTCCGGACAGGCGGGACTCCTCGAACCCGAGGAGCAGGAGCGCCTGGAGGACGCCCTGGAACTCGGGTCACGTCCGGTCACCGACGTCCTGCTCGACGGCGCCTCGCTGGTCACCGTCGGTCCCTCGGTCACCCCGGGCCAGGTCGTCGCGCTGACCGCGCGCACCGGGTACTCACGGTTCCCGGTGGTCGCGGAGAACGGCGCCTTCATGGGCTGCTACCTCCATGTGAAGGACGTCCTCGACCTGGAGGAGTCCGAGCGCGCGGTCCCGCAGCAGATGTGGCGGCCGATGACCACCCTGCGCTCCGAACTCCCCCTGGACGACGCCCTGACCGTGATGCGCCGTGCCGCCACCCATCTGGCCCAGGTCGCCGACGCCTCCGGGAAGGTCATGGGCCTCGTGGCCCTCGAGGACGTCCTGGAACTGCTGGTCGGCGAGGTACGGGACCCGGCGCACCGCGATGTCACGCCGGTACGGGTCACGGGGGCGCGCCCCAGCCAGGCCGAGGAGGCGCTGGCGAGCTGACCGTGAGCGCGGGCCCCGGTTCCCGGTGGCCGTGCGACCCCGTGGGGTCCGTACGGTCCCGGCGGCCCGGGGCCTCCTCACATCGCCGACGGGTCCTGCGGGCCCCGGCCCGAGAGCACTTCCCCGTAGGCCTGCATCAGGTCGGGCAGGCGCAGGGTCGCCAGGTCGTCGCGCGACGGGCTGCCGGGATAGCCGGACAGCCGCAGATCGCGGTACGCGCAGCTCTTCTCGTACAGCGTGCGCAGGAAGCGGCCGTTGCCGAGCTCGTCGATCCAGCCCTGGTCCACGACGTGCCCGGCGATCGAACGCAGCTCGTCCAGCGCCTCCTCGTCCCAGACGTCACCGTTCTCGGCGGCCAGCACCTCACCGATGGAGGTCAGTTCGAGCGGGCGGTAGGAGGGGAAGTCCACGCGGCTGGTGAAGCGCGAGGAGAGACCGGGGTTGGCGGCGAGCAGCCGGTCCATGCCCTCGGGGTAGCCGGCGAGGATGACGACCAGGTGGTCCCGGTTGTCCTCGGCCCGCTTCAGGAGCACCTGAAGGGCCTCGTCGCCGTACGCGTCGCCCTTGCCGTAGCCGGAGTTGGACAGGGAGTACGCCTCGTCCACGAACAGGACGCCGCCGATCGCCGAGTCGATCAGTTCGTTGGCCTTCACGGCGGTCTGGCCCAGGTACTCGCCGACCAGGTCGGCCCGCTGGGCCTCGACCAGATGGTCCCCGCCGAGCAGCCCGAGCGCGTAGAAGACCCGGCCGAGGATGCGCGCCACCGTGGTCTTGCCGGTGCCGGAGGGGCCGGAGAAGACGAAGTGCCGCTTCGGCGGCTGCACCGGCAGTCCCTGTCCGGTGCGCAGCCTGGCCATGTTCAGCTGCGCCGACAACGCCTTGACCTGCCGCTTCACCGGCTCCAGGCCCACCATGCGCTCCAGTTCGGCGAGCGCCTCGTCGAGCAGGGCGGGGTCGGTCGGTCCCGGCGGCATCGGCTGGACCGGTATCACGGCCTTCTCCCGGAAGCCGTCGGTCTGGACCGGCAGGGTGCCGGGCGGCGACGGATCGGGATCCGGGAGCCTCAGGTCACGCCCCTCGGTGCCGAACAGGGCGTCCATGCCGTCCGGGCCCTCCAGCACGTCCTGGCCGATCCCGGCGAGCGTGATCGCCGCGAGGTCGGCGGCGGCGTCGTCGTACCCGTCCCCCTCGGCTATGGCCGCGAGCCGGGCAGAAGTGTCCATGAAGGAGGGGTCGACCCGGTGCACCGCCCGGTACAGGGGCAGCGCCGCGGCGGAACGACCGGTGCCCTCGTGGGCGCGGGCCAGCCAGTACCTCAGCTCCTTGCGCTGCGGCTGCTCGCTGCGGCAGCGCATCAGCGCGGACGACAGCAGCGGTTCGGCCTGGCCGTACATCTCCAGCCTGACCCGTGCCATGCCGCCGAACAGGCCGGCCTCGATGCCGAGCAGGGGATCGTTGATCAGCGGGTCGGTGTGCCGCACCAACTGCTCCCAGTCCTTGACCAGATAGGCGCGGCACGCGTGCAGGAACCGCACCTGGTGGTCCGCGTCGACCGGCGGAAGTCCGGCGAGCGCCCGGTCCAGTTCGGGGACATGACGTCCGTCGAGCCAGTGCGAGGCGTGCGCGAGCAGCAGGTCGCGCGGGCTCTCCAGCACCGGCTGGACCCACCAGCCCAGCCAGTACCAGGAGTTGAGGGTGCGTCGGTGGCGGGAGCGCTGCTCGCCGAAGCGGTCGCGGTGCCGGAACATCCGCAGCAGCGCGGTCGTCGTGTCCACCCGTAGCGCGTGCAGTCCGAGCCAGCCGTCCGCCATGCCGGGGTCCATCCGGACCGCGGCGCGGAACTCCTCCTCCGCCTGGGGGTAGGCGCCCATGGTGTAGGCGTCCACACCTCGCAGCCAGGCGAGGTCGGCCGGGGCCTCGGGGCCCTGCGTGCCGAAGTCCATCACGTCCCCCACAAACCGTGCCCCCGATGGTCGGGGAATGCCTCGCGGATCAGGGCATCCCCTTGCCGCCGGGCCGGTGCCCGTCGGTAGCGCTGGTCGAACGACTGTGCCGCGGACGGGAGTTGAAGCGGTGCGGCAGAGCATCCGTCCGAAGGTCGCACCGAGAGGCATGGTACCCGCGGTCGACGGGCCTGCCGAAGGGTGCCGCGCAGCCCGTTCCACGAGGTGGGAGCAGATGGGGCGCACCGCGAACGGTGACCCAGGGTGAGCGGATCACGCCACGGGGCGTCCGGAAAGAGAGGGTCTGGGCAGAACGAAGCCCCCGATCACGGGGGAACAACCGGGGGCTTCGCGACTGCGGGTGGCTCCCGAAGGGCCGCTGCTTCAGAACGTAAGACCTGTACGGCCCCCTGGTCAAGCAGAGTTGGGACACCGAGGCAACTTCCGTGGAGTGGGTCTTCACAACTTCAGCACGCTGCGGACGGTCCGTCACGGTGAGTGATGAACTGGTCCGGTCCGGGCGTCCCGGCAGGCCCCGGAAGCACCTCGTACCCCTCGGGACACTGCCGCACCACATGGTCCGCGAAGGGGCGCGTGGGGTCCTCGGTGAAGTGACGGCGCTCGGCGCGGACCCACCCGTCCCAGAAGTCGCCCTGGGCCTCCCCGTCCCGTTCGCGCCCCCGCGCCCAGGCCTGTTCGTGGGGCAGTTCCATCCACAGGAGCCGCGCGAGCCACGGCCGCAGCGCACGGCGTCCCGCGCCGACGCCCTCGATGAGCACCACCGGCGCGGCGGGCAGTTCGCGGACGGGTCCGAACCGGCGGGCGGTCCAGTCGTAGGGGGCGTAGCGCGCCGTCTCGCCGCGTTCGAACGGCTCGACCACCCGGCTCAGCAGGCGCCCGGTCCAGTCGAAGAGCTCGTCGTGGGTGGCGATGTCGTCGAGGTGGAGCACGGGCGCGCCGTCCAGGGCCGTCGCCAGTCTCCCGGCGAAGGTGGTCTTTCCCGAGCCGGCGTGGCCGTCCACGCCGATCAGGCGGACGGGCCCGCAGGAGGGCGGCAGCCGGAGTAGCCGCGCGGCGAGGTCGTGAATGGGGTTTCCCGGGGTGAGATGCGGGTGGGCGCGGTCCTGGGGGCATTCTATCGAGACGCCGCCCACAGCGGATCCACGGGTTCAGGATGGTGCTGCATTGAACTATTAATTGAACAATCCTCAGGACCGCACCTGGCCCGCTCCGAAATCGCGGGCCCCGCGGAAGGAGGTATTTCGGATAGGGCGTTCCGGTCCTCGGAGATGCTGAGTAGGGTTCCTGTTGCGGAACGGAAGCGTCGTACGGGGATGGACAGGGGAAGATGGCCGCGGGTTTATTCGAGGGGCAGTATGTGTGGCATCCGGCGGCCGACGACCGCAGACTCGCGAGCGTCTGCACGGACATCAGAGCCGGCCGCTATCTGAGCGCACACGAAGCTCTGAAGGAGACCCGCTCCGACTTCGGATTACGGGCCCACCGGTCCCTGGTCCTCGCCTCCGAGGCCGCCGACTCCGACCTCGCCGAACGCTGGCTGGCGGAGGAGCAGACCCCCGAGTCCGCCCTGACGTGGGCCCGCGTGGCCGTCCTGCGGGCACTGCGTGCGGCCGACGCCAAGGACGACCGGGCCGACGCGCTGGAGCGCATCGCGCTGACCGCTTGCGACCGGGCCGCGGTGATGGACCGGGCCGATCCCACGCCCTGGGTCGCCCGGCTGTCCATGGCCCGGCTGCACGACCTGCGCGACCCGGCCCCGGAGGGCCTGCTGACCCGGCCTCCCGGCCCCTGGCGCCTGTTCTCGCACGTCCTGCGCCTCGACCCGTGGAACCGTGAGGGCCACCACCGGTTCCTGGCGTTCTTCTTCACGCGCCACGGCGGTTCCGTGAACGCCGCCTGGGACGTCGCCGCCTTCCTGAGCCAGCGCGCCCCCGCCTCCTCGCCCCTGCGGCTGCTGCCGCTGGTGGCCCTGGTGGAGAGCTACAACCCCACGCAACTGCTGGTCGACCGCACCTGGGAGCAGCCGCAGTGGCGTTCCACCGCGCTCGCGATCTACCAGAACTGGCTGCCGGAAGTGGCCGGATACCGCTTCACACCGGTGCTCGACCTCGCGTACCTGGCGCACGCACTGTTCATGGCGCAGCGCGAGTTCGAGGCGCGCGCGGTGTTCACGGCCATGGGGCCCTACGCCTGCCGCATGCCGTGGAGCGCCTTCGGCGAACCCGAGGAGCAGCTCTCCCGCGCCCGCCGCGCCTGCGGCCTGCCCGTGCCGGGGGGCGGCTGAGCCCGGCCCTCCCCGGCGTCCCGCACCATTCCCCGAGAGAAAGGTCAGCTGTGTCAGAGCGAATATCGGCCCCCAGGCGGAGGACGGGCGCGGGGAAGGGTTCCGTCGCCCTGGACGACGACGCGACGCTTCACGCGATGGGATATCCGAGAAAACTGACCCGCAGATTCCAGGCGTTCGACAACTTCGCGATATCCTTCACCATCATCAACATTATCTCGGGTATTTTCTCGTCCTTCGGATTCGGACTGAACGCCGGCGGCCCGCGCATTCTCGTGTTCGGCTGGATCGGCGTATCCGTGATGGTGCTCTTCATCGGTGCCGCGATGGCGGAAGTCGCCTCCGCCTATCCGACCAGCGGGGCGCTCTATTTCTCCGCCGGGAAACTCGCGAAGCGGCACAAGGGCGCCTGGTCCTGGTACACGGGGTGGCTGAATTTCGTGGGTCAGGTGGGAGGCACGGCCGCCACCGGATACGCGGCCGCCACCTTCGTCCAGGCGTTCGTCGCCCTGCAGTGGGACTCGTACGAACCGACCGCCGAGCGGACGGTCCTGATCACCGCGCTGATCATCGTGCTCCAGGGTTTGGCCAATACCTACACCGTCCAGCTCGTCGCCGTGCTCAACCGGATCTCCGTGTGGTGGCTCCTGATCGGGCTCGTCGTGATCGTGGGCGCACTCGTCGTGATGCCCGACGGCCACCAGTCGGCCTCGTTCGTCACGCATTTCGCGAACAACACCGGTTTCACGAACGGGATTTACGGAGGGATGCTCGGTCTGCTGGTCACGAGCTGGACCTTCACGGGCTTCGACGGCAGCTTCCACATGTCCGAGGAAACGGTGCGGGCCACGGTCAACGCGCCCAGGGGGATCACCCGCGCGATCGCCTATTCGGCGGTCGCCGGGCTCATCCTCATGCTCGCCCTTGTGTACAGCATTCACGATTATGACCGGGTCGCCTCGTCCTCGGCCCCGCCCGTCCAGATCCTCATCGACGGGCTTGGCATGGGCATGGCTAAGATCGTCCTGCTCGTCGTGATCGGGTCCATGCTCTTCTGCGGACTGGCCAACCTGACCAGCAACACCCGGCAGATCTTCGCCTTCTCCCGGGACGGCGCGATGCCGGGCTCCCGCTGGTGGCACTCCGTCTCGCCGCGCACCCGTACCCCCGTCAAGGCCGTCTGGCTGGCGGTCGCCTGCTCGCTGGCCCTGGTCCTGCCCGGCTGGTGGTCGCACACCGCCTTCACGGCCATCGTCAGCGTCAACGTCGTCGGACTCTTCCTCGCCTACGCCGTGCCGGTGTTCCTGCGGCTGCGGCTCGGCGACGAGTTCCAGCCCGGGCCCTGGAACCTGGGCCGCTGGAGCAAGCCCGTCGGCTGGGTGGCCGTGACCTGGATCCTCGCCAGCAGCGTGCTCTTCATGCTGCCCCAGGTCTCGCCGATCACCGGCGACAACTTCAACTACGCCTCGATCGCCCTGGCCGTGGTGCTGGCCGTCGCGACGGTGTGGTGGTTCGCCACGGCGCGCCGCCGTTTCCAGGGCCCCGTCAGCTACGGCCGCCCCGACGAGGTCGCCGCCATGGACCTCGTCTGACCGCCGCCCCTCGCCCCCGGCGCCCGCCGGGGGCGAGGGCATCCAGGTCATGCCAGTGGTCCGAACCAATATTGGTGGGCGCGGCACGGGCCGAAGTGCTGGCAGAAGTCCTCCTCCGGCGTCCATAGTTGGCGCACGACAGAGCATCGGGCCCGCCCGTTCCGGACACCCTGGGGGTTCTCCGTCCATGAGCAGAGCCGAGCAGCCGTCCCGCAGGACCGTCCTGGCCGTCGCGGTGGCCGCGGCGGCGGTGGGGACCGCGGGCCCGCCGGCCGCCGCCGCGGCCCGCCGCCCCGAAGCGCCGGGAGGTCTCGTCGACAACCGGGCCTGGACCTCGTACGGCGACTGGCGCTCGGGCGGCGGGACCGGTACCCGGGCCGTGCCGGGCACCCGCCCCGGGCTGGTGATCGCCACCCCCGCCGGCACGACGGACTACACCGACCCGCACACCGGCAGGACCGCCACCTGGGAGTACGCGACCTGGACCTCGCCGGTCCACCGGCTCGCCGTTCCCGCCACGGAGGTCATCGCCTCCTGGAACGCGCACACCCCGGCCGGCACCTGGCTCCAGGTCGAGCTGACCGGTACCTACTCCGACGGCACGGACACGCCCTGGTACGTGATGGGCCGCTGGGCCTCCGGCGACCAGGACATCAGACGCACCTCCGTGGACGACCAGACCGACGGCCGCAGCACGGTCTGGACGGACACCTTCTCCATCGACGACGCCGCCTCGGGCCTGCGCCTCCTCTCGTACCGGCTGCGCCTGACCCTCCACCGCGCCCCGGGTTCCAAGGCGACTCCCACCGTGTGGCGCCTCGGAGCGATGGGTTCCGACATCCCGGACCGCTTCACCGTCCCCGCCTCGGTCCCGGGCCTCGCCCGTGAGCTGGGCGTCCCGCGCTACTCGCAGGAGATCCACGCCGGCCAGTACCCCGAGTACGACAACGGCGGCGAGGCCTGGTGCAGCCCCACCTCCTCGCAGATGATCATCGAGTACTGGGGGCGCAGGCCCACCGCCGGGCAGCTCGCCTGGGTCGACCCGTCGTACGCCGACCCGCAGGTGTGCCTCGCGGCCCGTTCCACCTACGACTACCAGTACGCCGGCTGCGGCAACTGGCCCTTCAACGCCGCCTACGCGGCCACGTACAAGGACCTCCAGGGCGTGGTGACGCGGCTCGGCTCGCTGACCGACCTGGAGACGCTGATCGCCGCCGGCATCCCGGCCATAACGTCCCAGTCGTTCCTCAAGTCCGAACTGACGGGCGCGGGTTACGGCACCTCGGGCCACCTCATGACCGTCATAGGGTTCACCGCGGACGGCGACGTGATCGCCAACGACCCGGCCTCGCCCGACAACGGCGCCGTGCGCAGGATCTACAAGCGCTCCGAGTGGGAGAACATCTGGCTGCGGACCAAGCGCTACAACGCCTCCGGAAAGGTCGTCTCCGGCACCGGCGGGGTCTGCTACCTGTACTTCCCGGCGCACCTCTCACCGCGCCAGCGCAAGGCGCTCGCGGCGGTGGGCGTCCGGTGAGGTGAGGCACCCGTCGACGTGGGGGACGGCCCCGGACGGGGTCGTGTGACGAGAAGCACGTGGTGGCGGCCGGGCGGGATCCGGCGGGGTCCGGAGCCGCCGGGCCGCGCACGTGACCCGGGTCTCTACCGGTGACGGCGGCTCCGGTGGCAAGGTGGTCGGGCCGGTGGGGAGCCGGCGGGAGGCGGGGGACGCCAGCGCACCACTACGTCAGCGAGATGCCATGACCGCGAGTTCCGCCGCCGCTCGTCCGCGCGCCCGCACCGGGGGCCCCGGGGACGACGGCCCGAAGATCCTCGAACACGTCGTGGGCTGGATCCTCGTGGTGGCCGTGGCGATGCTGGTGACGCGGCTCGGGCTGCTCTGAGACCGCGTCGCCGCAGAGGTTCCGCGGCGCACCGCCGGACGTGACGGGCGGGGTACCGATCGCCCCCGGATGACGGTCGGCACGGTTCTGCCATACTGCGCATGTTCCGTCGGCAGTTGGAGACCAGGGCCGAAATTGAATAATAGTCAACAGCGTGAGATCGACCGCCCCCGGGCACGGGGGACCGACCGCTCACTGGCGCGCCGCGCCGAACTCATCGCCATCGGGCGGAAGCTGTTCGCCGACACGTCGTACGACGCCCTGTCGATGGACGACATCGCACGGCAGGCGCATGTCGCCAAGGGGCTGATCTACTACTACTTCAAGTCCAAGCGCGGCTACTACCTCGCCATCGTCGAGGACTCGGTCGCGGACCTGGTCTCCCGGGCCGCCGACGGTCTGGAGCTCCCCCCGGTGGAGCGGGTCCAGCGCACGATCGACGGCTATCTCCGCTATGCCGAGCACAACCAGGCCGCCTATCGCACGATCATCACGGGCGGCGTGGGCTTCGACACCGAGGTGCAGGCGATACGCGAGGGCGTGCGCGAGGCGATCGTCGCGACGATCGCGGAGGGGGCGTACGGCAGGCGCAGGATCGGACCGCTGCCGCGCATCGCCCTGCTCGGCTGGCTGCACGGCGTGGAGGGGGTCACCCTCGACTGGATCGGCGACCCGGTGCTGCCGCGCGAGACCATGCGCGAACTGCTGGTGAAGATGCTGGGGGGCACGATGCGTGCCGTCGAGGAGATCGACCCCTCGTACGCGGCCCCGCCCGACGCCCGGCGGGATGGCTGACACCCGGCGGGACGGCTGACGGCTGACGGCTGACGGCTGACGGCTGACGGGAACACTATGAGGACTAGACCACTCTGTCAATGGTTCGGACCAATCTCGTGCACCCCGGCGGCCCGTCGCGGTCCGGAGCGGACGTTCCTCCGTCCGGGCGTACTCCCGGCGCCACGGCCGCCGTTCGCCGGGTTCCGTGACCCGGACCGGGAGCATCGGCGGGGCCAGGCGAATCCCGGCGGCGCCGCTCCCGGGCGGGCGTCGCCGCCGTGCCCGACCAGGGAGGGGCGCCGCCGTGCCCGATCGTGTCCCACGGCCGGTGGACCGTCAGCTCCCCACCGAGGAGGCCCGGGACCTGATCGCGCTCGTCCGTGACACGGCGCGCCGCGAGACCGCCCCGCACGCGGCCGGGGAGGAGGCGCCGGGCGCTTTCCGCGCGGGCTCTTCGGGCTGCTCTCGGAGTCCGGACCGCCCGGACTGCCGTACGACGTCGCCCACGGGGGCGGCGGCCGGCCGTACGAGGTCTGCCTCCAGGTCCTCGAGGAACGCGCCGCGGCCCGCCTCGCCGTGGGCCTCGGCGTCAGCGTCCACGCCCTCGCCTGCCACGCCCCGGCGAACCACGGGACCGAGGGGCAGCGGGTCCGGTACCTGCCCGCGATGCTTCGGCGGCGGCCTGCTCGGCGCGTACTGCCTCTCCGGGCCGTCCTCGGGCTCCGACGCCGCCGCGCTGCGCACGAAGGCGGTACGGCAGGGGGACGACCGGTTCCTCGTCGGCACCAAGGCGTGGACCACGTACGGCGGGTGGCCGACTTCTGCACGGTGTTCGCGCGAACCGGGGGCGAGGGCCCGCACGGCATCACGGCCCTCCTCGTGCCCGGCGACGCGGAGGGGCTGAGCGCTTCGCCGCCCGAGCGGAAGATGGCCCTGAGGGGTTCGTCGACCGCCCGGATCCACCTCGACGGGGTGCGGGTCGCCGACGACCGCCGCCCCGGCGACGAGGGCCGGGTTTTCGCGCTCGCCCTGTCGGCGCCCGACTCCGGCCGGTTCGGCATCGCGGCCTGTGCGACGGGCCTGGCCCGGGCCGCGCTGGACGAGGCCGTCGCGTACGCCACCGGCCGGCGCCGGTCCGGGAAGCGGGTCGCGGACTTCCAGGGGCTCCGCTTCCTGCTCGCCGACACGGCCACCCGGGTCGAGGCCGGCCGCGCGCTCTGCCTGTCCGCCGCCCGGCTGCGCGACGCCGGCAGGCCCTTCTCCCGGCAGGCGGGCATGGCCGAACTGCTGTGCACCGGCGGGGTGATGAGGGTCGCCACCGACGCCGTCCAGGTCCTGGGCGGGTACGGGTGCACCGCCGACTTCCCGGTCGAGCGGTACCCGCGCGAGGCGAAGGCGCTGCAGATCGTCGAGGGCGCCGATCAGATCCGGCGGACGGTCATCGCGCGGCACCTCGTGGGTCCCGAGGGGCGCTGAGGTCACCGCGCGGGTCCGCGCCCGTGCCGAACTCGTTCCGCGGATCCCGGGGCGCGCCGAACTGCCCGTGCCCGTACATCACCGACGGGGCCACGAGGCGCACCCACTCGGGGTCGTGACGTCCCGGCAGGGTGCGGCCGAGATCGGCCCAGGCGCGCATCAGGGCGCGGTAGATGGGCGGGTCCTGAGCCGGTGGCGGCGGTGGCGGCGGTACCCGGCGAACCGATTCCACCGGAGCCGGGACGAGGATCCGGCGCCGGCGCCCGGTCGCGGAAGGAGTGGGGCTCATGCCGGGGCAACGTGCGGGCGGGCGGACAGGTCACCCGCCCCGGAATCGGGCGTGTGTCCACGACGGGACCCCTGCGGGGCCCGCGCCGGAGGCCGTCCGGCGTGCTCGGCGACGACCGGACGAACCCGGCCGCGGAGCCCCCGCCGACCGCCCGCGGAACCCCCGTAGGCCGTTCGCGGCGAGCGCCCCGCCGGTCCCGGACACACCGATCCGCACCACGGCGGGGTGCGGGCCGTGGTGCGGATCGGCTACGGGGACGGGGCGGGCGACGCCGGCCGGACGGGCCGAGCGGTCAGGCCGCGCGCCGCATCTCGTGGACGCGCATCGGGATCGAACCCGGACCGCCCACGTGGGAGAACGGCTGCGTGCGCCAGTCGAGCCCCTGAGGGAGCGTCAGCAGCAGCGCGGTGTCCTGCTTCTGGAGGTCCGCGGTGTCGTCCGCGGAGGGCGCCTCGGCGGCCGCGCGGCCCGTGCCCGAGCAGACGGTGAGTCCGAACGGGTTCCACGGGGAGGCGCACAGGGCGTGCTCCGGCAGGACCTCCTCGTCCGCCAGCAGCGCGATCGGCTGCGCGCAGTCCGGGCAGATGACCCGGTACATCTCGAAGGTGTCGTACGCGTCGAACTCGTCACCGTCCAGGGCGTCGGATTCGACGCCCTCCGGCTCGGGTTCGAGCACGGCCTGCTGCCGCTTGGGTGCGGTACGACCAGGGCGCTTAAGACTCTGCATGGGATTCTCCCCCTCGGGTGGGCCGACAAGGCGCTGCGACCTCGACCACAGCAAGCACTTCCCGTCCCGTCTCCGCGGTAATCGCGCGAACATCGCGGACCCGGCCGCATTCATGTGGCCTTCGTCACATGCCGTTCGCAGGTGCCCGGTCCGTGGAACGCGCCGGCCCGGCCGCGCGCGACCGGACGCCGGGACACATCACGAAGAGGGCATGACCTGGGCCACCGAGGTATCCCGGGAGATCGGCGGCCCTGTAGGTTCTTGCGCCATGGAGGAGCTGGACCGACAGATCGTGCAGCTGCTCGTCGCAGACGGGCGGATGAGTTACACCGACCTGGGCAAGGCCACGGGCCTGTCCACGTCCGCCGTGCATCAGCGGGTGCGCCGTCTCGAGCAGCGCGGCGTCATCCGGGGCTATGCCGCGGTCGTCGACCCGGAGGCCGTCGGGCTGCCCCTGACCGCCTTCATCTCGGTGAAGCCGTTCGATCCCAGCGCCCCCGACGACATCGCCGAACGGCTCGCGGGCGTCCCGGAGATCGAGGCATGCCACAGCGTCGCGGGCGACGAGAACTACATTCTCAAGGTGCGCGTCTCGACCCCGCACGAACTCGAGGAACTCCTCGGGCGGCTGCGGGCGCTCGCGGGCGTGTCGACGCGCACCACGGTCGTCCTGTCGACACCGTACGAATCCCGCCCGCCCCGCATCTGAGGCGGCCGCCGGGCACGGGCGCGCGACCACGCGGATCCGCCGGGACGGGCGGGCGGACCGGGCCGCCCCGCCGTGTCGGCCCCACCCGGGCGACGCCCGGCCGCCGGCAGGCGCGAGACTGTCCCCATGAGTGAGAGCCCCGCCCCGTCGGACACCGTGCTGCTGCGCGGTGGAGAAGTCCACAGCCCCGCCGACCCCTTCGCCACCGCCATGGTCGTGGAACGGGGACACGTCGCCTGGGTCGGCTCGGAGGGCGCCGCCGACGCCTTCGCCGGCGGGGTCGACGAGGTCGTCGACCTCGAAGGCGCCCTGGTCACCCCGGCGTTCACCGACGCGCACGTGCACACCACCGCCACCGGACTCGCCCTCACCGGCCTCGACCTGTCCGACGCGCCGTCCCTGGACGCGGCGCTCGCCCTCGTGCGCGACTTCGCCGCCGCCCGCCCGGCGGACCGGGTGCTGCTCGGCCACGGCTGGGACGCGGCCCGCTGGCCCGGCGGACGCCCGCCGACGCGCACCGAGCTCGACGCCGCGACCGGCGGACGCCCGCTCTACCTCTCCCGTATCGACGTGCACTCCGCCGTGGCCACCACCGCCCTCCTGGACCTGGTCCCCGGCGTCACGTCGCTCGCCGGGTACGCGCCCGACGGCCCCCTGACCCGCGACGCCCACCATGCCGTGCGCGCCGCGGCCCTCGGCGCGATCGGCGGCGCCCAGCGCGCCGAGGCCCAGCGCGCCGCGCTGGCCCACGCCGCCTCGCTCGGCATCGGCTCCGTGCACGAGTGCGCGGGCCCCGAGATCTCCTCCGAGGACGACTTCACCGGACTGCTGCGGCTCGCCGCCGAGGAGCCCGGGCCGAGGGTCGTCGGCTACTGGGCCGACCTCGACGTCGAGAAGGCGCGGGCGCTGGGCGCCGTCGGCGCGGCCGGCGACCTGTTCGTCGACGGCTCCCTCGGCTCGCACACCGCCTGCCTGCACGACCCGTACCTCGACGCGGACCACACGGGCCTCGCCCACCTCGACGCGGACGCCGTCGCGGCGCACGTGACCGCCTGCACCGAGGCGGGCCTCCAGGCGGGCTTCCACGCCATCGGGGACGCCGCGGTGGCCTCCGTGGTCGAGGGCGTCCGCGCCGCCGCCGAGAAGGTCGGCCTGGCCCGCGTGCGCGCCGCCAGGCACCGCGTCGAGCACGCCGAGATGCTCACGCCGGAGACCGTCGCGGGCTTCGCCGAGCTGGGCCTCACCGCCTCCGTGCAGCCCGCCTTCGACGCGCTGTGGGGCGGCGAGGACGGCATGTACGCCCAGCGGCTCGGGGTCGAGCGGGCCCGGACGCTCAACCCGTTCGCGGCCCTGCTGCGCGCCGGCGTGCCGCTCGCCTTCGGGTCCGACAGCCCCGTGACCCCGCTGGACCCGTGGGGCACTGTGCGCGCGGCGGCCTTCCACCGCACGCCCGGGCACCGGGTGTCCGTGCGGGCCGCCTTCACGGCGCACACACGAGGCGGCTGGCGGGCCGTCGGACGGGACGACGCGGGCGTCCTGGTGCCGGGAGCGCCCGCCGACTACGCGGTGTGGCGCACCGGCCGTCTCGTGGTCCAGGCCCCCGACGACCGGGTCGCGCGCTGGTCCACCGACCCCCGCTCCGGGACCCCCGGACTCCCGGATCTGACCCCCGGCGGCGACCTGCCCGTCTGCCTGCGCACCGTCGTCGGCGGACGGACGGTGTTCGTACACCCCAACGAGTGATGTCCCCTGGGAACCGGTGCGCTCCAAGGGCCCGGCGTCCCGTCGTTCGACCTGCGCATCCTCGGCCCTGACCAGGGATTTGTCGGGAAAGGCGCAGATCGGGCCAGTGTTGACAGGCGGCCGCGGGGGGCGGGTAGGTTCGGCCGGGTCCACCACCGGACGGCCGGCCGGGGAACTCCGCACGGCCTCGCGGCGCCGCTGGGTCAGGGGTGGCGCCCCGCACGGGCGCACCACCGCTGGGAGCCAGGCCCAGCGCCGGTGCCGCGGGGCGATGGAACGTTCCGACACGTCGGCAGGTGTGACCCGGGTGGGGCCCGGACGTTCAGTAGACAACGGCTTTCGGTCGATCCGCAGCCAGCGGGTCCCTGGCCGGCCCGAAGGGCGCCGGGCCCCGATCCGCAGGACGCGATCTCCCGCCGGCGAGGCCGCTCCGCCCGGCTTCCCGGCGAATCGACACCCCCGTAGTGCCGCCGCGACGCGGCGGCGCAGGCCGGGCGCATTATGGTGGACCCCTGCGTACGGATACGAAGGGGCAGCAGTGAACGACGGCGACGGGACCCTCGCGGCGGAAGCCCAGGGGAGGCGGTTCGGCCCGCTCGGCACGGCCTTGGTGATCATTCCGACCTACAACGAGGCGGACAACATCAAGAAGATCGTCGGCCGGGTGCGCTCCGCCGTGCCCGAGGCGCACGTTCTGGTGGCGGACGACAACAGCCCCGACGGCACGGGCAAGCTGGCCGACGAGCTGGCCGCCGGTGACGAGAACGTCCAGGTCCTCCACCGCAAGGGCAAGGAAGGGCTCGGTGCCGCCTACCTCGCGGGGTTCCGCTGGGGCCTGGAGCGCGGCTACGGCGTCCTCATCGAGATGGACGCCGACGGCTCGCACCAGCCGGAGGAGCTTCCCCGCCTGCTGACGGCGCTCAAGGGCGCCGACCTCGTCCTCGGCTCGCGCTGGGTGCCGGGCGGCCGCGTGGTGAACTGGCCCAAGTCCCGCGAGTTCATCTCGCGCGGCGGCAGCCTGTACTCGCGCGTCCTGCTCGACGTACCGATCCGGGACGTGACGGGCGGCTACCGCGCCTTCCGCCGCGAGACCCTCGAAGGCCTCGGTCTCACCGAGGTCGCCTCCCAGGGCTACTGCTTCCAGGTCGACCTGGCCCGCCGCGCGGTGAAGGCCGGCTACCACGTCGTGGAGGTCCCGATCACCTTCGTGGAACGGGAGCTGGGCGACTCCAAGATGAGCCGCGACATCCTCGTGGAGGCGCTGTGGCGCGTCACCAGCTGGGGTGTGGGCGAACGGGTCGGCCGGATCACGGCCCGCCGCAAGCGGTCCTGACACCGTCCCGGCTCCACGCGGGCCCCGGCCCGTCCAGGCGGCGAGAACGGGCCGGTGAGACGCGCCGGGGCCAGGGGCCGGCCGGTGGCCGCGGACGCCGCGAACGGGCGGGGACCGGTCGGTCGTCGGCGCGGTTGAGCGTTCGCTTATCCCGAACTGAGGCGCGCCCAGGCACACTGGGAGCATGACGACAGGCGTTCCGACCCCCGCCCCCTCCCGCCCGCGGCGCTCGCGGCTGCGCACCTTCCTGCCGCTCGGTGTCGCGGTGTGGCTGGTGCTGGAGATCTGGCTGCTGACGCTGGTCGCGCGTGCCACGAGCGGCTTCGTGGTGTTCCTGCTGCTGGTCGCCGGGTTCGTCCTCGGTTCCGTGGTCATCAAGCGGGCCGGCCGCCGCGCCTTCCGAAACCTCAGTCAGACACTGCAGCAGGCACAGGGCGGTGTCGCGCCCACGGGCGACAGCGGCCGGGGCAACGGTCTGACGATGCTCGGCGGTCTGCTCCTGATGATCCCGGGCCTGATCTCCGACGCGGCCGGTCTGCTCCTGCTGGTCCCCCTGGTCCAGAAGGGCGTCAGCCGCTTCGGGCAGCGTGCCTTCGAACGCAGGATGCGGCTGGCCGCCCCCGGTTCCGTCGGCGACGTCTTCCAGCAGGCCCGTATCCACCGCCCCGACGGCAAGGTGGTCCAGGGCGAGGTCATCAGGGACGAGGCGCCGCGCGAGCCCGGAGGCACGTACCCGCCCCTGAACCGCTAGCCGCACACCTCCGCCGGACCGGCGGCCGCACGCCGGCCGCCGGTCCGCCTGGGCTTCGGCGAGGCGGCGGAACCGGATTCACCCGGACCGTGTCCACCGGAACCGGGCCGGGCCGGAACCGGCCCGGTTCCGGCCCGGGCCGGATTCATCGGCACGCACGAGACCGCGGGCACCGTACGTCACGTACGGTGCCCGCGGTCTCGTGCGTGCGGTGTATGCCACCCGGCCCTCGAAGGGGTCAGGCGGACTTCCGGCTGTCCCGCGGATGCACCGCGATGTTCATCGCGCCGGAGCGCAGGACGGCCAGGCGCTCCTCGAGGACCTCTTCGAGTTCCTCTCGGGTGCGCCGCTCCATCAGCATGTCCCAATGCGTACGCGCGGGCTTGGCCTTCTTCTCCTCAGGGCCGTCGCCGTCCACCAGGAGTGCCTGCGCCCCGCAGACCTTGCACTCCCACTCCGGCGGGATCTCCGCCTCGACCGAGAAGGGCATCTCAAAGCGGTGCCCCTTCTCGCATGCGTACTCCACGGCCTGGCGCGGGGCCAGGTCGATGCCGCGGTCCGTCTCGTAGCTGGTCACCACGAGGCGCGTGCCGCGAAGAGCTCGCTCACTCATGAATCGTGCCTCCCGGGCTTGTCGCCCACAGGACAGGTGTCGCTGTCGTCGTCATCCGGTCAACGTCCGGTCGGCGGTAAAGATTCCCGTTGTGGGTCATGCGTCGCCGTCGTAGCCGCCCCTTGTTGTACCCACCGTCGCCCGGTTTGTCACATCTGGCATCAGATGTCACCCAACGCTTCAGTATCATTGACGCGCAGTAACGGTACGCCAGGCAGGCCAAACGCGTACACTACCGCTCTTTGGTGCCGGACGCTAAATCATCTCGGGTACGGGATTGCCCGCCTCCCGCACCGCCCGGCGCACCGGGACCCGTGCCAGCAGGGCGAAGCCGATGACGAAGAAGACCACGAGCGAGACGATCGCGTCCCGGTAGCTTCCCGTGAGCTGGTAGGTCAGGCCGAACAGCAGCGGGCCGAGCCAGCTCATCCCGCGGTCGCTCATCTCGTACGCCGAGAAGTACTCGGCCTCCTTGCCGCTGGGCACGAGGTGCGAGAAAAGGGAGCGCGACAGCGCCTGGCTGCCGCCCAGGACCAGTCCGATGCCCGCGGCGAGGACGAAGAACCACACGGGCGCGCCCGCGGGCAGGAAGTACCCGGCGGCGAGGATGATCGTCCAGGCGACGAGCGATCCCAGGATGGTGCGTTTGGCGCCGTACGTACGGGCCAGCCGGCCCATGCCCAGTGCGCCTCCGACCGCGAGCACCTGCACCAGGAGGACGGCCGTGATCAGGGTCGACTGGCTGAGGCCCAGTTCCTCGGAGCCGTAGACGGACGCCTGCGAGATGACCGTCTGGATGCCGTCGTTGTAGATGAGGTAGGCGAGCAGGAAGCCGAGTGTGAGGGGCTGCCGACGCATGTCGCGCACCGTGGCGGCGAGCTGCCGCCATCCGTGCGCGGACGTCTGTCCGGCGGAGGCGGTGCGGCGGTCGCGCAGCCGCTTCAGCGGGACGAGGGTGAAGGCGCCCCACCAGACACCCGCCGAGGCCAGACAGATGCGCACGGCCGTCGACTCGGACACGCCGAAACTGTCATGGGCCGTGAAGAGGACCAGGTTCGCCACCAGGACCACGGAACCCGCCGTGTACCCGAAGGCCCAGCCCCGGGACGAGACGGCGTCGCGCTCCTCGGGCGGGGCGATCTGCGGGAGGTAGGAGTTGTACAGCGCCATCGAAACGGCCAGCGAGGCGTTCGCGACGACCAGCAGCAGCCCGCCCAGCAGATAGCGGTCGCCGTCCAGGAAGAACATGCCCGTGGTGGCTCCGGCGCCCAGATAGGCCGCCGCCGCGAGCAGCGGCTTCTTGCGGCCCGTGCGGTCGGCGGCGGCGCCCGCCATCGGCATCACGACGATCGCCACGACGAGCGAGGCGGAGACCGCGTACGCGAAGAAGGAACCGGCGCGCACCGGTACCCCCAGCGGGTGGACGAACCCGTCCGCGTCCGCCGCGTGCTTGGCCACCGCCGTCAGGTAGGGGCCGAGGAACACGGTGAGCACGCTCGTCGAGTAGACGGAGCAGGCCCAGTCGTAGAAGTACCAGCCGCGTTGTTCCCGCCGGCGCTCCGCGGCCTCCCCGGCCGCCCCCGCCCGCACGGTGTCGGTGCTCATCCGTGCCCCTCGCTTCCCCGTGAACGGACCGCGCGAGGAGGGTTCAGAACCAGGTGCCCCGGTCTTCCAGGACCTTGCGCAGTGTGTCGATGTGGTCGGTCATGATGCCATCGACCCCCAGGTCCAGGAGCCGGTGCATGCGTTCCGGTTCGTTCACGGTCCACACGTGCACCTGGAGCCCGCGCGCGTGGGCGGCCCGTACGAAGCGGAGGTCGACCACCGGCACGCCGGACTGCGTCTCGGGAACCTGGGCCGCGACCGCGGAGCGGCGCACCGCGGCGGGCACGCCCCACGAGCGCAGCCGCAGGTTGAGCACCCCCCGGGTGCCGAACGAGGTCGCGAGGCGCGGCCCGGCGAGATGCTGGGCACGGGTCACGCGGGCCTCGGAGAACGAACCGACGCAGACGCGGTCCCAGGCGTCGGTGCGGCCGATCAGGTCGAGCAGCGGCAGGAGCGCGGGTTCGGCCTTGACGTCGACGTTCCAGCGCGTCTCGGGGAACTCCTCGAGCAGCTCCTCGAAGAGGGGGACCGGCTCCTTGCCCGCCACGCGCGCCTGGCGCACGTCGTCCCAGGGGAGGTCCGCGATCCGGCCCGCTCCGTCGGTCACCCGGTCGAGGGTCGTGTCGTGGAAGGCGACCAGCCTGCCGTCCGCCGTGGCGTGCACGTCGGTCTCGATGTAGCGGTATCCGGCGTTCACCGCCCGCCGGAACTGCGTCAGGGTGTTCTCCAGGCCGTCCGCAGACCCGCCGCGGTGTGCGAAGGGGATCGGGCCCGGGTGGTCGAGGTAGGGGTGAAGGGTGCGCGTGCTCACCCGGGCAGTATGGCGCGCTCGGGTTGACCAGGGGCGACAACGGCACTGCGGAGCGGTGCCGGACGGGCGGCGAACACCTTCAGGAAGAGCTGGGCCAGGGGTCCGATGGCGACGGCGTAGAGCACCGTGCCGACCCCGACCGTGCCGCCGAGCGCGAAGCCGGTCGCGACGACGGTCACCTCGAGGACCGTGCGCACCAGACGGACCGAGCGGCCCGTACGCCGGTGCAGTCCCGTCATCAGACCGTCCCGGGGACCCGGGCCGAAGCTGGCCGAGATGTACAGACCCGTGGCCACGCCGTTCAGTACGACGCCCGCCACCAGCAGCGGGACCCGCACCGCCAGGGAACGGACGTCCGGGACCAGCGCGAGGGTGCCGTCCATGGCCAGGCCGACCACGAAGACGTTGGAGACGGTGCCGAGGCCCGGCCGCTGGCGCAGCGGGATCCACAGGAGCAGCACCGCGGCGCCCACGACGATCGACACCACGCCGATCGTCAGGCCGGTCAGCTCGGCCAGGCCCTCGTGCAGCACGTTCCACGGCTCGAGACCGAGACCCGCCTCCACGAGGAGCGCGGAACTCGCGCCGTACAGGGCGAGGCCCGAGTAGAGCTGGACGAGGCGGCGGGGGAGCCGCCCGGGGCCGTGCGCCTCGGCGGGCGCGGAGTCGGAGCGTGTGGACACGTGATGCCCCCAGTGGTGGTAGTGGCCTGGCGCATGACACTCTGTGGCGTGGGAAATGGATTCAACCATGGCCAATTCGGGGAAGGTGGACTGGAATCATGGCGCAGTGGACTTCTGCGGTGGGGGCCGCGCAGCTCGCCCGGCTCCTCAACTCCCAGCAGGAGCGGCCCGCAGGCCCGGGGACCCGGCGTCCGCCCGCCTATCGTGCCCTCGCCGACGGCGTGCGGCTGCTCGTGCTCGAAGGGCGGGTGCCGGTCGCCGCGCGGCTGCCCGCCGAACGGGAACTGGCGCTGGCCCTGTCGGTCAGCCGGACGACCGTCGCCGCGGCCTACGAGGCGCTGCGCGCGGAGGGCTTCCTGGAGTCGCGCCGCGGAGCCGGCAGCTGGACCGCGGTCCCCGCCGGGAACCCGCTGCCCGCGCGCGGTCTGGAACCGCTGCCCCCCGAGGCCCTCGGATCGATGATCGACCTCGGCTGCGCGGCGCTGCCCGCGCCGGAGCCGTGGCTGACCCGCGCCGTCCAGGGCGCCCTGGAGGAACTGCCCCCGTACGCGCACACGCACGGCGACTACCCCGCCGGGCTCCCCGCCCTGCGCACCATGCTCGCCGAGCGGTACACGGCGCGCGGCATCCCGACCATGCCCGAGCAGATCATGGTGACCACCGGGGCGATGGGCGCGATCGACGCCATCTGTCATCTCTTCGCGGGCCGCGGCGAACGGATCGCCGTCGAGTCCCCCTCCTACGCCAACATCCTCCAGCTGATGCGGGAGGCCGGCGCCCGGCTGGTGCCCGTCGCGATGGCCGAGGGGCTGGCCGGCTGGGACATGGACCGCTGGCGCCAGGTGCTGCGCGACGCCGCGCCCCGGCTCGCCTATGTCGTCGCCGACTTCCACAACCCCACCGGCGCGCTCGCCGACGAGGACCAGCGGCGCGGACTCGTGGACGCGGCGCGCTCGGCCGGCACCGTCCTCGTCGTCGACGAGACGATGAGCGAGCTGCACCTGGACGAGGGCCTGGAGATGCCGCGCCCCGTGTGCGGCTTCGACCCGGCGGGCTCGACCGTGATCACCGTGGGTTCGGCGAGCAAGGCGTTCTGGGCGGGCATGCGGATCGGCTGGGTGCGGGCCGCGCCCGACGTCATCCGCAGCCTCGTCGCCGCGCGCGCCTACGCCGACCTCGGCACACCCGTGCTGGAACAGCTCGCAGTGAACTGGCTGCTCAGCACGGGGGGCTGGGAGGAGGCCGTCGGCGTCCGGCGCGCCCAGGCCCGCGAGAACCGGGACGCCCTCGTCACGGCGGTTCGCAGGGAGCTGCCCGAGTGGGAGTTCTCCGTGCCGCGCGGCGGCCTCACCCTGTGGGTGCGTACGGGCGGTCTGTCCGGGTCGCGGCTCGCCGAGGTCGGTGAACGCGTCGGCGTGCGGGTGCCCTCGGGGCCCAGGTTCGGGGTGGACGGCGCCTTCGAGGGGTACGTGCGGCTGCCGTTCACCGTGGGCGGCGCGGTCGCCGACGAGGCGGCGGTGCGCCTGGCCGCGGCCGCCCGGCTGGTGCGGACCGGCGTGAGCGGCGGGGAGGACGGCCCCGGGAGCGGAATCCGGGGGAGCGGGCGGCCCCTACCCCTCCGCCACCGCGACCCCGGCGACCTCGGAGGGCATCTGTTCCGCGTCCGCCGGTGTCGTCCGCTCCGGCAGCAGGTCGAGCACCGCCCGCCGTTGCGCCTCGCTCGTGGCGTCGTCGTACGGGTCCGGTGTGGCGGGGACCTGGAGGCGCAGCACGGGACCGGTGCCCAGGCGCGCGTAGCCGCGGCCGGGCGGAACGTCCCGGGTCGGGGTGGTGTGCGGGGGCGCGCCCAGGACCGCTTCCAGCTCGGCGGCCGAGGCGGTGCCGAGCACCACGCGCGCGCGGGTGTGCTGCCGTACCGCGTCGCCGATGACGTCGAGGTTCTCGAGGTGCTCGGCGATCACGACCGTGACGCCCACCGCACGGCCGTGCCGCAGCGGGGTCTGGAGCAGTGCCGGGAGGTCCTTGCCCCCGTCGGCCGCGGCCAGGTGACCGAGCGCGCCCGGCCGGTCGAGCAGGATCCACAGCGGGTTCCTGATGTCGTCGGGGGCGGGACGCCCCGCCTGGTGGGCGCGGTTCGCGGCGATCAGCCGCCGCTCGGTCTCGTGCGCCGCCCATTCGAGGCTGGCGAGCGCCCCGCCCGTCGAGCACTCGACGGCCAGGACGCCCTTGCGCCCCGTCAGGCACGCGTACTCGCCGGTGCCCCCGCCGTCGACGACGACGACGTCGCCGTACCGGAGGGACTGCAGGGCGATGGAGCGCAGGAGACTGGTCGTGCCGGTGCCCGGCTGCCCCGTGATCAGCAGGTGCGGCTCGGTGGAGCGGGCGCCCGTACGCCAGACGACCGGCGGGACGTCGCGCCGCTCCTCGCCGTGGGTGAGGGGGAGCGTGCGCTGGACGTCGGCCGGATCGGTGAAGCCGAGGACCGTCTCGCCGGGAGCGGTGACGAAGGGCTGGGCGGCGATGTCGGTGGGCAGGGGCGCGAGCACCGTGACGGTGAGCTCGTTGCCCTCCTCGTCCCAGTCGAAGTGGTACTCGCGGCCGCGCCCCGACTTGGCCTGCAGGAGCTGCTCGATGCGGGCGCGGGATTCCGGTTCGCCGTCCGTGAAGTACGCCGGGTAGTGGATGAGCAGACGGGAGACCCGTCCGTCGCCGTCGAAGTCGTACGAGGCGAAGGTCTTCTCCCAGTCGCCGCCGTGGGCGTACAGGGGGGCGGGGTCGTCGGCCGTGGAGAAGTACGGGACGAGCGCGTCGTAGAGGGACTGGAGGCGTGCGGTCTGGGCCTCGTCCGGGCCGGTCGCGGGCGGTGGGGTGCGCTCGCGACCGGCCCAGGCCGCCGCCGCCATCAGGGTGATGACGGCGAGCAGCGGCCCGTACGGCACCAGGGCCACGATCAGGACCACCGAGGCCACCAGGAACAGCAGCGGCCCGCGCCGGTCCTTGGGGGTGGCGGCCCACTTGCGCCGTCCGGCGGCTGCCAGCCGGCGCAGTCCACGGGTGACCGTGATCAGCGGGTGGAGGACGTCGGTGGCGCTGTCGGCTGCCGTCCGGGCCAGCTCCCGGCTCTTGGCGATCTGCGCGGTGCCGTTGCTGAGGATGCGGGGGAGAGGGCGCCGGGCCACTGCTGTCTCCTGGAGGTGCGTACGAGGTGGGGGACGTCGTCAGAACTTGATCCCGCCGAGGAGACCCGCCAGGCTCTCCCCGCCGGCCTTGATGCTCGGCGCGATGGCCGTGCTGGCGAGGTAGAAGCCGAAGAGTGCGGCCACCAGGGCGTGGGACGCCTTCAGCCCGTCCTTCTTGAAGAAGAGGAAGACGATGATGCCGAGAAGGACGACGCCTGACATGGACAGAATCATTTGAGCTCTCCTGGTTCGTGGGGACGGTCACCATGAGTTGTTCCAGGATCACAGCATGTATCCATACGATAAAAGGTGCAACTGAGTGAAAACCGTCTGATTTCACTCAGGCGATGGAGCTGTCATGGGCCGTCTGAGCTGCTCCATTGCGCTCGATGCGCGCTTTGCGGTCTTTGCCGCGGAGGGTGCCTGTCATGTGCCGCCGGAGCCAGTACCCTGTCGATTCACCCGAACGGTTGCAGTGAGAGGCGGTCCGGCAGATGAGCGAAGCCCCCGAGCCCGAGGTCGTGGAGCTCGCGACCAAGATCTTCGATCTTGCGCGACGCGGCGAGACGGAGAGGCTCGTGGCGTACGTCGACGCGGGTGTCCCGGCCGACCTCACCAACGACCGCGGCGACTCGCTCGTGATGCTCGCCGCCTACCGCGGCCACGCCGACGCGGTCCGCGCCCTGCTGGAGCGCGGCGCCGAGGCCGACCGTGTCAACGACCGGGGCCAGACCCCTCTCGCCGGGGCCGTCTTCAAGGGTGAGGAGGCCGTCATCCGGGTCCTCCTGGCCGCCGGCGCCGACCCCGCCGCGGGTACTCCCTCGGCCGTCGACACGGCACGCATGTTCGCCAAGACGGACCTGCTCGAATTGTTCGGCACGCCATGAATCGAACGCTCTGACCAGGCGATACGCGGGAAAAAAGGGAGGCGGAACGGGGCCGCCGGAAATACGGTCGCGGCAGGAAGAACGGCCGGGTCATCATGACGACGTGATTCACGGACGCGATGGCTGGGCAGGAGTTGCCGCACCGCGCGGGCCGTGACTCGGCCCGCATGGGCCACCGACGAGAGGCAGAGGAAGATGGTCTACAGCAAGCAAGAGACGGCGGGCGCCCCGACGTGTTGTCACGCGGCCAGGTAATGCAGGATCCCGGTTGCGTCGACGCTTGATGTGAGGCTGTTTCCCATGTTCGATCCGGTCATAGCGCCCAGCGGAACCCTGCTCGGCCTGCTCCAGAGGGGCCGCGGCGACGGTACGCTGCACGCGCTCACCGCACCGCGGGCCGAGGCGCTCGCGGCATTGGACCACTGCGTTCTCAGGGACCCCCGCCACGACTGGCAGGTGGAGAACCGCTCCCTGTACTACGCCCGTCTCTACCTCGACCTGAACGGTGAGCTCGACGAGATCGAGCGTCACCTCTTCGACGCCGAGGACGTCCTCGACGACTGCGAGTCACGCACGGGGCTCGCCCTCGCCGTCCTCGGGCACCTCGCCTCGTACGGCAGGCGTGACGCGCTCGCGCTGCTGCGCAGGTACGCGGCGGTCGGCTCCAACTGGGCCTGGGCCCTGGACGAGCTGGCCCTGCGCGACGACGACGCGGGCCTGCGCGCCCTCGCCGCCCCCGTGCTCGCCCGGTTCCCCGCCGGCCCGGACGGCGAGGCCGCCCTCGCCGCCGCCGTGCGCGACGCCTTCGAGCCACGGCCGTGGCGGCTGTGGGCCGACGATTCCCGCGAGTCCGTCGCCACCCGTGTGCGTGCCGCCACGGAGGCCGGGTCCTTCGACCGCTGGCAGCGCCAGATGCGGCCGTCGGGACCCCGCCCCGGGTGGAGCGTCGGAGCCGTCTTCGAATGGGCCCAGCAGGGCGTCGAGCGCGGAGCCGCGCTGCACGTCCCGGCCGCCCGCTGCCTGACCGCCGTCGCCGGACCCGAGGACCGGCCCGAGATCGTCGAGGCCGCGCGCCACGGCACGGAGGGCGCGCGCTGCACGGCCCTGCGCTATCTCGCCGACGGCGACGACCCGGACGCCCTCGACCTGATCGAGGCGGCCGTCGCGGACGGTCCGGCGACCGTCGCCGAGGCCGCCGTCGACGCCTTCGAACGGATGCGGAGCGCCGCCGCCGTCGACCGGGCGCGCGGCTGGGCGCACCGGCCCGACGCGCTCGGCGCCGCCGCGGGCCGCGTGCTCGCCTGCCGGGGCGGCGCCCAGGACCGCGATCTCGTCCTGGCCGCCCTGCGCGAGGCGGTACGGGGCGAGGGCCCCGACGCGCCGACCCTGTGGACCCTCGTCGACGGCACCGGACGGCTCGGCATCGCCGTCGCCGCCCCCGTGCTGCGGCACGTCTACCGGGAGACCGCGTCGTCGCACCTGCGGCAGCGCGCCGCCCGCGCCCTGGCCGCCACCGACCCCTCCTTCCCCGCGGGCTTCGCCGTCGAGTGCCTCTGGGACTGCGAGGAGACCACACGGGAGATCGCCGCACGGCACGCCGAGACCGGTGACGCGCGCGTGGTCGACCAGCTCCGCCGGCTGGCGGCGGATCCGGCCGAGGAGGCCGAAGTCCAGACAGCGGTACGGAGCAGGATCGGGCCCGACATGCCGGCCGTATGAACGTTCGGTGACCCGGGAGTCAGGAGCGCGTGGACGGGGGCTGACCTGCCCGGGCGCGGAGCGCAACGCTCACGGGACGTTCATCGCTCGCATAGATCCACTTTGACGCGGCCACGTCCAATGCGGCGAGAACACCCGTATGCGTGTCGTCATCGTGACCGAATCCTTTCCCCCCGATGTGAACGGCGTGGCCCACTGCGCGCTCCAGACCGCCCGGCACCTCGTCGACCGCGGTCACGCTCCCCTCGTCGTCGCACCGGCCACCTCGCCCAGGTTCTCGGCCTCCCCCGACCGGGGAGGCACCCCCACCGGGAACGGGCCCGACGCCCTCGCGCCGTGCCCGGTCGTCCGCGTCCCCTCCATCCCGCTCCCGGGCTACCCCCAGGTCCGCGTCGCCCTCCCCAGCCGGCGCGTCGCCGCGGCCATCACCGAGCACCGCGCCGACATCGTCCACCTGGCCAGCCCCTTCATCCTCGGCGTCCGCGGCATGGCGGCCGCCTCCCGGCTCGGCATCCCCGCCGTCGCCGTCTACCAGACCGACCTCGCCGGATACGCCCGCACGTACATCAGCGCCGGTGAGGCCACCGCGTGGCGGCGCATCCGCTCGGTGCACGCCGCCGCCGACCGGACGCTCGCTCCCTCCAGCGCGGCCCTGCGGGACCTGGAGGCGCACGGCGTGCCCCGGGTGCGGCTGTGGGCGCGCGGCGTCGACACGGTCCGCTTCCGCCCCGGCCACCGCGACGAGGCGCTGCGCCGCGAACTGGCGCCGAACGGCGAGCTGATCGTCGGCTACGTCGGCCGGCTCGCCCCCGAGAAGCAGGTCGAACTGCTCTCCGGCGTCTGCGGACTGGACGGCGTCCGCGTCGTCGTGGTCGGCGACGGGCCGAGCGAGGCCACCCTGCGCGGCGCGCTCCCCGGAGCCGTCTTCCTCGGCCGGCGCACCGGCGGTGAACTCGCCCGGATCTTCGCCTCCCTGGACGTCTTCGCGCACACCGGCCCCTTCGAGACCTTCTGCCAGACCGTGCAGGAGGCCATGGCCAGCGGAGTGCCCGTCGTCGCCCCCGCCGCGGGCGGACCGCTCGACCTGGTCGACCACGGGCGCACCGGACTGCTGGTCCCGCCCCGCGACAGCGACGCGGTACGGGACGCGGTGCGCGCCCTGGCCGCCGACCCCGCGCTGCGGGCGGCCTACGGCGCCGCCGGGCACGCCGCGGTCGAGGGCCGCACCTGGGCCGCGGTGGGCGACCAGCTCATCGGCCACTACGAGGACGTGCTCTTCGCGAGGAAGCCGGTGGCGGCATGAGTCTGCGCATCGTACGGCTCGCCAACTTCGTCGCCCCCGCCTCCGGAGGGCTGCGCACCGCACTGCGGGAGCTGGGCGCCGGCTACCGGGCGGCCGGCCACGAACCGGTCCTCGTCATACCCGGCGAGCGGGCGAGCGACCGCGACACCGTGCAGGGACGGGTGATCACACTGCCCGGCCCGCTGCTGCCCGGCACCGGCGGCTACCGCGTCCTCACCGACAGACGAAGGGTCGCCAGGCTCCTCGAATCGCTCGCCCCCGACCGCCTGGAGGTCTCCGACCGCACCACCCTGCGCTGGACCGGGGTCTGGGCGAGACGGGCCCGCGTGCCCGCGGTGATGGTCTCCCACGAGACCGCCGACGGCGTGCTGCGGACCTGGGGGCTGTCCGAGGCGATGGCCCGGCGGACCGCGGACGCCCTCAACGTCCGCACCGCGCACGCCTACGCGCGCGTGGTGTGCACCACGGAGTTCGCGGAGCGCGAGTTCGTCCGGATCGGCGCCCGCAACGTCGTACGCGCTCCCCTGGGCGTCGACCTGCTCGACCGGCACCCCGGTCTGCGCGACCCGGCCCTGCGCGCCCGTCACGCGCGCGCGGACCGGATCCTCCTCGTCATGTGTTCCCGCCTGTCCGTCGAGAAGCGCCCCGGTACGGCGCTCGACGCGCTGGAGTCACTGCTGCGGCGCGGCGAGCGGGCCGTGCTCGTCGTCGCCGGGGACGGACCGCTCAGGGCCCGGCTCGAACAGCGCGCCCGGGAACGGAGGCTGCCCGTCACCTTCCTCGGGCACGTCGCCGACCGCACCCTGCTCGGTTCGCTCCAGGCCTCGGCGGACGTGTGCCTGGCACCCGGGCCGGCCGAGACCTTCGGGCTCGCCGCCCTGGAGGCGATGGCCTGCGGCACCCCCGTCGTCGCCAGCGCGCACTCCGCCCTGCCGGAGATCGTCGGCTCCGCCGGAGCCACCGCCGCCGACAGCGGGGACTCCTTCGCGGACGCGGTGGGGCTGCTGCTCGGCCGCGCCGAGAACGAACGCAGGCAGGCCGCACGCGCGCGTGCCGAGTGCTTCGGCTGGGACGCCGCCGTGACGGGCTTCCTCGCCGCGCACGACGCGCGGGCCGTGGACCGGCCGCGTCTCCAGGAGGGCGTGGCATGAGACCGGTCCGGTTCGTCGCCCTCGGGGACTCCCTCACGGAAGGCGTGGGCGACCCCGTCGGGGAGCGGTGGCGCGGCTGGGCCGAACTGCTCGCCCCGGGGCTCGCCCCCGCGGACGCGCCCGTGCGGTTCACCAACCTCGCGCTCAGCGGGGCACAGACGCGGGACGTCCTCGAACGGCAGACCCCGGCGGCGCTCGCCCTGGAGCCCGACATCGTCTCCGTCGTGATCGGCGTCAACGACACCCTGCGGTACACGTTCGACATCCACGCGGTGGCCGAACGGCTCGACACGGTGTACTCGGCGTTCCGCGCGCGGGACGCCGTCGTGCTGACGGCCTGCCTCCCGGACCCCGGCTCGATGCTGGGGCTGCCGGGAGCGCTGGCCCGCCCGCTGGCCCGGCGCCAGCACGCGGTCAACGCGGTGGTGCACGCGCTGTCGAAGCGGCACGGGGCGCTGCACCTGCACGCGGCTGAGGAGGAATGGCTCGAGGACCGCGCCGTGTGGAGCGCCGACCGGCTGCACCCGGGGGAGCTGGGGCACCGTCGGCTGGCCGTGCGTTTCCACGCGCTGCTCGCCGAGCGGGGCCTCGCCGGCGGGACCACCCCTTCGGCCGAGGCCGAGTTCCCCGCGCCGACCCGCACCGCGAGCCTCCTGTGGCTGGCCACGGCGGGCACGGGCTGGGTGGCCAGGCGCTGCACGGACCTGCTGCCCCAGCTGCTCACCCTCGCCGCGTCCGAGGTGCGCCACCGGGCCCGGGGCACCAGTGCCCGTCTCGACCTCAGCGCCTCGCACGCCGTCGCGTCCGCCCTGGCGGCCCTGTCCCCGGCGGAACGGCCGGACGCGGTCTGAGGGACGGGCGCGGCCTGAGGGCGGGCGCGGGCCGGCGGCGGCCTCAGCGGCGGCGTACTGCCAGGAAGCGCACCGGGGTTCCCGGGACCGCCTGAGCGGCCGCCGGGAGGTCGGCGGGACGGACGACCGCGATCACCGGGTAGCCCCCGGTGGTCGGATGGTCGGCGAGGAAGACGACCGGGCGGCCGTCCGGCGGCACCTGGACGGCACCCAGCACCAGGCCCTCACTGGGGAGTTCGCCGGAGACGGCCCTCTCCAGGGAGGGCCCTTCCGTGCGCAGGCCGATGCGGTTGCTCGCCGGCGAGACCCGGTAGACGCGCGTCGTGAGCGTCCGCAGGGCCGGCCCGGTGAACCAGTCGTCGCGCGGGCCGAGCGTCACGCGCAGGACCAGCTCGGCGGGCGGGGCGCGGTGCGGGACGACGTCCACGCGCGCGTGAAGGGTGCCGGGACTCCCCAGGGGAAGCACGGCGCCGTCCGTCAGGGGCGGCGGGCCGAGCCCCGAGAGGAGGTCGGCCGAACGGCTGCCGAGCACCGGATCGACCGCCACGCCACCGGAGACGGCCACGTAGCTCCGTAGTCCCGCGCGCGCGGGACCGATGTCCAGGAGGGCCCCCGCGAGCACCCGGACGGGAGCCCCCCAGGCGACCGGGCGGCCGTCCACCCGCACCGGGCAGGGCGCTCCCGTCACGGCCACCGTCACCGTCGAACGAGGGCGCAGGGCACAGCCGTCGACCGTCGTCTCCAGCACGGCCGCCCCGGCGGGGTTGGCGACGAGCCGGTTGGCCAGCGCCGCCGCGGGCGGATCGAGCGCTCCGGAGCGCGGTACGCCGAGATGGGCGTGCCCGGGCCGCCCCTGGTCCTGGACGGTGGTCAGGGCCCCGGCCCGCACCACCGCGAGGGCCCGGTCGCTCATGAACACCTCTCCGGCACGAAGCGCACCCGCGCACCGGGGGCCAGCAGCGCGGCCGGTACGCGCGCGTGGTCCCACAGCGTCACGTCCGTCGTGCCGATCAGTTGCCAGCCGCCCGGCGAACTGCGCGGGTACACACCGGTGTACGGGCCCGCCAGTGCCACGGAGCCCGCAGGCACCGCCGTGCGCGGGGTCGCCCGGCGCGGCACGCCGTACCGCGCCGGCAGTCCCGTGAGGTAGCCGAAGCCCGGCGCGAACCCGCAGAAGGCGACCCGGAACTCGGCCGCGGCGTGGATCTCCGGCACGTCCCGCACCGCCACCCCCCAGAGAGCCGCCACGTCCGCCAGATCGGGACCGTCGTACCGTACCGGGATCTCGACCGTGCCGTCCGCGCGCGCGTCCAGCGGGGGGACCTCCCAGCCGGGCAGCGACTCCGCGAGCCGGGCGGGGTCGTCCAGGCCGTCCAGGAGCACCGTGCGGGCCGCCGGGACGATCTCCCGCACGGACAGCGAGCCCTCCGCGCGGCGCCGCACGAGCTCGGCGTGCAGCGCCTGGGCGGCCTCACCGGAGGAGACCTCGACCAGCAGCGCCCGGTCGCCGACGGGCAGGACCCTCACCCTGCCGCCTTCCGTGCCGCGGCCGGCCGGGACCGGGGCCGTACCGCCGCCGGCGGTCCCGGCGCTCACGCGAACGCCTCCACGCGCACGCCCGAGGACTCCAGCCGGGCCCGTACCCGGCGGGCCAGTCCGACCGCTCCCGGCGTGTCCCCGTGCAGGCACAGGGAGCGCGCCCGGACCGGAACACGCTCCCCGCAACGGGAGGTGACCGCCCCGGAGCGCGCCAGGCCCAGGGAGCGTTCGACGACGGCATCGGCGTCCGTGATCACCGCGCCCTCCTGGGTACGCGGCACCAGGGTGCCCTCCCCGGTGTACGCGCGGTCCGCGAACGCCTCGGCGACGACGGGCAGTCCGGCCCCCTCGGCGATCTTCAGGAAGCGCGAGGACGGCAGACCGAGCACCGGCAGGCCCGCGCCCGCGAGCAGGACGCCGTCGACGACCGCCGCCGCCTGCTCCGCGTCGTGCACGACGCGGTTGTAGAGCGCGCCGTGCGGTTTCACGTACGCCACCCGTGAGCCCGCCGCGCGCGCGAAGACCTCCAGGGCGCCGATCTGGTAGGCCACCTCGGCGGTCAGCTCGTCGGGCGGCACGTCCATCGACCGCCGCCCGAACCCCGCCAGGTCACGGTAGGAGACCTGGGCGCCGATCCGTACGCCGCGCTCCGCCGCCAGCTCGCACACCCGCCGCATGGTGGCCGCGTCCCCGGCGTGGAAGCCGCAGGCCACGTTGGCGCTGGTCACGACGGACAGCAGCTGTTCGTCGTCGGTCAGCCGCCAGCGGCCGAAGCCCTCGCCGAGATCGGCGTTGAGATCGATGGGGTCCATGGGCTGCCGTTCCTCCTCCTCCGGCCCTCTCAGGCCACTCGGTACTGCTCGTCGCGGGTGTCGGTGACGAACATCCGGCCGGGCGCGTGGGTGATCGCGAAGGGCGGCCTGGAGGCCATCACGGCCGCCTGGGGCGTCACTCCGCAGGCCCAGAACACCGGGATGTCGTCCGGGGAGGCGATCACCGGATCGCCGAAGTCGGGGCGCGAGAGGTCCTCGATGCCCAGCCCCGACGGATCGCCGCAGTGCACCGGACTGCCGTGCACGGCGGGCAGCAGACTGCTCTCCCTGATCGCCGTGCTCAGGTGCTCGGGCGGCACCGGGCGCATCGAGACGACCATGGGGCCGCGCAGCCTTCCCGCCGGCCGGCACTGGCGCGCCGTCACGTACATCGAGACGTTGCGGCCCTGCTCGATGTGGCGCAGCGGGACGCCCGCGGAGCTCAGCGCCCACTCGAAGGTGAAGCTGCACCCGATCAGGAACGACACCAGGTCGGGCCGCCAGTGGCCGACGACGTCCGTGGGCTCCGCCACCAGCGCGCCGTGCTCCCACACCCGGTAGCCCGGCAGGTCGGTGCGCAGATCGGCGCCCGGGGCGAGCACCGTGGTCCACGAACCGGCGTCGGTGACGTCGAGGACGGGGCACGGCTTCGGGTTGCGCTGGCAGAACAGCAGCATCTCGTACGCCCAGTCGGCGGGCACCGACACCAGGTTCGCCTGGGCGTGGCCCGCGGCGATCCCGGCCGTGGGGACCGACAGTCCCGAACGGAACCGCCGACGGGCCCTCGCGGGGCTCCACGCGTGCGCGTGGGCGGGGAGCTTCGGCGGGGTCGGGGAGCCGTTCCCGGGCAGGGCCGGCGGGCGGACCTGGACGGTGTCGTTCACAGGAGCTCCTTTCCGCGCGTCTCGGGGAGTCCGGTCAGGGCGAAGGCGGCGAGGGCGTAGCCGATCGCGCCGAACACCAGCGCTCCGCCCACGCCCCAGCTGTCGGCCAGGAAGCCGACCGTGGTGGGGAAGACGGCGCCGACGGCACGCCCGGTGTTGTACGCGAAGCCCTGTCCCGTGCCGCGCACCGCCACCGGGTACAGCTCGCTGAGGAACGAGCCGAAGCCGCTGAAGATCGCCGACATGCAGAAGCCGAGGGGGAAGCCGAGCACCAGGAGAAGGGTGTTGGCGCCGCTCGGGATGTTCGCGTAGGCGAGGATGCAGGCCGCGGAGAGGACCGCGAAGAGCAGGATGTTGCGCTTGCGGCCCAGTCTGTCGGTGAGGAGACCGCCGGTGAGGTAGCCGAGGAAGGCTCCGGAGATCAGGAGCGTCAGATAGCCGCCGGTGCCGACGACGGACAGTCCGCGCTCCGTCTTCAGGTAGGTGGGCACCCAGGTGGCCAGCGTGTAGTAGCCGCCCTGGACACCGGTGGACAGCAGGACCGCGAAGAAGGTGGTGCGCAGCAGGCCCGGCGCCCCGGCCGTGCCGGGCCTGAAGATCGCGGTGAACGATCCCCTGTCCGCGCTCCTCTCGCGGACCGCGGCCGCCTCGGGGGCGTCGCGCACCTGGCGCCTGACCCAGACCACGAGCAGCGCGGGCAGGGCGCCGGTCCAGAACATCACGCGCCAGGCGAGGTCATCGTCGAGGTACTGGAAGACCAGCGTGTAGACGAGCACCGCCAGGCCCCAACCGACAGCCCAGGCGCTCTGGACCGCGCCGAGCGTGCGCCCCCGGTGGCGGGGGCTCGCGTACTCGGCGACCAGGACGGCGCCGACCGCCCACTCGCCGCCGAAGCCGAGGCCCTGGAGGGCGCGGAACACCAGCAGCGTCTCGTAGTTCGGCGCGAAACCGCAGGCCACGGTGAACACCGCGTAGGTGATCACCGTGATCATCAGCGCCCTGACGCGTCCGATCCGGTCCGCGAGCACACCCGCGCCGGCCCCGCCGACCGCGGACACGACCAGGGTGACGGTGGTGAACAGACCGGTCTGGCCGCTGTCGAGGCCGAAGTACGCCGCGAGGGCGACCATGCTCAGCGGCAGGGTGAAGTAGTCGTACGAATCGAGGCCGTAGCCGCCGAACGCGCCGCCGAACGCGCGCCGGCCCCGCGGGCCGAGGGCGCGCAGCCAGCCGAACGCGCCTTCCTGCGCGGCGGGTTCGCCGGTGACGGCCGATGTTCCTGGGGTCAGGGCCTGGGATGGAGGGGTCGTGCTCATGGGCACCTCGCAGTGAGGGACGGAGAGTGCATGAGGACTGAACCTGGCCGTGCGGAAGCCTTTTCGGGCGCTCGGCAGCCTGCCGTTGGCGGCGGTGCGGGGAGCGCCTGCCCGACAAGGTAGAGGATCGTTGAACGATCCTTCAATACTCACGTTGTCCCGTCCTTCGGTCTGCGGTTGAATTCCGGGCATGGAAGAGCTGACGGAACTGGCCGACGACCGGGCCCTGTTGGGCCGCACCAGCACCGCCGAGCGGGTCTCGGACATCCTCAGGAGCCGGATCGCCGAGGGCTTCTTCCCGCCCGGGACGCGCCTGTCCGAGGACAGCATCGGCGGCGCCCTCGGGGTCTCGCGCAACACACTGCGCGAGGCGTTCCGGCTGCTCACGCACGAGCGGCTGCTGGTGCACGAACTCAACCGGGGGGTCTTCGTACGGGTGCTCACCGTCGAGGACGTCGAGGACATCTACCGCACCCGCTCCCTCGTCGAGTGCGCCGTGGTCCGCGGACTCGGCAGCCCGCCCTACGCCGTCGAGGGGATCGCCGGAGCCGTCTCCGACGGGCGGCTGGCGGCGCGCGAAGGTGACTGGAAAGGGGTGTCGACCGCCAACATCCACTTCCACCGCGAACTGGTCGCGCTCGCCGGCAGCGCCCGTACCGACGAGCTGATGCGCAGCGTCTTCGCGGAGCTGCGTCTCGCCTTCCACGTCGTGGACGACCCCCAGCGGCTCCACGAGCCCTACCTCGCGCGCAACCACGAGATCCTCCAGGCCCTGCGGGCGGGCGACCGGGACGGCGCGGAGCGCCTCCTCGCCGCCTATCTCGACGACTCGCTCGAAGGCCTCCTCGGGGTGTACGCGCGCCGCGTGACCGACGGGGGAGAGGGCGCGGGCTGACGGCCTCGCGCGGCGTGCGCGCCCGGCCGGTCCGGTGTGTGGTGTGCGTGCCGGTCCGGTCCGGTGTGTGGCGTCGGCCACGTCGGGCCGGCTTCGCGGTCCCGGAGGCGCGGGGCGGTACGCGCGGGGCGGTACGCGTGTCCGGCCGCGCCCACGGCGACCGGCCGACCGGTCCGCGGCCCGGCCGGGACGACGGTCGCTTCTGCGCCGTTTCGGCCGTTGTCGGACCGAGGACCTAGTCTGTGTACGTGACTTCGCCTGCAACGACGGACAGCGCTCCGCCCCAGCTCAGCGCGGGACCGCGCCCGGCGCCGGGCCCGGCCGCCGACGAGGGCCTGGCGCGGCGGCTGCGCGCGCTCGCCTGCACCGCGCCGCTGCACGACCTGGACATGCGCAAGGCGAACCTCGCGGGCGAGTACACGGTGTACGGCATGGCCGAGGTCGCCCTCGCCGCCATCGATCTCGTCACACTGAACATGGACTTCGACACGGGCGCCGACCACGACCAGATAGTGGCCAGGCTCATCCCGCGCATCGCCGCCCAGGCCCCCGGGCGCCCGGCCGCCGAGCACGAGCGCGTGGCCCGCTGGGTCCTGGAGAACCTGATCAACGTCGGCAGCGTCGACCGGGGCTTCAGGGCCGTCTACGGCACCTTCGCGCCCGACGGCACCTATGTCCGCCGCGACTACGACTTCAAACTGATCGAGGAGGTGCCGGGCTACGGGGGAGGCGTCTACCTCCGTACGACCGACGAAGCGGTCAACGTCCTCGTCGGCGCCCTCGACACCGATGTCACCAGCGCGCAGATCGCCGCCGAGGTCAAGCTGGAGGTCCTGATCAGCCGCGGCCGGCTGGCCGACGCGCAGCTCGCCGCCGAGCAGGCCCGCTACCGCACCGTCCAGTACGCGGAAACGCTGCGCAAGGCCCTCGACGCCACCCGGCGCAACGTCCGGGCCGTCGACTGGCTCCACGCAGTGCCCGACATGATCGTCGAGGCCCTGGACCACGTGGCCGACCGGTACCGCCACGAGAACGCGATCCTCACCAACATCCGCAAGGCCCGTGACGAGTCCGAGGACCCCGAGCAGAAGCGGCGCGCGGCCGAGCTCGTCGACATAGTCAAGGACTGCATCCGCCGGCACACCCAGCTCCAGTCCCGTCTGCTCGAAGCCGGACCGCTGTTCCGCGCCGAGCAGGACCGGCAGGCCTTCGGGACCCCGATGACGACCTCGGGGATCGACCTCTACGGCCATCTCGTCGCGCCGGTGCTGCCCCTGCCGGTGGAGCGGGCGCTGCGCGTCACCGACGCCTTCTTCAAGCGCGGTACGGGCCTGCGCACCCCCGTCGCCGTACGGGTCGCGGACCTCGTCGACATCCTGCTGACGCCACCGCTGGAGCGCGAACACCTCGGCGCGGAGATGCCCGAGCCCGATCTGATCGCCACCCCGGACGACAGCCGCTTCAGCGAGGAACAGCTCGCCGCCGCCAGGGAACTGCTGAACCTGCCGCCCGATGCGCCGCGCAGACTGTCCGGACTGCTCGCGGACGCCCGCCGCCTCGACCCCGACCTGCCCTATCTGGTGGCCCTCCTGGCCGTGCACGCCGCGAGTCCGCCGGTCGGCACCGCCTACCGGCAGGGCGAGGAACGCCTGCTGTTCGCCGTGGACGACGGGACCGAGCTGGACGACCCGGAATTCGGCGGGGCCGATCTGATCGTCGGCATGGCGCTGCTCGACGCGGCCGGGATGAAGGCGGACCGGGCGTGAACCCGCCGCGAGAGCCCATGCACCGCGGGACGCCCGTCCGTCTCCCCGCACGTACCCTCGTACTTTCGAACAAGGAGTTCCAGCCGTGACCGAGCACGTCGAGTGGAGTGAACCGGAGGCCACCGCCGCACCGGCGAACGCCCCCGTCACACCTGCCGACGCCGCCGACGCGGCGCGGCTCGTCGCCTTCGGGCTGCAGCCCAAACTGCAGCCCGCGCGCGACCAGGAGTACACCGAGCTGCTGCGCCGCTACCGCGAGGACCCGCCCTTCGCCCGGCTCGCCGACGCGGTGGCCACCGGCCTCGGGCTCGTCGTCCTCGAGGTGTCCCCGCGCGCGGGGATGGCGGTGACCGCCGCCGAGGACTCGGTCTTCGCCGTCCGCATGGGCGACTACGCGCGCCGCGCCTCCACGGACTCCGGGGACCGGTTCCTGCACGGACTCGCCCACCTCGCCGTGGCCGCCCTGGCCTTCCCGCGCCCCGAGGACCTCGCCGACGACGGATACATCGGACGCGTCTCGGTCAACGGCGTCGACGCCTTCGTACGACAGGCCTGCCGGCGTCTGGAGGAGCGGGCCGAGGAGACCGGCGAGAACACCGACCCGGCGACCGACGCGCCCGGACTGGAGGCCGCCTGGCGGATCTGGGCACGGCGCAGTTCCACCGGGGCCACCAAGGACGCGCGAAGACTGGCCGGCTCGACGACGGGCATCATCGCCAAGGCCGTCGCCTTCCTCACCGACTCCGGTTTCCTCCAGCGCACCGGCGACGACGCCGGCGGGACCTACCGGACGACGGCCCGCTACCAGCTCCAGGTCCGCGACATGGCGGGCAGCGCGGCCATGGCCGAACTGCTGGAGCTGGGCATCGTCCCGGTGACGGACGGCACCGCGAGCCTGCTGCCCGCCGAGGACCCCGACGACCTGGAGCTCGTGGCCGGAGCCGGACTTCCGTTCCACTCCTGACGTCCGCCCGCCCTCCCCGGCTCCCCTCCCCCCCCCCACGACCGCACCCCCTTTTCGACTGCGAGAGTCCGCCGCCATGTACGAGCTGTCCCGGGTCCGCCTCTACTCCATCGGGCCCGCCGGTGCGCGTTACGCCGACACCGTGCTGGACCTGCGCGGAGTCGGTGAGCCCGTACCCGACCCGGCGCCCACCCAGGCGGAGTTCTTCGAGGAGGAGCCGGTCGGTCCGCCGCGCCGCCCCGCGCCCGCCGGCGTGCTCTTCCTGGAGAACGGCGGCGGCAAGTCCGTCCTGCTCAAGCTGATCTTCTCGGTCATGCTCCCCGGACACCGCAACACCCTCGGCGGCGCCAGCTCCGGCGTGCTGCGCAAGTTCCTGCTCGCCGACGACTGCGGACACGTCGCCCTGGAGTGGCAGCACACGCTCACCGGCGAGTGCGTGGTGGTCGGCAAGGCGAGCGAGTGGCGGGGACGGCAGGTCTCCAACGACCCACGGAAGTTCGCCGAAGCCTGGTACTCGTTCCGGCCCGGTCCCGGTCTCAGCCTGGACAACCTGCCCGTCGCCGAGGCCACTTCGGTACGGCCTCCCGTCGAGGGCGCCTCCGGGGCGCAGGGGCGCCGGCGCACCATGAAGGGCTTCCGCGACGCGATCACCGAGGCGGGCAAGGCCTACCCGCACCTGGAGGTGCACTGGGAGGAGATCCACGACCGCTGGAACGAACACCTCGGCGACCTGGGCCTCGACCCCGAACTCTTCCGCTACCAGCGGGAGATGAACGCCGACGAGGGCGAGGCCGCCGGTCTCTTCGCGGTCAAGAAGGACTCCGACTTCACCGACCTGCTGCTGCGCGCGGTCACCGACACCCGTGACACCGACGGCCTCGCCGACCTCGTCGGCGGCTTCGGCAACAAGCTCGGGCGGCGCGCCGAACTCATCGCCGAGCGCGAGTTCACCGCCGGTTCCGTGGACCTGCTCGGCCGGATTGTCGACGCCGCCGGAGCACGGGCACGCGCGCGGGACATCCACACGGGCGCCGAGCGGCGCACCAGGACGCTGGCACGCCGGCTGTCCGCGCGGGCCGTGCAGGAGCGCGTGCGCGCCGCTGAACTCGCCCAGCGCGTGACCGCTGCCGCGTACGCCGTCACCCACGCCGAGGGCGCCCGCGAGCGCAGTGCCCTGATCGCCGCCGAACTCGCCTACCGCCACGCCTCGCTGGCCCTCGCCGGCGCGGAGAAGTCGGCCGCCGCGCAGAAGCGCGAGCTCGCCGACGCCCGTACCCTGCACGCCGCCTGGCAGGCGGCCGAGGCCGTGCTGCGCCATCGTGCCGCCGCCGACCGCTCCACCCGCGTCGCCGACGCGATCCGCGAGGCCGAACGGGACGCCGCACCCGCGCTCGCGGCCCGCGCCACGGCCGCCGTCGACCTCGTCCGCGCGCTGCACCGGGCCGCCGAGGGCGCGGAGTCGCTCGCCAACGAGGAGGAGGAGCGCTCCGCCGCCCTCCAGGAGGCCGGTGAGACGGCGTACGCCGACTCGACGGCCGCCGCAACCGCCGCGCAGCGCGCCCGAAGCGAGGTCGGGCATCTGCGTCAGCGGCTGGCCGAGGTCGAGCAGGAGACCGCCGAGGCGGTCCGGGCCGGCTGGCTCGACGACAGCGCCCCCGACGCCGACCCGGCCCGTGCCGCGCTCGCCGCCAGCGACGCGGAGAAGACGGCCGTCGCCGCCTGGGACACCGCGCGCGAGACCTCGCGGCGTGCCGGCGATCAGGCGCGGGAAGCGGCCTCCGCCGAGTCCCGGGCCGAGCTGACGGCCGCCCGCGCGGCGGACGCCGCGACGGCCGCGGAGCGGGCCCACGAAGCGGAGTGGCGCACGGCCGAGGCCCTGGCCCAGGAGGAACGGCTCGCGGAGCTGCTCGGCCTGCCGGGCACCGACGTCCGCCGCGGTGTCCCCCAGCCGCGCCGCGACGAGGAGTCCGACGTCCCCGCAGGCTCACCGGCCGGCGTGCCGCTGACTCCCGAAGAGCTCGACCGGTACGCCGACGAACTGCGCGGACTGCTCGACGGGACCGTCGCCTCCGCCGAGCGGCAGCTCTTCGAACTGCGCACCACCGCGGCCGACGACGCCCGGATCCTCGGGGCACTCGGCGACGGCGGGCTGCTGCCGCCGGGACCCGACGTCCTCGCCGCCGTCGAGTACCTCGGCGAGCACGGCATCCCCGCCCTGCCCGGATGGCGCTACCTCGCCCAGGCCGTCGCCCCCGTCGACCACGCACGCGTCCTGGCCGCCCGGCCCGAACTCGTCGACGGCGTGATCATCACCGACCCGGACACCCACGCGCGGGCCCGCGAGGTCCTCGGCGAGGCGGCCCTCCTGCCCCGCTCGACGGTGGCCGTCGGCACGGCCGCCGCGCTGCTCGCCCCGACCCCGGCCGCCGACACGGACGAGAGCGGCGTCTTCCTCGTGCCGCCGAACCCGGCCATGCACGACGAGCACGCCGCCGACGAGGAGCGCCAGGCGCTGCGCGCCCGGACGGTCCTGCGGGACGAGGAGATCCGCACCCTCGCCGCCCGCCTCGGCAAGGACCGGGAGCTGGCCGCGCGCCTCGCGTCCTGGCGCACCGGCTGTCCCGCCGGACGGCTCGCCGAGCTGGCCGCGACCGCCCGCGACGCCCGCGCGTTCGCCGAGGAGACCGAGGCCGAGCTGGCCGAGGCCCGCACCGTCCGGGCGGAGGCCGAGGAGACGGCGGCCGAAGCCGCCCACGTGCGCGACGAGCGGCAGGAGGCCGCCCAGAAGGCCCGGCGCGCCGCCGACGCGCTCGCCGGACTCGCCTTCCGGCTGCGTGAACGCGCCGGATGGCAGGTCAAGCTCCGCGAACTCGCCGACGAGGCGGCGGAGTCGGAGGCCCGCGCCCAGGTGTGCCTGGAGCGCGCCCGCGCCGCCGACGAGGACCGCCGCGCCGCCCAGCGTGCCGCCGACGACGCCCGCCGCACGGCCCGCGCGCTGCGCGCCGAACGCGCGGAGATCGCCGGAGCCCCCGACGAGGTGACCCAGGACGGGACGGCCGCCAAGGCCTCGCTGCCCGCCCTGCGCGAGGCCTACCGGGCCGCGTCCCAGCTCTACGAGAAGGTCGGCGTGGGCGCCGACCTGCGGGCCGAGCAGGCACGGGCCGAGAGCGACGAGAGCGCGGCCCTCGCGGAACTGGACCGGCTCAGCAACAAGGTCCGCACCCGCGCCGGGCAGCTGCTGGAGTCGCCGGACGGTTCGGACGGCCCATCCCGGCAGGCCGCCGCGGCACGGGCCGAGGAACTGGTGCAGCTCCTGGAGACCCGGATGTCGACCGCGAGCGAACAGCTCGGCCGACTGCGCGGCGAGGCCGAGCGGCACGCTCCCGAGGAGGGCGAGGCGCACACCGAGCTGACGGAGGATCTGGTTCCGGTCGATGCCGAGCAGGCCCAGGCCCTGCTGCGCACCGCCACCACCGAACTCGCCTCCCGAACCGAGGCGTTGAACCGCGCCCGCGAGGCACACACGGAGTTCCTCGACGCCCACCGGTCCGCCGAGGACGCCGCCGGCGGCTTCGACGAGACGGCCGCGCTCCTCAGGGACCTCCTCCGCGAGCACACCGACGAGGAGCAGGAGGAGCCCGAGCCCTACCCCGGCACCCTCGAGGAGGCGCGGAACTCCGCCGCCGAGAGCCGCCGCTCACTGCGCGGCTGCGCCGCCGACCTGACCGCGGCCGAGGCCGCCGTCCGCGAGGCGAGCGACATCCTCGTGCGCCACGCCAACTCCACCCGCTACGAGCAGGTCCGCACCCCCGCCCGGCAGCAGATCCGTGAGCTGCCCGCCTCCTCCCTGCCCGAGCACGCCCAGAAGTGGTCGGACGCGTTCGCGCCCCGGCTGCGTGTACTGACCGACGAGCTGGCGCAGTTGGAGCGCAACCGGGACTCGATCGTGGACCGGCTGCGCGGACTCGTCGAGTCCTCCCTCGCCACCCTCCGGTCCGCCCAGCGGCTGTCCAGGCTGCCGGAGGGACTGGGGGAGTGGTCAGGACAGGAATTCCTGCGCATCCGCTTCGAGGAACCCGACCAGGCCACCCTCACCGAGCGGCTCGGCGAGGTGGTGGACGAAGCCACCCGCGCGGCGGTCAAGAAGAACTCCGACATGCGGCGCGACGGCATGTCGCTCCTGCTGCGCGGAGTCAGCGCCGCCCTCCAGCCCAAGGGCGTCGCCGTCGAGATCCTCAAGCCGGACGCCGTACTGCGCGCCGAACGCGTACCCGTCGGGCAGATGGGCGACGTGTTCTCCGGAGGCCAGCTGCTCACCGCGGCCATCGCTCTGTACTGCACGATGGCCGCGCTGCGCAGCAACGACCGCGGCCGGGACAAGCACCGGCACGCCGGCACCCTGTTCCTCGACAACCCCATCGGCCGCGCCAACGCGACGTATCTGCTGGAGCTCCAGCGAGCCGTCTCGGACGCGCTGGGTGTCCAGCTCCTCTATACCACCGGCCTGTTCGACACGACCGCGCTCGCCGAGTTCCCCCTCGTCATCCGGTTGCGCAACGACGCCGACCTTCGTGCCGGGCTGAAGTACATCAGCGTCGAGGAGCACCTGCGGCCGGGACTGCCGCGCGAGGCGGCCGCCGGGGAAGCCGTGCACACGGAGATCACCGCGACACGGATGTTCAAGCGCCCGGCGCCGGTCACCTCGTAGCGACGGAGCCGCGGGGGAGGGGAATCGCGTGCCGGCAGCGGCCGGTGACGCGGTTCCCTCCCTTCTCGTAGTGCGCTCGTCCGTGCGGCGTTCCTTCCCGCGCGGACGCCGGAGCGGAATGTCCGACGGCCGCACCCCGCCCGCCGAAGGCGTGATAGCCGAGGGCGCCGTCGAAGGCGGCCGGCCGGCGGACCGAGGTGCGGCGGGCCGCCGCCCCGCTACGAGTGCGACAACTGCCCGGCCCCGCCCTGCCTGCGTATCCGCTCCTGGGCCCGCGCCGTCAGCCGAGCCTGACGCCTGGCCCTGCGACGCTCGCGCCGGAGCGCCCGCGCCGTGCTGCTCGGCACCGACACCACGCCGTTGCGCTGGTTCCACACCTGCCGGGTCACCCAGACGTCCAGGACGGCCCATGTGGCGACGACCGTACTGGCCACACTGCTGAGGACCATAGGGAAGGCCAGCCAGGACTCCGCCATCGTGCACAGGAACGCCACCACGGCCTGTATCAGCGTGACCGAGATGACGAGCACCGCACGCACGGCGGACGTACGCACCGGATCGGGCAGCCGACGCCTGCGCGCGGGCTCCTCGATCCACAACGGGCGGTAGTGCGCCCGCTCTTCGTGGTCCTCGTATGCGTTCGTGACCGTGCTCTTGCCCTCGGGCGAGGCGGTGTCCCGGAGGTCCGCCGTGCCGAGCCCGTCCGTCGCCGGCCTCGCGTCCGGACGATCGTGACCCGCTGCCGGAACGCCGTCGTCCGTTGCCCGAGTGGCCAGTTGTGCCGCCTTCCGTGTCTCAACCTCAGCAGCGGATGCCTCGCTCCGCTCTGCCGTGCCCATCACTTTGTCACTCCCCACCGCCCAGCAGCCCTCTCGCACGGGTGTCTTGCGACCCCCGCCCCCCAGTGGCTGCCCGGCTTACGCTCTTTTACGCCGACTGAGCTCGGCATGCGGCACCTGTGGCCGATTCCGCCCTCAATTCCCGTACATACAGACGAACAACCTGCCCCGAAGATTCCCGCCGAGCGAAAAATTTCGGCCAACTGACGAAGTTCCCCGCTCCGATGGGATCCGGCCCCAAGTGTCGGATTCGAGGGCGCAATCTCCCCCAATGAACGGACAACTCCCCCTCTCTCGTTCCCCGTCGAGCCAGGACCACCCGCCGGATGGTCTTCGAGTTGTCTCTGTGTCAGTAGTAGGCTCGCGCCGTTTGTTGACGCACATGTGTGCCCCCGGCCGGAGGGGGTCGAGCTGGGGGAGGCCATGCGCTTTCGCGGGAAGTCCATCCGCCGGAAGATTGTGGCGCTGCTCCTCGTGCCCCTCGTGTCGTTGACCGCGATCTGGGCTCTCGCCACCGTGCTCACGGGCCGGGAGGCCGGTCGGCTCATCGGCGTCTCCGAGGTCGTGAACAAGATCGGCTACCCGGCCGAGGACACCGTCAGGGTTCTCCAACGGGAACGCCGCCAGACACTCGTCTACCTGGCCGACCCGCGCGCGTCCGACGGGCTCGCGGCGCTCGAACGCAGCCGCGCCGCCACCGACAGAGTCCTGGCGAAGGTCCGCAGGAACGCCAGGGACAAGGGCGTGCGCGAGGAACTCGGCGGCGGCACCGCGGAGCGCCTCACCTCGCTCCTCGACGCCGTCGACGGGATCTCCTCGCTGCGCAGCGGCGTCGAGGACGGCACCTTCGACCGCGTACAGACGCTCGGCCTCTACAACCGCCTCATCGATCCCTGCTACGTCCTGCTGGCCGACCTGCACGTGGTCGACGACGTGGAACTGGACAAGGAGAGCCGCGCCCTCGTCAACGTGTCCCGCGCCCGCGAACTGCTCTCCCGCGAGGACGCCCTCCTCGGCTCCGCACTGGTCGCCGGCCGTATCACCCGGGCCGAACTCCGCGAGGTCTCCGACCTCGTGGCCCAGCGCACGCTGCTCTACGACATCAGCCTGCCGCTCCTTCCCTCCGCGGACCGCACCCGCTTCGAGCGCTACTGGGGAAACGCCGGCACCGGACCGCTGCGCGCGGCCGAACAGGCGGTCGCCGCCTCCACGGACGGCGCGCCGAGCGGCGTCACGGCGAAGGGCTGGGACGGCGCGGCCGGGCATGTGCTCGCCGAGCTCGGTCAACTCGAGGACCAGGCGGGCGACCACTACCGGGACCGGGTCCGGCCCGTCGCCCTGAGCGTCATCCTCCAGGCCGTCGGCGCGGGCGTGGTGGGACTGATCGCCCTGCTGATCTCCCTCGTCATGTCCGTACGCATCGGCCGGAGCCTCATCCGCGACCTGCGGCGCCTGCGAACGGAAGCCCACGAGGCCTCCGGTGTACGGCTGCCCAGCGTCATGCGCAGGCTCTCCGCGGGCGAGCAGGTCGACGTCGAGACCGAGGTGCCGCGCCTGGAGTACGACAGGAACGAGATAGGCGAGGTCGGCCAGGCCCTCAACACCCTTCAGCGCGCCGCCGTCGAGGCGGCCGTCAAGCAGTCAGAACTGCGTGAGGGCGTCTCCGAGGTCTTCGTCAATCTCGCGCGCCGCAGCCAGGTGCTGCTCCACAAGCAGCTCACCCTCCTCGACACCATGGAACGCAGGACTGAGGACACCGACGAACTGGCCGACCTGTTCCGCCTCGACCACCTGACCACCCGTATGCGCCGCCATGCCGAGGGACTCGTCATCCTGTCCGGCGCGGCGCCGTCCCGGCAGTGGCGCAAACCGGTCCAGCTCATGGACATCGTCCGCGCCGCCGTCGCCGAGGTCGAGGACTACGAACGCGTCGAGGTACGCCGGCTGCCGCGCGTCGCCGTCACCGGCCCCGCCGTCGCCGACGTCACCCATCTCGTGGCCGAACTCCTGGAGAACGCGACGGTTTTCTCGCCCCCGCACACGGCCGTCCAGGTCGTCGGTGAACGCGTCGCCAACGGGTTCACCCTGGAGATCCACGACCGAGGCCTCGGTATGACCGCCGAGGCACTGCTCGATGCCAACCTGCGGCTCGCCGAGACCCCGGAGTTCGAACTCTCCGACACCGACCGGCTCGGCCTCTTCGTGGTCAGCCGGCTCGCCCAGCGGCAGAACGTCCGCGTCTCGCTCCAGCCTTCCCCGTACGGCGGCACCACCGCGGTCGTCTTCATACCGGACGCACTCCTCACCGACGACGTCCCGGACACCAACGGCGTCGGATTCCGCCTCGACCGCGCCCTGCCCTCCAAGGAGCGCAGGACCGAGAAGCGCCCCGGCGCGGCACTCGCCGAATCGTCGGCGCGCCTGCCCGGTCTGCCCGCCTCCGTCCTCGACGGCCCCGTCGAGCTGGACGCGCCCGTCGACCTGGACACGCTCACCGGATTCCCCGGCGCGCTCGACGACGAGGACAGTGAACGCGGAGGACTGTTCCGGCCGCGGCGCTCCATCGCCGGGGTCCCCGAGGGACGGCACCGGCAGGCCGGGGACGGCGACGGATCCGTCCCTCCGGAGGACGACCGTCCGGACGGCGCTCCGGTCCCGTTGCCACGACGCCGGGCACCCAAGCTCGTCAGCTCCCACGGCCGTCCCGTCACGGGGACCAGAACGTGGCGCGACCAGGTGGACGAAGGCACGGCCCAGGGCACCGACTCGGCGCGGGACCCCGAACCGAGGGAGAACACGGGCCACCGGGAACACCGCGTGCCCGAGCTCGAAGGCACGAAGCCCCTTCCCAGACGGCGCGGCGAGCGGCCCGCCGTCTCGGCCCGGCACGGTGCCGAACGCTCCGGCGCCCCCGGTTCACGCGGAACCTTCGGAACACCCGGGAGACCCGCTCTCCACGAGGCACCCGAATCCCCTGGAACGACCGGTCCCGGTGAGAGCGCCGGCCGTCCGGAGACACCGGGCCACCGCGATGCCCCGGCTCTGCCCCGGCGCAGCCGCACCACGGCGTCCGCCGAGGGCCCGGACGACACGACTCCCCGCCGCGACACCCCGACAGGACAGACGGAAGCGGGTACGGCTCCGCTGCCCCGGCGTGTCCGGCAGGCGAACCTGGCCCCGCAGCTGAAGGACGGACCCGCGCGGCTCGCCGAGCGCGCCGACGGCCGCGGCGGCACGGGACCGGACCCCGCGGAACGGGACGCCGACGAGGTACGCAGCCGTATGGCCTCGCTCCAGCGTGGCTGGCAGCGCGGCCGTAAAGAGAACGCCGAGGGCGACCAGGCCCAGGACGGCTCAGCAAGAGGAACGACAAAGGGGGACGGTCGATGACCGCACCGAAGGCCGCAGGGCCCGCCGCGACCAGCAATGTGGCCAGTGAGCTGAACTGGCTGCTCGACGAACTGGTGGACCGCGTCGCCAGTATCAACAAGGCGATCGTGCTCTCCGGCGACGGCCTTCCCACGGGGGCCTCGAAGGACCTCACCCGGGAGGACAGCGAACACCTGGCCGCCGTCGCCTCCGGCTTCCACAGCCTCGCCAAGGGCGTCGGCCGGCACTTCGAGGCGGGCGGTGTCCGCCAGACCGTCGTCGAACTCGACGAGGCCTTCCTGTTCGTCACGGCCGCCGGCGACGGGAGCTGCCTCGCCGTCCTCTCGGACGCCGACTCCGACGTCGGCCAGGTCGCCTACGAGATGACGCTCCTCGTCAAGCGCGTCGGCGCACATCTGGCCTCCGCTCCGCGCACCGATCTGCCCTCGGGCGGGTAGTGGGATGGCATGAGCGGAGACGGTCAGGGAAGACGCCACTGGTTCGACGACGAGGCGGGACCGGTGGTCCGCCCATACGCCATGACCCGCGGCCGTACCACCAGCGCGGCTCAGCACCGCCTCGATCTGATCGCGCTGGTGGTCACGGAACAGCACGCCGAGGACCCCGAGGCGGACCACACGCTGTCCCCGGAACACGTGGACATCGTCGAACTCTGCCGTGACGTCCCCCAGTCCGTCGCCGAACTCGCGGCGGAACTCGATCTGCCCGTCGGAGTGGTGCGGGTCCTGATCGGGGACCTGGTGGATGACGAAATGGTTCATGTGACACGTCCCGTTCCCCCTGCCGAACTGCCGGACGAGAGTATTCTGCGCGACGTGATCAGCGGCCTCCGGGCGCTCTGAGCTGGGCGGAAACGGGGAACAGACGTGACAGGCTGGCAGTTCTGGGTCGACCGGGGCGGGACCTTCACGGACATCGTCGCGCGGCGGCCCGACGGCGGGCTGCTCACGCACAAACTGCTGTCCGACAATCCGGCCCGCTACGCCGACGCGGCCGTCGCCGGCGTCCGCGAAATCCTCGGAGGCGAAGAGGACGGCGCGGGCGCCCCGGTCGACGCCGTCCGCATGGGCACCACCGTCGCGACCAACGCCCTCCTGGAACGCAAGGGCGAGCGCACGCTCCTCGTCACCACCCGGGGCTTCCGCGACGCCCTGCGCATCGCCTACCAGAACCGCCCCGCCATCTTCGCCCGCGAGATCGAGCTCCCCGAGCTCCTGTACGAACGGGTGGTCGAGGTCGACGAACGGATCGCCGCCGACGGCACCGTCCTGCGCGCCCCCGACCTGGACGCCCTCGCCGCATCCCTCCAGGAGGCGTACGACGACGGGATCCGCGCGGTCGCCGTGGTCTGCATGCACAGCCATCTCCACCCCGCACACGAACAGGCAGTGGGAGGGCTGGCGACACGTGTCGGCTTCCCGCAGGTCTCCCTCTCCAGCGAGGTCAGCCCGCTGATGAAGCTGGTGCCGCGCGGTGACACGGCCGTCGTCGACGCCTACCTGTCGCCCGTGCTGCGCCGCTACGTCCAACAGGTCGCCGCCGAACTCCGGGACGTACGGCTGATGTTCATGCAGTCCAACGGAGGCCTCGCCGAGGCCAGACAGTTCCGCGGCAAGGACGCCGTCCTGTCGGGCCCCGCCGGCGGCATCGTCGGCATGGCCCGGATGTCGCAGCTCGCCGGCTACGACCGTGTCATCGGATTCGACATGGGCGGAACGTCCACGGACGTCTCCCACTTCGCCGGAGACTACGAACGGACCTTCACCACCCGGATCGCCGGGGTCCGGCTGCGCGCCCCCATGCTGGACATCCACACGGTCGCGGCGGGCGGCGGATCGGTCCTCCACTTCGACGGTTCCCGCTACCGCGTGGGACCCGACTCGGCCGGGGCCGCCCCCGGGCCCGCCTGCTACCGCAACGGCGGTCCCCTGACGGTCACCGACGCCAACGTCGCCCTCGGACGCGTCCAGCCCGCGCACTTCCCGAAGGTGTTCGGTCCCGGCGGGGACCAGCCCCTCGACGCCGCCCTCGTCCGGGAACGGTTCACCACCCTCGCGCACGAGATCCGCGAGAGGACCGGCGACGCCCGTACCCCCGAACAGGTCGCCGAGGGATACCTGCAGATCGCCGTGGCCAACATCGCCAACGCCGTCAAGCGGATCTCCGTCCAGAAGGGCCACGACGTCACCCGCTACGCGCTCACCACGTTCGGTGGCGCCGGAGGACAGCACGCCTGCATGGTCGCCGACTCGCTCGGCATCCGCACCGTCCTGGTCCCGCCCATGGCAGGCGTCCTGTCCGCCCTCGGCATCGGACTCGCCGACACGACGGCCATGCGCGAACAGTCCGTCGAGGTACTCCTCGAACCGTCCTCGATGCCGGGCATCCGCAAAACCGCCGACGATCTGGAGAACGCCACCCGCGCCGAACTCCTCGCCGAGGACGTCCCCGAGGGCCGCGTCAGGATCACCCGCCGGGCGCAGCTCCGCTATGACGGCACGGACACGGCACTGACCGTCGAGCTCACCGAGCCCGACACCATGATCCACACCTTCGAAGAACGTCATCGCGCCACCTACTCCTTCACCCTCGACCGTCCGGTCGTCGTCGAAGCCCTCTCCGTGGAAGCCACCGGTCTCACCGAACCCCCCGATCTCTCCGCCCTCGCCCCCGACAGGGCCGCACCCGGGTCCGGCCCGGCCGCCGCGCAGACCGTCCGGCTCCACACGGGCGGCTCCTGGCACGACGTGCCCCTGCACCACCGCGGGGAACTCCCGCCCGGCGAGACCGTGAACGGGCCCGCGATCATCGCCGAGGCAGGCGCGACCACCGTCGTCGACGACGGCTGGCGGGCCGCGACGACCGACGACGGGCATCTGGTCATGGAACGCGCGGCGGTCACGGAGAGTTCCGATCTCGGCACACAAGCGGACCCCGTCCTGCTCGAGGTCTTCAACAACCTCTTCATGTCCATCGCCGAACAGATGGGCGCCCGCCTGGAATCGACCGCCCAGTCCGTCAACATCAAGGAGCGCCTGGACTTCTCCTGCGCCCTGTTCGATCCCGGCGGAAACCTGGTGGCCAACGCCCCGCACATCCCGGTCCACCTGGGCTCGATGGGTACGAGCGTGCAGGAGGTCGTCCGGCGGCGCGGCGACACCATGCGGCCCGGGGACACCTACGCCGTCAACGACCCCTACCACGGCGGCACCCACCTCCCCGACGTCACCGTGATCACCCCGGTCTTCGACACGGAGGGTGAGCGGATCCTGTTCTACGTCGCCTCGCGCGGACACCACGCCGAGATCGGCGGCATCGCCCCGGGCTCCATGCCGGCGAACAGCCGCGCCATCGACGAGGAGGGCATCCTCTTCGACAACTGGCTGCTCGCCGAGAACGGACGGTTCCGGGAGACGGAGACACGGGCCCTGCTCACAGCGCCGCCGTACCCCTCGCGCAATCCGAAGACGAACCTCGCCGACCTGCGCGCCCAGATCGCCGCCAACCGGAAAGGCGTCGACGAAGTCGGCCGGATGATCGAGGACTTCGGGCTCGATGTCGTCCAGGCGTACATGAAGCACGTCCAGGACAACGCGGAGGAGGCCGTGCGCCGCGTCATCGACACGCTCGAAGACGGGGAGTGCGCCTACGAGACGGACTCGGGGGCGGTCATCCGGGTCCGTGTCCGCGTGGACCGCGAGGCACGCTCGGCCACCGTGGACTTCACGGGCACGTCCGCGCAGCTCGCCACCAACTTCAACGCGCCCTTCGCCGTCGTCAACGCGGCGGTCCTGTACGTCTTCCGTACCCTGGTGGACGACGACATCCCGCTCAACGACGGCTGTCTGCGCCCCCTGCGTATCGTGGTGCCGCCCGGGTCGATGCTCGCCCCCGAGCCGCCGGCCGCCGTGGTCGCCGGCAACGTGGAGACGTCCCAGGCGATCACCGGCGCCCTCTACGCGGCTCTGGGCGTCCAGGCCGAGGGCTCCGGCACCATGAACAACGTCACCTTCGGCAACGAGCGCCACCAGTACTACGAGACGGTGGCCTCCGGGTCGGGCGCGGGCGACGGTTTCCCCGGCGCCCCCGTCGTGCAGACCCACATGACCAACTCGCGGCTCACCGACCCCGAGGTCCTGGAGTGGCGACTGCCCGTCAGGCTCGAGGAGTTCGCGATTCGACACGGCAGCGGCGGCCCCGGACACTGGCGGGGTGGCGACGGCGCCGTACGACGTATCCGTTTTCTGGAACCGATGACCCTCTCGACGCTCTCGCAGCACCGAAGGGTGCCGCCGTACGGCATGGCGGGCGGCGAGTCCGGTGCTCTCGGCGTCAACCGGGTCGAGCGCGCCGACGGCACCGTCACGGAACTCGGCGGAAGCGATGCGGCGGACGTCGGACCCGGCGACGTACTCGTCATCGAAACCCCTGGCGGCGGTGGCTACGGCCCACCGTCGCGCGACCCCCACAAAGCAGGAGAAGAGATCGATGATCTTCGGGCGTTCTGAGCGCGGCAAGCCTCCGGTCGAGCCCGTCACGCTCAAGATCCTGGTCGCGGGCGGCTTCGGCGTGGGCAAGACGACCCTCGTCGGCGCGGTCAGCGAGATCAGGCCGCTGCGCACCGAGGAAGTCCTCACCGAGGCGGGCCGGCCCGTCGACGACCTCAGCGGCGTGGAGGGCAAGCGCACCACGACCGTCGCCATGGACTTCGGCCGGATCACGCTGCGCGAGGATCTGGTGCTCTATCTGTTCGGGACCCCGGGCCAGGACCGTTTCTGGTTCCTCTGGGACGAGCTCGCCACAGGTGCCCTGGGCGCGGTCGTGCTGGCCGACACCCGCCGTCTGGAGGACTGCTTCGCCGCGGTCGACTACTTCGAGCGGCGCTCCATCCCCTTCGTGGTCGGGGTCAACTGCTTCGACGAAGCGGCCCGTTACCCCACGGAGGCCGTCCGCCAGGCCCTCGACCTCGACCCGGACGTGCCCGTCGTCCTCTGTGACGCGCGCGACCGAGAGTCGGTCAAGGAGGTCCTCATCCGCGTCGTCCAGCATGCGATGGCGCACGCGGCCGCGGCCCGCGAGGCCGTCACGACCTGACGCCACCGCCGGCCCGTACCCGCGCCGACCGGTGTACGGGCCGCGGCCGTGCACGCGCGCGTGGTGCACCCGAGCGGCACGCGCGCGTGAACCCCTGTCCCGCGCCGTCACGCGGCACGGGACAGGGCGGTTGGACACTCTCGCTCAGGCGCTCAGGCGCTCAGGCGCTCAGGCGCTCAGGCGCTCAGGCGCTCAGGCGCTCGGCCGGGTCAGCCGGTCAGTGTCTGACCGTACGCCTCCATCGGACCGGTCCCGGTCCCGCGCCGGATCTCATGCCCGGGCAGTCCCGCGTGCCCCAGTACCCAGCTCGCCCCGTCCAGCGCTTTGGCGGCCTGCTTGAGGGGTGCCAGAGACGTGGCCGCCTGCCGGTGGTCGACCACGCTGCCGGGTGCGCACAACACCGTGGCCAGCGACAGCGTGACGGCGCGGCCGCCCGCGGCCCAGGGTGTGTCGAGCACCGACACGGCCAACGGGTCGAAGGTGTCGGGGTCGGCCAGGACCAGGAAGTCGTCGCCGCCGATGTGCCCGACCAGCGTCGTCTCCGACACCGAGTGCTGCAGCATCCGTCCCACCGCCTTGATCAGCTCGTCGCCGGCGGCGAACCCCGCTCTGTCGTTGACCTGCTTGAAGTGGTCGATGTCCAGCCAGCTCAGCGCGAACGTCCGGCCCTCCGCGATCCGCCGGTCCACCTCCCCGGTGATCGTGTCCGAACCGGGCAGCCGGGTCAGCGGGTTGAGCCCCACGGCCTCCTCGACCCGGCTCTCCGACAGTGCCCGTACGAGGTCCGCGAGGCGTACGACGCCCACGCACCGCCCGTACCGGTCGACGACCGCGACGTCGTCGGACGTACGGTCCCGGTCCCCGTCGGCGACGACGTCCAGCACTTCCCAGGCCGTCGCGTCGACGCCGACCGTACGTGGCGCGTCACCCAGTCTGGCGGCCGGCCGGTCGGCGTACAGCGCGTGCCCGTAGCGTCCGGACATCGACAGCAGGAAGCGCGACCGGTGCGCCGAGCGGACCGGTACGCCGAACGGGTCCACGAGCAGCACACCGGACACGTCGGGCGACCCGGTGAGCAGGGCCCTGACCTCTCCGGCCGACGCGGTGGCCGGCAGCAGCGCGGCCGGGCGGAGGAACTGCCCGACGGGGGGTCCGGACCTCGGCGTGCTGCGGACGCCGGGCGACAGCGCCGGAACGTACACGTCCGCCGAGGGAAGCCGGGCGGGCGGGGCGAACAGGTCGCCCTGCGCGAGCTGCGCGCCCGCCGACACCGCGGCGGCGCACTGCAGTTCCGTTTCGACGCCCTCGACGGACAGCAGCGCGCCGAGCTGTTCGCACAGCGTCCGCATCGCGCGTACCGCCGCGGGCCGCGACAGCAGGGACGCGTCGAGCTTCATCAGCTCCGGGGCCAGGTCCGTGAGCAGACGCAGCGGTACGTCCCCGTCGCCGATTCCGTCCGCGCAGATCCGGAAGCCCTCCCCGCGGACCGCGGCCACCGCCTCCAGCAGAGCGTGCTGCGGGACGTGCGTGTACGGCGGGCCGACGTCGACGGTGACCTCCCAGGGCAGCCGCCCCGCTTGCCGTACCTCGTCGCGCAGCGCGGAGAGTCGGCCGAGATCGGCCAGTGTTCCGGCGAACACGTTGACGTGCAGGGGGAGCAGTGTCTCTTTGCGGGCGGCGGCGCGGACGGCCAGCGCGGCCAGCCGTCCGTCCAGTTCGGGATCGCGCCGGGCCCGCGCCAGGATGTCTCCGGATTCCGGGCGGGCGAGTGTCTCCAGCGCCGCGACCCCTCCGGTCGTCAGGTTGACGACCGGCTGGAAGGCGAAACGGACCATATCCGTCCAGGAGGGCACAACAGCATGGTCCCGCCGCTGACGTGTGTCGGTGAGCGGTTCACGAGGTGTTCACGCAGGATTCCGGGGCTGCCACGGCGGGTGCGGGGGTGGGCACCGCAGGCACCCCGGCCGGGAGCGGGCCGCCGCGGTGCTAGCGAACCGCCACGACCGAAGAGCCGTGCCCGAACAGCCCCTGGTTCGCGGTGATCCCCACCCGTGCCCCGGCGACCTGCCGGTCACCCGCGTTGCCGCGCAACTGCCGGGTCAGCTCGCACACCTGGGCGATGGCCTGGGCCGGAACGGCCTCTCCGAAGGAGGCGAGCCCGCCGCTGACATTCACCGGTATGCGTCCGCCGAGTGCCGTGGCGCCTTCCCGCAGGAGTTTGGCGGCTTCGCCCTCCGCACAGAGCCCGAGGTCTTCGTACCACTGCAGTTCCAGCGCCGTCGACAGATCGTAGACCTCCGCGAGCGAGAGGTCCTCGGGCCCGATGCCCGCCTCCTCGCAAGCCGCCCGGGCGATGGAGGCCCGGAAGCTCCCGGCGGTGGGCTCCACGGCGGCCGCCGAGTCCGTGGCGATGTCCGGCAGATCCAGCACGGTGTTCGGGTAGCGCGGCGACACGGTCGACACCGCGCGGATCCGCACCGGCTCGGCGACCCCGCGCCGGCGGGCGAACCCCATGTCGGCCAGCACCACGGCGGCGCCGCCGTCCGAGGTCGCGCAGATGTCGAGCAGCCGCAGCGGATCGGCGACCACGGCCGACGCGGCGACCTCCTCGGCCGTGACCCGCTTGCGGTAGCGGGCGTGGGGATTGAGCGCGCCCTGGGCCGCGTTCTTGACTTTCACCTGGGCGAAATCCTCGGGGGTGTCGCCGTACAGAGCCATCCGGCGCCGTGCGTACAGCCCGAAGTACGTCGGATTGGTCGCTCCGAGGACCCGGAAGCGCAGCCAGTCCGGATCGTCCGGCCGGTCTCCGCCCGCGGGGCGGAAGAAACCCTTGGGCGCCGCGTCCGCGCCCACCACGAGGACCACCTCTGCGAGGCCCGAGAGTATCTGCGCCCGTGCTGTGGCGAGCGCCTGCGCCCCCGAGGCGCAGGCCGCGTACACACTCGTCACGCGTGCTCCCTGCCATCCCAGCGCCCTCGCGAACGTCGCCCCTGCCACATGGCCCGGATAGCCTCCGCGCACGGTGGACGCGCCCACGACCGAGTCGACGTCCCGCCAGCCGATTCCCGCGTCGTCGAGCGCGGCGCGCGCCGCGGTGACCCCGTACTCGACGAAACGGCGACCCCACTTGCCCCACGGGTGCATCCCCGCACCCAGCACCGCCACATCCCCGCTCACGCCGCCACCCCCGTCCGCCTCGTGTCCTTCACGCCGTCGTCCCTGTCGGCCGCCAGTGCCACGTCGTCCAGGTCGTCTCCGCGTCCTCGTGCAGCACACCGGGGACGACCTCCACCTCCATTCCCACCGCCAGGTCGGAGGCGGTGACCCCGGGAACAGCCTGGCCGAGCACCACCAGGCGCTCGGATTCCAGTTCCACAGCGATCAACGCGTAGGGCTCCCAAGAGAGTTCCGGATCGGTCACATAGGGTGACGGGGGCCGGTAGCGGCTGTCGGTGTACGACCAGACGCGCCCTCGGGGGGACAGCGGCACCTCCGCCAGCTCGCCGCCCGCACACCCCGGATTGCGGCAGAAGGTGTCCTCGCGGGGGAAGAACACCGAGGCGCACGCCGAGCACCGTGTGCCCAGCAGGCGGAAGTCGTTCCCCTCCCCGGTGAACCACCCGGAGACGACAGGTGTGCGTGTGCGCGGCACGGTCCCTCCACGACGCTAGATCTGACGGAACGTCAGGAGTGTGCCACGGGCGGCGGGAATTGGGCAGGGCGTCCGCACGGGACGACGGGCGAACCCCGGACGCCGAAGATCCCGCGGCGACCGGCGACGCAAAAGTGCTTCCGGCCACCTCATCCGCCCCGACGGAGCCGTTCCGTCCCACCGGCATCATCCGGTCCGATCCGAAGACGGCGGTCCGTCGATGGGCTACAGTCCGCGACGTGTCCGAAACCCCGCACCCACCCGCCGACTTCGCGCGCGATTCGCACTGCTCGAGCTGCGGCGCCCCCTACGGAGAGGGCGTCTCCGGCTGGCCCCGCACCTGCGCCGCCTGCGGCACGGTCGCCTACCGCAATCCGCTGCCGGTCGCGGTGGCCCTGCAGCCTGTCCACGACGACCGGGGTGCCGCCCTGGTCGTCATCACGCGGACCATCGCCCCCGCGCGCGGGGGTGTCGCCCTGCCCGGGGGATTCATCGACCACCGGGAGGACTGGCGGCAGGCCGTCGTGCGCGAGCTCAAGGAGGAGACGGGCATCGACGCCGCGAGCAGGGACGTGCGACTCGCCGACGCGATGAGCTCTCCCGCGGGCCATCTGCTGCTCTTCGGGCTCCTTCCGGAACGCCCCGCCGCCGAACTGCCGCGGTCCGCCGCCACCGACGAGACGGAAGGCTGGCACCTGCTGCGCCGGCCGGCCGAACTCGCCTTCCCGCTCCACACCCTGGCGGCCCGTGCCTGGTTCGAGGGACGGTACGTCTGAGGGTCAGGGACGTATCGTCCCCAGTCCTCGCACACGCACGGGGTACGACGGCTCGCTCAGCCCTCCCGCGCCGCCCGCCCGTCGCACCACCACCTCGTCCTCCTCCCAGCGGGACACATGGCGCTCGGCCTCCGGTTCCTCCCAGCCGTCGCCCGGGTCCGGCACGACGAGCCCGCCGCCGACGCTCCCTCGCATAGGCGCCCATGCCTCCAGTTCCAGACCACCGTCGGCACCACGTACGGGCAGGACGGTGCCGGCCCGCGCGAACACCGGGATCCGTGCCAGGGGCGCGTCGACCACCACCTGCGCGGGTCCCTCGTACGCCTTCTCGGTGGCCGTGTCGTACCACCGTCCGCCCGGCAGCTGCACCGTCCGTCGGACCGCGCCCGGGTCGAGCACCGGCGCCACCAGGAAGCTGTCGCCGAGCAGGAACGCGTCCTCGCAGTCGCGCAGCACCCGGTCCTCGGGACTGCCCCACCACAGCGGCCGGACGTACGGGGCGCCCGTGCGGCGCGCCATGTGCGCCAGCGTCATGAAGTACGGGAGCAGCCGCCGCCGTTCGACGAGCGCCACGCGCGCGTGCTCCAGCACTTCGTCACCGAACTCCCAGGGCTCCCTGCGTCCGGCCCGCAGACTCGCGTGCGTGCGGAACAGCGGGAGGTACGCCCCGAGCTGGAACCACCGCAGGTAGAGCTCGGGCGACGGGCTGCCGTCGAAGCCGCCCACATCGGGGCCCGAGTAGGGCACCCCGCTCAGCCCGAGCCCCAGCACCAGGGACAATGACGCCCGCAGCCCAGGCCAGCCCGTGGCCACGTCCCCGGACCACGTCCCCGCGTAACGCTGCAGGCCCGCCCACCCGGAACGCGAGAAGAGGAACGGCCTCTCCTGGGGCACGAGTTCACGCAGACCCTCATAGGCGGCCCGAGCCATGCCGAGCGCGTACACGTTGTGCGCCTCGCGGTGGTCACCGCCGCGGCCCTCCAGGCGGTGCCGGGCCGAACGGGGCAGCGTCGGCTCCCCGAACGCGGTGAACGACGTCGGCTCGTTCATGTCGTGCCAGAACCCCGCGAACCCCTGCCCGAGCCGCTCCGCGTAGAGCCTGCCCCACCACGCGCGCGCCCGCGCGTCCGTGAAGTCCGGGTAGACGACCTCCCCGGGCCACACGACGCCGCGCACGAGCCGTCCCGAGGCGTCCCGCACGAAGGCGTCCTCGGCGAGACCGCTGTCGTACACGGCGTTGCCCGGCTCCGCCTTGACGGCCGGGTCGACGACGGACACCAGCCGGATTCCGTCGCGCCGCAGTTCCTCGGCGAGCTGGGGGAGCTTGGGGAACCTGTCGCGATCGACGGTGAACACCTGGTGGGCGTCGTAGTGGTCGATGTCCAGGTGCACGGCGTCCAGCGGCAGGTCCCGCTCCTGGTAGCCCGCGACGATCCTGCGCACCTCCTGTTCGCCGCCGAAGCCCCACCGGGCGTGCTGGTGTCCCAGCGCCCATGCGGGCGGCAGCGCCGCCGCACCGGTCAGTGACGCCCAGGAGTGCAGCACGCGCGCGGGAGTCCCCACCATCACCCAGCAGCGCAGTGGACCGCCGTCCATGCGCAGCTCGCACGATCCGGCCCGGTCGTGCCCCGATCCGGCGCCCTCCTTGCCCTCCCGAAGGATCACGGTGCCGTCCCACGTCGTGTCGTGGAACACCAGGTGCGTGCCGGCGTCGGCTACGACCATCTGCACAGGCATCGTGAGGTAGAGCGGATCGTCGCCCGGTCCGAAGGTCTGCCCCGGATCCGTGTTCCACAGCCGGTACGTGCCCTCGCGCAGCCGTAGCCCCGCCGCCCGGCCGCCCAGACCGAAGAACCGGGCGTCGGCCGCCACTTCGGAACGCTGTATCCAGCGGGCGGTACCGCCGTCGACGGGTTCCCACCACCGGGGCGGCAGATCCCGGCGCAGGACCACTCCGCCGGGCGTGAGGACCCGGACCGCGCCGTGGCGCGAGACCGTGACCGTGACCCGCTCGGCCACCACGCGCCAGCCGCCCTCCTTGTCCGGCTCCAGAACGGCCCGCGGGTCAGGCTCCGGGGGCCGGCCCGCGAGGGCGTACGACGGCTCCGGCGCGGTCGCGTCCCAGCCCCAGAAGACCGCCCCGCCCACCGTGACCGTGATCCGCAGCTCCGAGCGAGTGAAGCGGACGACCCCGCCGCCGGGGCCCGGCTCCACACCGAGCACCGGCCCCGGCACCCGGGCCCGCTCGGCCCCCCGTCGGGGCAGCCCGGTGGCGTCGGCACGCCTCCTGCGCCACGCCGCCCGTACTGTGAGCAACCCCTGAGTGGTACCCCCCGAGCCGACCGCTTTCACCGAACGCACCAGGTCACGACCGTCCATGCTGCTCACCCTGCCACTGCCGACCCCCGTTGAGCGGCTCGTTCAGCTGCCGTTCACCTGGTGCGACACCACATCTTCATGTAGCCGACTGTGTGGGGCGTGCCCTGGTAAAGAAGTCGATCACATGGCATCGTCCGTGTCAGCCGCGTGACGCGCACACCCCCGCTCGTGCGCGACTGACGCCCACGACGCGCACAGCCCGGGAGCCGCCCCATGTCCACCACGAACCCCTCACCCCTCTGGCAGCCCACAGCCGAGGGCATCGCCCAGGCACAGGTCACGAAGTTCCAGGCCTGGGCGGCCGAACGGCACGGAGCACCGGCCGACGGAGGCTACGCGGCACTGCACCGCTGGTCGGTCGACGAGCTGGACACGTTCTGGAAAGCCGTCACCGAGTGGTTCGACGTACGGTTCTCCACCCCTTACGCGCGCGTGCTCGGCGACCGGGCCATGCCCGGTGCGGCCTGGTTCCCCGGAGGAACCCTCAACTACGCGGAGCACGCCCTGCGCGCCGCGGAGACCCGCGCGGACGAACCGGCCCTCCTGTATGTGGACGAGACCCACGAGTCCGTCCCCGTGACGTGGTCCGACCTGCGTCGCCGGGTCGGTTCCCTCGCCGCAGAACTGCGCGCCCTCGGCGTACGCCCGGGAGACCGGGTCAGCGGCTATCTGCCGAACGTCCCGGAAGCCGTGGTCGCCCTGCTCGCCACGGCCGCCGTGGGCGGGGTCTGGACGTCCTGCGCCCCCGACTTCGGCGCCCGCAGCGTCCTCGACCGCTTCCAGCAGGTCGAACCCGTGGTCCTGTTCGCCGTCGACGGCTACCGCTACGGCGGCAAGGAGCACGACCGCCGCGACACGGTCGCGGAACTGCGCCGTGAACTGCCCACCCTGCGCGCCGTCGTGCACATCCCGCTGCTGGGCACGGAGGCGCCCGAGGGTGCCCTCCAGTGGTCGGCGCTGACCTCCGCCGACGTGGAGCCCGTCTTCGAGCAGGTTCCCTTCGACCACCCGCTGTGGGTGCTCTACTCCTCCGGTACGACCGGCCTCCCCAAGGCCATCGTCCAGTCCCAGGGCGGCATCCTCGTCGAGCACCTCAAGCAGCTCGGCCTGCACTGCGACCTGGGCCCCGAGGACCGCTTCTTCTGGTACACCTCCACCGGCTGGATGATGTGGAACTTCCTCGTCTCCGGCCTCCTGACGGGCACCACGATCGTGCTGTACGACGGCAGCCCCGGGTACCCGGACACGGGCGCCCAGTGGCGCATCGCCGAACGTACGGGGGCGACCCTGTACGGCACGTCCGCCGCGTACGTGATGGCCTGCCGCAAGGCGGGTGTCCACCCCTCGCGCGACTTCGACCTCGGCCGCGTGCGGTGCGTCGCCACGACGGGCTCCCCGCTGCCGCCCGACGGATTCCGCTGGCTGCACGACGAGGTGCGCAAGGACCTGTGGATCGCCTCCGTCAGCGGCGGCACCGACGTGTGCTCCTGCTTCGCCGGAGCGGTACCGACGCTCCCGGTGTACATCGGCGAACTCCAGGCCGCCGGCCTCGGCACCGACCTCCAGTCCTGGGACCCCAGCGGCAAGCCCCTCACCGACGAGGTCGGCGAACTGGTCGTCACCAACCCGATGCCGTCGATGCCCATCCGCTTCTGGAACGACCCCGACGGCAGCCGCTACCACGACAGCTACTTCGACACGTATCCCGGAGTGTGGCGCCACGGCGACTGGATCACCGTCACCTCACGGGGGTCGGTCGTCATCCACGGCCGCTCCGATTCCACGCTCAACCGGCAGGGTGTGCGCATGGGCTCGGCCGACATCTACGAAGCCGTCGAGCGCCTTCCCGAGATCAAGGAGTCGCTCGTCATCGGTGTCGAACAGCCCGACGGGGGCTACTGGATGCCACTGTTCGTCCATCTCGCACCCGGAGCCGTGCTCGACGAGGACCTCCTGAACCGCATCAAGGGCACCATCCGGGAACAGCTCTCCCCGCGCCACGTTCCCGACGAGGTCATCGAAGTACCCGGAGTGCCCCACACCCTGACCGGCAAGCGCATCGAGGTGCCCGTCAAGCGCCTCCTCCAAGGCGCGTCCATGGAGAAGGCCGTCAACGTCGGTTCCGTGGACAACGTCGAACTCCTGCGCTTCTACGAGAAGCTGGCTCGCGAGCGCGGCTGACCTGCCTCCACGGGCATCAGCCCCCGTAGGTGGCCTCCGACTCGCCGAGCACGGCGGCGAAGTCGGAGGCCAGACCGACGGCGTCGGCGGGTGAGAGTTCCGTGACCGAGATGCGTACGCCCGGCGCGGCCGAGGTCCGGAAACGGGCACCTGCCGCGACCCACCATCCGTACGAGCGCAGCCCGTTCACCACCGCCGACTCGTCCCGCACGGGCACCCAGACGTTCAGCCCGCTCGCCCCGTGGGCCCGTACGCCGCGCTCCGCGAGCTCGCGGAGCAACGCGCTCCTGCGCCGCGCGTACGCGTCCTGGGCGCGCCCCACCAACGCGCGCGTGTCCTCGTCCGTCATCAGCTGGAGCACCGTCTCCTGCAGCAGATGACTGACCCAGCCCGACGTCAGCAGCATGCGTCCGTCGTGACGGGCCAGTGTCGTCGGGTCACACGCCGCGGCCGCCCACCGCAGGTCGGTTCCCAGGAACTTGCTGACGGTGCGCACATGGACCCAGCGGTTCAGGCCGTCCGTGGTCAGCGTGCGCAGTGGCGCGCCGGCTACGGACGACGCGTGGTCGTTCTCCACGACCAGCACGTCGGGCGCCTCCCGGAGCTCGGCGACGAGCGCGTCCCGCCGTTCCCCGGAGAAGCCGCCACCACAGGGATTCTGCGCCCGCGGACTGCACACCACCGCGCGCACCCCTGCCCGCAGAGCCGTCCGCAGGGCGTCCGGACGGATGCCCTGGTCGTCCACCGCGACCGGAACCGTGCGCAGTCCCAGCGCCGTGACCAGGTCCAGCAGATGGTGATAGCCGGGGTCCTCCATCGCGACCGCGTCCCCCGGACGCAGTTCCACCGACAGCAGCCGTCCGATCAGGTCCAGCGCACCATGAGCGAACGTCACATGCGCGGCCGGTACTCCATCGGGCTCCAGCCAGTCGCGTACGGCATCCTCCAGCCGGGACAGACGCGGTGTTCCGCGATGGGACCGCGCACCGGGAGAGAGCCGTGACGGAGGCACCAGCAGGGGGAGCAGCGCGGGGTCGGGATGCCCGCCCGCCAGGTCGCGCAGTCCGTCCGGCACGCGGGGCGGACGCCGTGACGCCACGGCAGGCGCGGCGGCGACCACGGTCCCGCCGCGCCCGCGCGTCACCACGATCGCCCGTTGCCGCAGTTCCTTGTACGCCGTCGCGACCGTCCCCGGACTGATGCCGAGCCGCTCGGCCAGGGCGCGCACCGGAGGCAGTGCCGTGCCCGGCTCGAGGGCGCCTTCAGCCACGCCCCGTTCCACGGAGGCGGCAATTCCCTTGGCCGTCGCACCAGTGATCGAATATTGTGCTGCCACATTGCTAACTATGTATCAATACATAATGAGAGGCAAGGGGGCCCGTGAGTCCGACGCGCCGCGCAGCCGCATGGTCGACACACATTCCAGGAGGCCCCGACGGCCGGAGAATGCTCTGGATCGCCCTGGTCGACCGCATAGGCAGCGGCCTGTGGGCATCCGTCTCCGTCCTGTACTTCGCCTACGTCGCCGGCTTCTCGGTCGCACAGATCGGCACGCTCGTGGCCGCAGCGGGAGCGGTCGGCATCGCCGGCGCGCCTCTGGGCGGGCGCATCGCCGACCGGCTGCCCCTGACACGCCTTCTGATCGGGCTCCAGCTCCTGCGCGCCGTCGCCTCCTTAGCACTGCTGACCACGGACGACTACGCCCTCCTGCTGGTGTTCTCCGCGGCGGGCAGCTTCGCCGACCGGGCCGCGAACGTCCTCACCAAGCTGTACGCCACCCGTGTCTCGGGGCCCGACCGCGTCCGCTACCAAGCCGTCAACCGCACCGTCGCCAACGCCGGCTGGGCCCTCGGCGGCCTCGTCGCGGCGGGAGCCCTCACGATCGGCACCACCGTCGCGTACCGATGGCTGCTCGTGGGCGACGCCCTCTCCTTCGTGGCCGTCGCCCTCTTGACCGCCCGCTGCGGCGAACCGCCCTCGGCCACGCGCACGGTCGCCACCTCGAAGGACCCCGCCCCCGCGACGCGACCCGCCGGCCCGTGGCGTGACCGCACCTACCTCGCCTACGTAGCCACCGAGACCCTCCTCTTCCTGAACGACGCCGTGTTCAAGGTCGGGTTGCCCCTGTGCGTCGCCCACTCGGCACAGGCTCCTCACGGCCTCGCACCCCTGTTGATGGTCCTGAACAACGTGATGGTCGTGACCCTCCAGGTCCCCCTGGCGCGATTCGGCGCCACAACGGCCGCGGCCCGTGCGTTGCTCGTCCCGCTCTCCGCGTTCTTCGCCCTCGGAGGTGTTCTCCTGGCGCTCTCCGCGACAGGCGGCACCATGGCCGTGACCCTCTTCCTGACCGCGGCGGCCATCACCTTCACGGTGACGGAGATGCTCCATGCCACCGTTTCGTGGGAACTCTCCGTGGCCCTCGCCCCGGACACCGCGCAGGGCAGCTACCTCGGCGCACACGGACTCGCCCAGGCCGTGCAGCGCAGCGTCGGACCACTTGCTGTCACAGCGGCCATCGCGGCCGGCCCTCTGGGCTGGACCCTCTTCGGCGCGACCATAGCCATGACCTGCATGTTCCAGCACCGTCTCGTCCGTGACCGGCTCACCCGCCCCGCGTTGTCAGTGCCGCCGGTTACTGTGAGTGAGCATTGATCGACTGTGCACAGGGGGAAACATGGCGCACACCCAGCACCACACCATGCGACGCGTCCTGCGCCGCGAAATCGCCGGTACCATCGGCCTGCTGACCGACGAGCAGGACTTCCGGGCGATGCGGCGCTATCGCACCTTCGCCTTCGACGACCACACGACCTATCTCCATCAGGTCGAAACCCTGCTCAAGACACTCGCCGCCCAGGGCAGCCACACCACCGTGGCACTCTTCGACCCCGAGGAGTACGCCGAATTCTGCGCCGAAGCCGGCCTCGAACCCGACACCCCGGCCAGCCGCACCCGCTTCACGGCCCAACTCGCGGCGACCGGTCCCACCATCCCCTACGAGGGGCAGCCCCTCGACGAACTGGTCCCGGACCTCGTAGACGAAGCGGTCCGCCGTGCCACCTGGGAGTACGCCACCACGCTCCTGGCCCGCATCGGCACCTGCGCGACCTGTGGAGAGGACATCGGCCGCGCCTCCTTCATCCGTGCCGCACACCTCCTCACACGGGTCGTCGACACCGCGAGCCCAGGAGAACTCCACCTCGTGTGCAGCGTGTCCTCCGCCCCCGACACGCTCGTCGCCGTACTCCGCACCGATGGGCGTACCGACGGCATCACACACCTGGACGAATCCGAAACCCTCGAATTCACCACTGTCCTGGCCCTGGGCATCGCCACCCGGAGCGCCTGCGGACTCGTCATGCGCACCACCGCCCCCGACACCACCGATCGTGTCTACGGATGGCGCCTGCGAGGCGAGGACCTGGAGCCCCTCACCGCCGGGGAGGTGTTCGACGCCTACTGCACCGACCTCGATTCCGGCGATCTGGTCTCCCCGGAATCAGGCGTCGACTACTGCGTACCGCCCGACCTCGGAGACGGGGGAAAGGGGAAGGGCCACACGCACTGAACGCGAAAGGGGCGCCCCATCCGCAGATGGAGCGCCCCTCCGTACCGAGAACCGCTGTCGCCCGCTGGCGACGCCGTCCGGCTATTCGCCCGACAGCACCGCCTGCGCAGCGGTGCGCGCCTCTTCCGCCGTGTCCGCGGCACGTGCGGCCGAGGCCGCCCGCTCGCACTGCGCCAGCGTGTACTTCGCCAGCGTCGCCCGCACATAGGGGATCGACGCGGCACCCATCGACAGGGAGGTGACCCCCAGACCGGTCAGCACACAGGCCAGCAGCGGGTCGGACGCGGCCTCACCGCAGACACCGCAGCTCTTGCCGTCGGCCTTCGCCGCCTCGGCGGACAGCGCGACCAGGTCGAGCAGCGCCGGCTGCCACGGGTCCTGCAGCCGGGACACCGCGCCCACCTGCCGGTCCGCGGCGAACGTGTACTGCGCGAGGTCGTTGGTTCCCAGGGAAAGGAACTCGACCTCCTGCAGGATCGACCGCGCCCGCAGCGCGGCCGACGGGATCTCCACCATCGCGCCGAACTTCGCCCGCAGCCCGGCCTCACGGCACGCGTCCGCGAACGCCTTGGCGTCCGTACGGTCCGCGACCATCGGAGCCATCACCTCGAGATAGACCGGCAGTCCTTCCGCGGCCTTCGCAAGCGCGGTGAGCTGCGTACGCAGCACATCGGGGTGGTCGAGCAGCGAACGCAGACCCCGTACGCCGAGGGCGGGGTTCGGCTCGTCGGCCGGCGTCAGGAAGTCCAGCGGCTTGTCCGCGCCCGCGTCCAGCACCCGCACCACGACACGGCCCTCGGGGAAGGCCTCGAGCACCTGACGGTACGCCTCGATCTGCTTCTCCTCGGACGGCGCCTTCTTGCTGTCGTCGAGGAAGAGGAACTCGGTACGGAACAGACCGACGCCCTCGGCACCGGCCTCCACGGCCGCCGGCACGTCCGCCGGGCCGCCGACGTTGGCCAGCAGCGGCACCTTGTGCCCGTCGGAGGTGGCGCCCGGGCCCGTCGAGGCCGAGAGTGCCGCCTTGCGCTCGGCCGCGGCGGCCTCGAGCTGTGCCTTCTTCTCGGCACTCGGCTCCACGAAGATCTCACCCGTGCTGCCGTCGACGGCGATGACCGTGCCTTCGGCGAGCTCACCCGCGCCGGGGAGGGCCACGACGGCCGGTACGCCCAGCGCACGCGCCAGGATCGCGCTGTGGCTGGTCGGGCCGCCCTCCTCCGTGACGAAGCCGAGGACCAGGGTCGGGTCCAGCAGCGCCGTGTCGGCGGGCGCGAGGTCGCGCGCGATCAGGACGTAGGGCTCGTCGCTGTCAGGGACGCCCGGCATGGGGACGCCGAGCAGTCGAGCGACGATCCGGTTCCGGACGTCGTCGAGGTCGGCCACGCGTCCGGCGAGGTACTCGCCTGCGCCGGCGAGTAGGGCCCGGTACGCGGCGAGCGCGTCGTAGACCGCACGCTCGGCCGTGCTGCCGACGGCGATCCGCCGGTTCACATCAGCCGTCAGCTCGGGGTCCTGGGCCATCATGGCCTGCGCTTCGAGCACCGCCTGGGCCTCGCCGCCCGCCAGATTGCCGCGTGCAATCAGGTCGGCCGCCACGTCTTCCACGGCCTTGCGGGCGCGTGCCTGTTCGCGGTCCGCGTCCTCCGGGGGGATCTGCTTGGCAGGCGGTTCAAGAACCGCCGTTCCCATGTGCCGAACCTCGCCGATCGCCACACCGTGGCTCACGCCGACGCCTCGCAGCGTTGTCTCCATCTCACCCGTCTCCGAATAGTGCGGCGGGTACCACCGCCGCGGTGGTTGTCGAACACGCCGTCCAGGACAGCGTCGATTTCACTGCCAGCCGAAGAGCGCGTCGCCGGCCTTCACGTCGCCGTCCTCGCGGACGTCTGAGAGGGAGTCCGCCGTGGCCTCCAGGGCCACTACCGGGCACACCGGGGACTTGCCGGCCGCCTCGACGGCGGAGGGGTCCCAGCGCACGACGCTCTGACCACGCGTCACGCTGTCTCCCTTGTTGACGAGCAGCTCGAAGCCTTCGCCATTGAGCTGCACGGTGTCGATGCCCAGGTGCGTGAGCACGCCGTGACCCTCACCGTCGACGACGACGAACGCGTGAGGGTGAAGCGAGACGACCACGCCGTCCACGGGGGCGACGGCCTCCGAGGGTTCACGCACGGGGTCGATCGCCGTGCCGGGGCCGACCATCGCTCCGGAGAACACCGGGTCCGGTACTGCGGCGAGTCCGATGGCGCGTCCTGCAAGAGGGGACGTCACGGTGGTCATGGGAAGCCTCCGAGGTGTGGAGATCTATACGGTCCGTCACTGCCTGTCCCGGACAGCGCACTGTTGAGCAGGGTATGTCATATGAAGTGCCGGTTCCGCGCGAGAGATCCCGATTGGCGCCGTAGAGGACAGGGCAAACGATTTGCGCCCGCTCCCGCACCCCATGTAGAGTCGTACTCCTGCTTGAGGCTGAGCGGCGTGACCAAGGCGTCGTTGCCCGGCAGCACCCAACTTGTCAGATCCTATATCGGGGTCCTGTTCCGCATGTTTGCGGGATGGTGGTCAGCGAGATGGAAAATCACTGATAGGGTTTGGACTCGCCGGAAAGGGAAACGCGGAAGCGGGAACCTGGAAAGCGCCGGGGAAATCGGATACGGAAACGGTCTGATAGAGTCGGAAACGCAAGACCGAAGGGAAGCGCCCGGAGGAAAGC
>NZ_JBHYPZ010000035.1:78141-111695 GCF_042746485.1 Streptomyces sp. NPDC058751 | reverse complement strand
GGGCCGTGCCGGTGCATCAGCCCGTCGCCGTTGGACGGAGATGTGGGCGTCGGTGGCGACGGGCATCGATGTACCGGCACGGCCCCTCGCGCCGGATCCCGGGTGCGGGTGCAGTTTTCAGTCCCGGCCGGGAAAATCCAGCCCCTCCGGCGTTTGAGGAGCGGGGTCCGGGGGCGGCGCCCCCGGGATGGGTCGGGTAGGGGCGGAGGGGGCGAAAGAAGGCCGGGGTACGACGAAGGCGGCAGCCCCGGGAACGGGGTGCCGCCTCGTGTGGTGGGCCGGTCAGTACCAGCCGTTGGCCTGCCAGAAGCCCCAGGCGCCGGCCGGGCTGCCGTAGCGGGAGTTCATGTAGTCCAGACCCCACTTGATCTGGGTCTTGGGGTTGGTCTTCCAGTCGGCGCCGGCGGAGGCCATCTTGGAGCCGGGCAGGGCCTGGACCAGCCCGTACGCACCGGAGGACGAGTTGGTGGCGGTGACGTTCCAGCCGCTCTCGTGCTCGACGATCTTGCTGAAGGCGTTGAACTGCGAGGCGTCCGGAATCATCTCGCGGGCGATCGACTTCGCGGCGGAGGCGCTGGTCGGCGTGGCGGCCTGGGCGGGCGCCGCGGCCAGGACCATACCGGCGGTGGCGGCGGCCACGGCGGTGCCGGCGAGGGCCTTCTTCGGGGAAGAGACGATGCGGCGGATGACGGAGACGGACACGGAGAACCTGTTTCTTCGGGGACATGGAGTCGCTCGTACGCCGTGACCGCGTGGTGTGCGGAAGGAGCGGTGTACGTCGGCGCCGCGGCCCGTGGGGGCTCGTGGCGCCTGGCGACGTCCTCAAGACAAACAGGATCCGGACCCGTCCGCAATGACCCCTTTTACTAGTTGTGGTCGCATCCGGGGCGAAAGTCTGTTGTGTGATGTGGCTCTCAAGTCGCAGGTCAGGGGGCTGAATGGCGCGGCCATGACATGCTTTTCGATCTACGAAGCCGCTTCGTATGTGACGTGGACCCTGTGGGCCGCTTCACCCCGCGTGTGACGGACGGTGCGGGGGAGGGCACGCGGTGCCGCCGGGCGGTGTGACGCGGGTCCCGGTCACCGGGGCTCGAACGTGACCGGGCTCTCGAAGGCCGCCCGGCGCGTGGCCCGGCGCAGGGCCTTGAGGAGGGGCGTGCCGACCGTCAGGGTCAGGACGACGGTGACGACCGCCCGTCCCAGGTCCCAGCCGAGGGAGGTGGCGAAGCAGTACGCGAGGAAGCGGGCGAGGTTGGCGGGGACGGCGGCGTGCGGGTCGAAGGCGATGTTCGAGGCCAGTGCGTCCATGAAGGGCCAGCCGGCCAGGTTCATGACGGTGCCGTAGGCGAAGGCGGCGAGGAAGCCGTATGCGGCGAGCATCAGGAGTTCGGCGCGTCCGCGCAGCCGGTCCGGGCCCGGCAGGAGGCCGGCGCCCATCGTGAACCAGCCCATGGCCAGCATCTGGAAGGGCATCCAGGGCCCCACCCCGCCGGTCAGCAGCGCCGAGGCGAACATGGTCACGGACCCGAGGACGTACCCGAATCCCGGTCCGAGCACCCGCCCGCTCAGCACCATCAGGAAGAACATCGGCTCGATGCCGGCGGTCCCGGCCCCGATCGGGCGCAGCGCGGCGCCGGTCGCGGCCAGCACACCGAGCATGGAGACCGCCTTCGGGCCGAGGCCCGACTCGGAGATCGTCGCCGCGACCACCGCGACCAGCAGGACGAGGAGCCCCGCGAACAGCCAGGGAGCGTCCTGGGCGTGCGCGCTGACCTGTGAGCCGGGCCCCGCGAAGAGCGGCCAGGCGAATCCGGCGGCCCCGGTCGCGCTGACCAGGGCCAGGGCGGCGACGGAGCGCGGGCCGAGGCGGACGGCACGGGCCTGGGGCTGGTGACGCGGCCGGTTCCGGGGTTCGGGGCGGGGGGCGGACGCTTCGGCCGTGCTCATGCGAGGGCCCTCCTGACCTGGGCGACGGTGAGCCATGGTCCGGGGGCCAGGATCTTGGCGACCTGCGGGGCGAAGGACGGGGACGCGACGACCACCTCGGCGGTGGGACCGTCGGCGACGACCTCGCCGTCCGCGAGGATCACCACACGGTCGGCGAGCTCGGCGGCGAGTTCCACGTCGTGGGTGGCCAGCACGATGGCGTGCCCCTCGGCGGCCAGTCCGCGCAGCACGGTGACCAGCCGGGCCTTGGCGGCGTAGTCGAGGCCGCGGGTCGGCTCGTCGAGGAGCAGGAGTGGGGGGCGGGCCGTGAGGACGACGGCCAGCGCCAGCGCCAGCCGCTGCCCCTCCGACAGGTCACGGGGATGCGTGTCGTCCGCGATGTCCGGCAGCAGCCCGGACACCAGCGCCCGGCAGGTCCCGGCGGCGGCCCCGGCGTCCTGGTCGGCCGCCACGCACTCGGCGGCCACCGTGTCCGCGTACAGCAGATCCCGTGGTTCCTGCGGTACGAGTCCCACGCGGCGTACGAGGTCACGGGGCGCCGTGCGGTGCGGTGCGGCCCCGCCGACCCGGACGGAACCGGAGGCCGGCTCGACCAGGCCGACCAGCGCTCCGAGCAGCGTCGACTTCCCGGCGCCGTTGCGGCCCATCAGCGCGATCGTCTCGCCGGGCCCTGCGGTCAGGTCGACCCGGCGCAGCGCCTCGACGCGCCCGCGTCGGACGGCCAGCGACTCGACGACCGCCACCTCGGGCGAGGGGGAAGGCGGCGGGGTGGTTCCGGGGCCGCGTCGGCCGCGGCCTCGGAGGAGACGGGAGAGGAGGGGGGTGGTGGTGGCTGGGGGTGCCGGTGGCTGTGCCTGTGCCTGTGCCTGGGGGACGGGGAGGGGCGGGGTGACGCCTGCGGCGGGTTCGGCCGGGGGCGGAGGCGTGGGGGTGAGACGTTCGCGCAGTGTTCCCGCCCTGCGGCGCGCGTCGCGCACGGTCAGTGGCAGCGGGGACCAGCCGGCCAGACGGCCGAGGTCCACCACAGGCGGGCGGACCGGGGAGACGGCCATGATCTCGGCCGGGGTGCCGACGGTCAGGGGAGCGCCCGGCGCGGGGAGGAGGGCGAGGCGGTCGGCGTACTGGACGACGCGTTCCAGGCGGTGCTCGGCCATCAGGACCGTGGTGCCGAGGTCGTGGACCAGGCGTTGCAGGACGGCGAGGACCTCCTCGGCGGCGCCGGGGTCCAGGGCCGAGGTGGGTTCGTCGAGGACCAGGACGCGGGGGTGCGGGGTGAGCACCGAACCGATCGCGACGCGCTGCTGCTGGCCGCCGGAGAGGGTGGCGATCGGGCGGTCGCGGAGGTCGGCCAGCGAGAGGAGGTCCAGGGTCTCCTCGACGCGTCGGCGCATCACGGCGGGCGCCAGCCCCAGTGACTCCATGCCGTAGGCGAGTTCGTCCTCCACCGTGTCCGTCACGAAGTGGGACAGCGGGTCCTGGCCCACCGTGCCGACCACGTCCGCGAGTTCGCGCGGCTTGTGGGTACGGGTGTCCCGCCCGGCGACGGTGACCCGGCCGCGCAGCGTTCCGCCCGTGAAGTGCGGGACCAGTCCGCTCACCGCGCCCAGCACCGTCGACTTGCCGGCCCCGGACGGGCCGACCAGCAGCACCAGTTCGCCCTCCGGCACCTCGAGGTCCACGCCCCGGACGGAGGGTTCGGCCGCTCCGGCGTACGTCACGGAGACATCCTCGAAGCGGATCACGATGACTCCTCGGGGGCGGGGGCGGGGGCGGGGGCGGGCCGGGCGGGCGGGGCCGTGAAGGCGGGGAGCAGGCCGAGCAGGAGCGCCGCCGCCGGCCAGAGGGGGAGGGCGGGGGCGACCAGGGGGACGACGCCGGGGCGCAGCGCGGCGGGGTCCCCGGAGGCGGCCAGGATCATGAGGGCCGCGACCGCGATGCCTGATCCGGCGACCAGCCAGGCCCTCACGCCCCAGCGGTCCGGCCGGTACCGCGTCCGCGGCGAGCGGCGGCCGCCCAGCCACAGGCCGCCGAGCGCCGTGCCGAGCCCCGCGAGCAGGACCGGCAGGCCGTAGCTGTCGCCCGCCGCTGTCAGCAGTCCGTAGGTGCCGGCGCAGACACCGAGCAGACCGCCCAGGGTGAGGGCCCCGGTGGTCCGGCGGACGGCGGCCGGGACCTCGGCCGTGCGTCCGTACCCGCGTGCGTCCATCGCGGCCGCCAGCGCGACCGAACGCTCCAGCGCGCCTTCCAGGACCGGGAGTCCGACGTGCAGGAGGCCGCGCAGTCCCCGGTCGGGACGGCCGCGGAGCCGGCGCGCGGCGCGCAGCCGCTGGACGTCGGCGATCAGGTGCGGCGCGAAGGTGAGCGCGACGACCACCGCGACACCGGCCTCGTACAGGGCTCCCGGCAGTGACTTGAGCAGCCTCGCCGGGTTCGCCAGGGCGTTGGCCGCGCCGACGCAGACGAGGAGGGCGGCCATCTTCAGGCCGTCGTAGAGCGAGAAGAGCAGGCCCTCGGCGGTGACCCGGCCACCGAGGCGCACCCCCTGCGCCCAGTGCGGGAGGGGGATCTCGGGGAGCGTGACGATCACGTGCGTACCGGGGATCGGGGAGCCGAGGAAGACGGCGAAGGCCAGGCGGATGACGAGGACGGCCGCGGCCAGCTTCACGAACGCGGTGTAGGAGCGGGCCCAGGGGGCGTCGGTGCGGTGGGTCGCCACCACGAAGCCCGCCACCGCCATGAGCAGCGCGAGCAGGAGGGGGTTCGTGGTGCGGGAGGCCGCGGTGCCGAGCCCCAGCGCCCAGATCCACCAGGCCCCGGGGTGCAGTGCGTCGGCGCGGGCTGCGACAGGGGGGACGGCGCGGGCGGCACGGCCCGCGCCGCCCGTGCGGGAGTCCGGCGACTGCCCCGCAGGGCCGGCGGGCAGCGGTGATCCCCCCGGTGCGGCGTCCGGTGACGCCCCTGCGGGGGTGCCGTTCGGCGATCGCTCCGTCGGGGCGGTGTCCGGCGGCGAATCCGCCGTGGCCGGGCCCGGGCGGCGGGGGGCCGATGTGCCGGGTTCCCGGCGCTGTTCGGGCAGGCGGGAGCCCCACCGCCTCGCGGGGGTGGTGGGGCGGTCGGCCTCGGTCATGGACGGTGCCTAGCCCTTGCGCCGACGGGCCTGCCAGACGGCGGCCGCGCCCAGCGCGGCCACCGCGGCCGCCCCCGCCAACAGGCCCACCGAGGGGCCCTGGCGGACCGGCGCGGAGGTCTGCGGGTCGGCGGAAGCGGTCGTTCCGGAGGACGCGGCCGGTCCGGCGGCCTCGACCGTGTCGCCACAGCCCGTACGCGGATAGCCCGCGATGGCGCACAGCAGGGCGTTGGTGTCGTAGCGCAGGGGCGGGGCGACGGCGGCCAGGGCCTCCGCGGTGCTCGCGTCGGGGGCGACCCGGGCGCAGGCGGTGCGCGCGGCCGGGGGCGTCTCGCCGGACGGCGCGTCGGCGGCCGTGCCCGGGTCGATGACCAGGGCCACCCGCTTCTTGCCGTCCCGGGCGGGCGTCTTGGCGCATATCGTGGCGAACTCCCGCTCCCCGCGCGGCTGCACGGCGTGCTGGGAGTCCTCGCTCACCGCGAAGCGGAAGCCTTGGACGTCGCCGTCGGACGGCCGCGCGGTCGACGGGCCCTGGGTGGCGTACGTCCACTTCCCGCCCGTCAGGTCCCAGAAGGACCAGTAGCGGTAGCCGACGGCCCGGGCCTGCCCCGCGCCGCCGAGGACGAGGAGCAGGAGGGCCAGCGCCAGGGCCAGGGCGGGCGCGGTCGTCCGACGGGCGGTCACAGCTGCTGCTTCTTGTTGCGGCCGCTGATCAGGAAGCCGATGCCGATGCCCGCGACCAGGCCGACGCCGATGATCCACCAGACGCCGAGGCCCTCGCCGTCGTCCTTCTTCTCGTCGTTCTTCTTCTCGCTCGGGCTCGCCGAGGCGCCGGCCGCGACCGGGGCGGGACCCGTGGCGTTGAGCTGTGCGACGAGGTCCTTGCCGCCGAAGTCGCGCGGGTCGGTGCCGGTGGCGTGCGCGGCGAAGATCAGCTGCGCGTACGCGGCCGGGCCGGACTTGGCCGCCCAGTCCGCGGAGTTCTTCTCCAGCCAGGCGAGCGGCTTCTGCGCGTCCTTCGTCGCGCCGATGGCGGCCAGGGCCACGACCGCGTCCGCCGTGTTGCCGTAGTCGGGCTGGTCCTCGGCGCCGGGCAGCGCGGACTTCAGGTACGAGGTCTTCGCCATGGTCTTGGCGAGGTACTCGGCGCCGTTGCCCGCCGCGTCCGCCAGGTTGGGCTCGTCACCGATGTGGCAGCCCGTGAGGTCGAAGGCGTTGCCGGTCGCCGCCACGAAGCCCTGGCCCATGCCGGCCGTCACGCCCGCCGCGGTCGCGTCCGCGTTCGCCGCGAGCTTGCCCTTCTTGTCGGGCTGGTAGGCGAAGGCGCCGTCGCCCTCCGCGTCGCAGGCCGTCGACAGCTTCAGCAGGGCGTCGTGGGGGGACTTGCCGTCCTTGGTGACGCTCGCGGGCTTCGTGCCGACCGCCTTCAGCGCGCCGATCACGACGGACGTCGAGTTGGTGTCGCTGGGTCCGCCGGCCATGTAGCCCCAGCCGCCGTCCTTGTTCTGCGCGGACTTCAGCCAGGCCACGGCCTTGCCGGTGGCGTCGTCGTGCCCGCCGAGCGCGCCGAGGGCCTGGACGGCGGCCGCGGTGCTGTTGGTGTCGACCTGGGTCTTCGCGTCGCACGCGGCACCCGCGTCGGCGCGGTACGCGGCGAAGGCGCCGTTCGCGCACTGCTGGCCGGTCAGCCAGTCCACGGCCTTGACGGCGGGCTTCACGCCGACGGTGTGCTGGGCGAGCAGCGCGAGCGACTGGCGCCAGACACCGTCGTAGGTCGGGTCGGCGGAGCCGAACAGGCCCGAGGGGAGCGCCACCGAGGGGGTCGGTGAGGGGGACGAGCCGGCGGCGGTGGCGGCCGGTGCGGCGACCGCCCCGATGACGGCGGTGGCGGCCAGTACCGCTGCGGTGCGGCGAACAGACATGACTCTCCCTGCGGGGAGCCGGGCAGCACCGGGCACGCTCAGGCATCCGGGCGGCTCCGGCTCCGTATCCCTCGACGGTGCCGGCCGTCGGCGGGCTGCCGAGGGCACGAGCCGGTCACGTCCCGTGCGAGGCGATCCGGCTCACCACCGAAGTGGCTCACGGTTGCGGGTCAGCGCCGGATTTGCACCGGCTTCTCCTCGTAAGGGTGTGATGACGACGCGCACACTCTACCGGCCGTGCGGAATCGGTCGGTTGTCGCGTGCGGCACTGGCCCGGGGTGACCTGGGCGACATCCGCTAGGTTCGGGTCATGCGAACCGGGAGACTGCTCGGCTCGGGGCGTTCTGCGGACGTCTACGAGATCGACGAGGCGTGGGTGCTGCGGCGGGACCGTGCGGGCCGGGGCGACGCCGCGGCCGAGGCGGCGGTGATGCAGCACCTGCGCTCGCACGGCTATCCGGTGCCGGGTGTGCGGGCCGCGGCCCGCGGGGACCTGGTGATGGAGCGGCTGTCCGGGCCGACCGTCCTGGAGGCGTTCGGGCAGGGCCTGCTCTCCGCCCAGGAGGCGGGGCTCGTCCTGGCCAGGCTGCTGCGCAAGCTGCACGCCGTGCCCGCGCTGATCTCCGCCGACCCCGGTGTCCGTGTCCTGCACCTGGACCTGCACCCCGGCAACGTGATGCTCACCCCGGACGGGCCGAAGGTCATCGGCTGGTCCGGCGCCGAGGAGGGGGCGCCCGCTCTCGACTGGGCGATGTCCGCCGTGATCCTCGCGCGGGTCGCCGTCGGCGGCGAGGCGGCCGGGGACGTGGCCGGGGAGGTGCTGGAGGCGCTGCTCGACGGGAACGAGGACCAGGTGACCGAGGCGGGGCTCCTGGAGGCGGGCCGGCGCAGGGCGGCCGACCCGGCGGCGAGCGCCGACGAGGCCGGACTCCTCGGCGAGGCGGACGAGTTGGTGCGGGAGCTGTTGGGCGGCTGAGGGGCCGGGACGCGGGAGTCGTCGGACGGCCGAGGGACCGGGGGCAGGGGAGTCGTCGGGCGGTCGGTCCGTGCGGTGGTCTCAGACCGCCGCGTACGTCACCGGGTCGCTGCCCGCCACCGCCTCGGCCCGGCCCAGCTTCACCAGCCGACGGATGTGGGCCTCGGCCTCGGAGACCGCGATGTTCCGTGATCCGTAGGGGATCTCGGCCCACGGGCGGTTCCACTCCATGCGTTCGGCGAGTTGCCAGGGCGTGAGCGGTACGCGGAGCAGCGCGAGCAGACCGGTGAGCCGCTCCTCGTGGTGGGCGAGCAGCTCCGCGACCCGGGAGGGGGCGTCGGTGAACACGTGCTGGTGGGCCGGGAGCACCTCGGCGGGGCCGAGCCGGCCGACGCGCTCCAGCGAGTCGAGGTAGTCGCCGAGCGGGTCGGCGATCTCCGTCAGGCCCTCGACGCCGCTCGCCCAGGGCGGGCGCCCGTGGGTGTCCGGGTCCTCGTAGAGGCCGATGTGCGGGGTGATCCTCGGCAGCAGGTGGTCACCGGAGAACAGGCGCCCGTTGCCGGGCAACCGGTCCGGGTGGGCCTCCTCCAGGTGGAGGCAGACGTGCCCGGGGGTGTGGCCGGGGGTCCAGACGGCGCGCAGCCGACGGCCGGGCAGGGGCAGGAGTTCGCCGGGGACGATCTCGCGGTCGGGCAGCGCGGGGGAGAAGCCGGGCAGGGTGCTGGGACGGCGGACCGGCCTGTGCGTCTCGCGGAGCGGGGCGACATGCTCCTCCGGGGCGCCGGAGGCCTCCAGCTTGGCGGCCATGTAGGCGAACCAGCCCTCGGGCCGGGTCTCGCGGGTGCGCCCGACGATCGCCGCGTCGGCGGCGTGCATCGCGATCCAGGCGCCGGACTCCTCCCGGACCCGGCCCGACAGGCCGTGGTGGTCGGGGTGGTGGTGGGTGACGAGCACGCCGTGGATCTCCGCGACCGAGCTCCCGCAGCCGGTGATCCCCTCGGTGAGGGTGTCCCAGGAGGCCGGGTCGTCCCAGCCGGTGTCGACGAGCACGGGCCCCGCGTCGGTGTCGACCAGGTACACCAGCGTGTGGCCGAGCGGGTTGTCCGGGATGGGGACCCTGATCGACCGTACGCCCCCGCCGTGATCGGTCACCTGCGTCATGCGCTTCCACCCATCGCCGATTCCCGCCACTATAACTAGAACGGGTTCCAATGGGAGCCCAAGTCGACTGCCCCGTCCGCGCGGACGGCGTTCCGCCGCCGCGTCCGTGCCGTGGACTCATTCGACTGGAACTGGTATCAGTTCTCGTATCTGATGAAGCGTCAGAACAGGTGGCGGAGAGCGCCCTCGGGAGGCAGCCGGCCATGACCGGACTCGTGGAACACGGACAGCTGTTCATCGGCGGGGAGTTGACCGACCCGCTCGGCAAGGACGTCATCGAGGTGATCTCGCCGCACACCGAGGAGGTCATCGGCCGGGTGCCGCACGCCTCGGCCGCCGACGTCGACCGGGCCGTCGCCGCGGCGCGCCGGGCGTTCGACGAGGGGCCCTGGCCGCGCATGGGCCTCGACGAGCGGATCGCGGTCGTGGCCCGGATCAAGGACGCCATCGCGGTGCGCCACGAGGAGATCGCCCGTGTCATCTCCTCCGAGAACGGCTCCCCCTATTCCTGGAGCGTCCTCGCGCAGGCCCTCGGCGCGATGATGGTGTGGGACTCGGCGATCACGGTCGCGCGCGGCTACCCGTGCGAGGAGGCCCGCGACGGGGTCCTCGGCAAGCTCCTCGTCCGCCGTGAGCCGGTGGGCGTGGTGGCGGCCGTCGTGCCGTGGAACGTCCCGCAGTTCGTGGCGGCGGCCAAGCTCGCGCCCGCGCTGCTGACCGGCTGCACCGTCGTGCTGAAGCCGTCGCCCGAATCGCCCCTGGACGCCTATCTGCTGGGGGAGATCGCGCAGGAGGCCGGGCTGCCCGAAGGGGTGCTGTCGATCCTCCCGGCCGACCGCGAGGTCAGCGAGTACCTGGTCGGGCACCCCGGCGTCGACAAGGTCTCCTTCACCGGTTCGGTCGCCGCGGGCAAGCGGGTGATGGAGGTCGCCTCCCGTCATCTCACCCGCGTGACCCTGGAGCTGGGCGGAAAGTCGGCGGCCGTGGTGCTGCCGGACGCGGACCTCGCCACCGCGGTCCCCGGGATCGCCTCGGCGGCCTGGATGAACAACGGCCAGGCGTGCGTGGCCCAGACCCGCATCCTCGTGCCCCGCTCGCGCTACGACGAGTTCGCGGACGCCTTCGCCGCGGCGGCGAACGCGCTGGTCGTCGGCGACCCGCTCGACCCGGCCACCCAGGTCGGCCCGCTGGTCGCCGAGCGGCAGCGGCGGCGCAACCTCGACTACATCCGCATCGGCCAGGAGGAGGGCGCCAAGATCCTGGCCGGCGGCGGGCGTCCGCGGGGCCTCGACCGCGGCTGGTACGTCGAGCCGACCCTGTTCGGGGACGTCGACAACTCGATGCGCATAGCCCGGGAGGAGATCTTCGGCCCGGTGATCTGTCTGCTCCCCTACGGCGACGAGGCCGAGGCCGTGAAGATCGCCAACGACTCCGACTACGGGCTGAGCGGCAGCGTCTGGACGGCGGACGTCGCCCACGGCATCGACGTCGCCCGGCAGGTCCGTACCGGCACCTACTCGGTGAACACCTTCAGCCTCGACATGCTCGGCCCCTTCGGCGGCTACAAGAACTCGGGCCTCGGGCGGGAGTTCGGGCCCGAGGGGTACGGCGAGTACCTGGAGCACAAGATGATCCACCTGCCGGCCGGCTGGGAGGCCTGAGGATGGGCGACCGCTGGCAGGTCGGGGTCGACCGTTCCGTCTGCATCGGCTCGGCCCAGTGCGTCCACCTCGCCCCGGACGCCTTCCGCCTCGACTCCGCCATGCAGTCCCACCCCGTCGAGCCGGAGACCGACGCCAACGAGAAGATCCTCGAAGCGGCCGAGGGCTGCCCGGTCGAGGCCGTCGTGATCTCGCTGCTGGCCGGCGGCGAGCCGGTGTTCCCGCCGGAGGAGTAGGCGGCCGGACCGGGCACGGTAGCGGTCCGCCTCCCCGGATATCCTCCGGCTTTCGACGGAACGACCGGGGCGGGAAGCGTGCAGAAGTCCGAGGCCAGGAAGCTGATCGGGGAAGCGGGGAAGGCGTGGGACGCCGAGGAGTGGCAGCGCTCCGCCGACCTCTACGAACGGGTGCTGGCGCATTTCCCCGACGAGGAGCCGAGCGCGGTGTGGTGGTACGACGCCGCGCTCGCCCACAAGTTCCTGCGCAACTGGGACAAGGCCCTCGAACTAGGGCGGGAGGCGGCGGCCCGGTCCCCGCGCGGCGAGGGCGATCCCGCGTACTGGAACCTCGGCATCGCCGCCACGATCCTGCGGGACTGGGCGACCGCCCGCGACGCCTGGGACGGCTTCGGCATCGAGATCCCCGACGGGGAGGGTGAGATCGAGGGCCGCTTCGGCGCCGCCTGCGTACGGCTGGACACCGACGGGGAGCGGGAGGTCGTGTGGATCGAGCGGTTGTGCCCGACCCGGGGGCGCGTGGTGAACGTGCCCGTCACGGGCGGCCGGCGGTACGGCGAGATCGTCGTGCACGACGGCGAACCCAAGGGCGAACGGGTCTACGGGGGCACGGCGTTCCCCGTGTTCGACGAACTCACGCTCTTCGAGCCCTCGCCGCTGCCGACCCTGGCGGTGACGGTCGCCGCCGGCGGGGCGGAGGACCTGGAGGCCCTGCTCGCCCTGTTCACCGGGCACGGCTACGGCGCCGAGCCCGCCAGTGCCGTGAACGTCCTCTGCGCCTGTTGCAGCGAGGGCACCCACCAGCAGGAACGCGACGTCCGGGCGGGCGCCCAGACGGTGTCGCTGGCGGCCCCGGAACCGGAGGCGCGGCGACTGCTGGAGCGCTGGGCGGGGGAGAAGGCGATCGGCCGCAGCTGGAGCGGCCTGGAGCGGGTGGGCTAGCCGCGGCTCCTGCGGTCGTCGCGGCCGGGCGGGTCTTCCCCGTGGCCCGGGTCCTCCCGCCCGTCCACGGGCTACCCGTCGCTCGGGCCGGTCAGGTCGATCAGCCGGCAGACCGTCTCGATGTCTATCTTGACCTGGGCGATCGAGGCACGCCCGGAGAGCCAGGTGATCAGCGCCGAGTGCCAGGTGTGCTCGATGACGCGGACCGCGGAGAGCTGGGCCGGCGTCGGGTCGTCGAGGCCCATCGCGTCCAGGATGATCACCGTGGTCTGCCGCGAGACCTGGTCGACCTCGGGACTGACGCTGCGGTCCGCGAAGGTGAGCGCGCGGACCATCGCGTCGGCCAGGTGCGGCTCGCGCTGGAGGGCGCGGAACGCCCGCATCAGGGTCTCCGCCACCCGCTCCGCGGCCGTGTCCCCGGCCGGCGGCTTCTTGCGCAGGGTGCCGTGCATGTGCTCCAGCTGGTCCTGCATCGTGGCGACCAGCAGGTGCACCTTCGAGGGGAAGTAGCGGTACAGGGTGCCGAGGGCGACCTGCGAGGACTCCGCGACCTCGCGCATCTGCACGGCGTCGAAGCCGCCCCGGCTGGCGAGCTGCGCGCTCGCGTGCAGGATCCGGCGGCGGCGCGCCTCCTGCCGCTCGGTGAGCGGGGGAGAGGCGGGGTGCGACATGGGGTGCGGCCGGGTGTGCGCGGTGCCCGGGGAGGCGGCGGGCGTGCCGGCCCCCGGCGTCGGTCGCGCGTTCTTCGAGTCCGCCTTGGCTTGCGCAGGCATGGGTCCGTTCCGTGACATCGGCGAGGGGAGCGACGAGCCGACCGCAGGGCGTCACACCACCGAGTGGATCGAGTGATTCCGCCGCTCCGTCGTGGCGTGAATCACCTGATCCACCGCTCACAGCGGCGCTACCTGCCGGTAGATTCAGTGCTCCGTGAACGATCAAGTCTGAAACTTGTTCTAGATTAGCGTCCCGGCGTAATCTCGCGGGAAAGTGCAGGGAGAAGGGGACCGGAAGTGACCGCTGAGGCCATGGATGCGGACCCCGGAAAGGGCGCGGCAGCCGACGGGGAACGACCCCTGCGCATCGCGCTCCTCACCTACAAGGGAAACCCGTTCTGCGGCGGCCAGGGTGTCTACGTACGGCACCTCTCGCGCGAACTCGCCCGCCTCGGGCACCGCGTCGAGGTCATCGGCTCCCAGCCCTACCCGGTGCTCGACGAGGGCCTCGACGGCCTGAGCCTCACCGAGCTGCCCAGCCTGGACCTGTACCGCCAGCCCGACCCCTTCCGCACCCCCGCGCGCGACGAGTACCGCGACTGGATCGACGCCCTCGAGGTCGGCACGATGTGGACCGGCGGCTTCCCCGAGCCGCTGACCTTCTCGCTGCGCGCCCGCCGCCACCTGCGCGCCCGCCGAGGCGAGTTCGACGTCGTCCACGACAACCAGACCCTCGGCTACGGGCTGCTGGGCGACATCGGCGCCCCGCTGGTGACCACCATCCACCACCCCATCACCGTCGACCGGCAGCTGGAACTGGACGCCGCCGAGGGCTGGCAGCGCCGCGCCTCCGTCCGCCGCTGGTACGCCTTCACCCGCATGCAGAAGCGCGTCGCGCGCCGCCTGCCGTCCGTGCTCACCGTCTCCGGCACCTCCCGCCAGGAGATCGTCGACCACCTGCGCGTCGAGCAGGACCGCATCCACGTCGTCCACATCGGCGCGGACACCGACCTCTTCTCGCCGGACCCCTCCGTGCCCCAGGTGCCGGGCCGCATCGTCACCACCTCCAGCGCCGACGTGCCGCTCAAGGGCCTGGTGTTCCTGATCGAGGCGCTCGCGAAGGTGCGTACCGAGCACCCGGGCGCGCACCTCGTCGTCGTCGGCAAGCGCGCCGAGGACGGACCGGTCGCCCAGGCCATCGAGCGGTACGGCCTCGACGGCGCCGTCGAGTTCGTCAAGGGCATCTCCGACGCCGAGCTCGTCGACCTCGTCCGCTCGGCCGAGGTCGCCTGCGTGCCCTCCCTGTACGAGGGCTTTTCGCTGCCCGCCGCCGAGGCGATGGCCACCGGGACCCCGCTGGTGGCCACCACCGGCGGAGCGATCCCCGAGGTCGCCGGCCCCGACGGCGAGACCTGCCTCGCGGTTCCGCCGGGCGACCCGGGAGCGCTGGCGGCGGCCCTCGGCCGGCTCCTCGGCGACCCCGCACTGCGGGCGCGGCTCGGCTCCGCCGGGCGCGAGCGCGTCCTCGCACGCTTCACCTGGGCCAGGGCGGCCGAGGGCACGGTGGCCCACTACCGTGCGGCGATGGCCCTTCCCGCGTCCCGGACCCGCTCGCGCGGGGCCGTCGCCGCGGGCATCGACGGGCGCGGCGGCGCGCCGGACGCCGGTTCCCCGGCGACCCCGGGAGCCGGCCGCGCCGAGGCCGCGGAAGGCACTACCGCGGCCGAAGAACTCGTTGCAGTCAACCGCGAAAGCAGGGCCACGTGCTGACCGTCGACTTCTCCCGGTTCCCGCTCGCCCCCGGGGACCGCGTCCTGGACCTCGGATGCGGTGCCGGCCGGCACGCCTTCGAGTGCTACCGGCGCGGCGCGCAGGTCGTGGCGCTGGACCAGAACGCCGAGGAGATCCGCGAGGTCGCGAAGTGGTTCGCGGCGATGAAGGAGGCCGGGGAGGCGCCCGCCGGGGCCACCGCGACGGCCATGGAGGGCGACGCGCTCGCGCTGCCCTTCCCCGACGAGTCCTTCGACGTCGTGATCATCTCCGAGGTCATGGAGCACATCCCGGACGACAAGGGCGTCCTCGCCGAGATGGTCCGCGTGCTCAAGCCGGGCGGGCGCATCGCGATCACGGTGCCGCGCTACGGCCCGGAGAAGGTCTGCTGGGCGCTGTCCGACGCCTACCACGAGGTCGAGGGCGGCCACATCCGCATCTACCGGGCGGACGAACTGCTCGCGAAGATCCGCCAGGCCGGACTGCGGCCCTACGGCTCGCACCACGCGCACGCGCTGCACTCGCCGTACTGGTGGCTGAAGTGCGCGTTCGGCGTCGACAACGACAAGGCGCTGCCCGTGCGGGCGTACCACAAGCTGCTGGTCTGGGACATCATGAAGAAGCCGCTGGCCACCCGGGTCGTCGAGCAGGCGCTGAACCCGCTGATCGGCAAGAGCTTCGTGGCGTACGCGACCAAGCCGCACCTGCCGAAGCTCGCCGCCGGCTCCGCGAGGACCGCTTCCGAGGCGGACGCCACGTGACCACTCCCCGGCGGACAGAACACCTCGTCCTGCCCGGGGTCCTCACCGCAGAGGAAGCCGCCGCCACCGTGCGCGGGATCCTCGCGGTGCAGCGCCCCGACGGAGCCATCCCGTGGTTCCGCGGCCACCACCTCGACCCGTGGGACCACACCGAGGCCGCCATGGCGCTCGACGCGGCCGGCGAGCACGAGGCCGCCGAGCGGGCCTACGAGTGGCTGGCACGGCACCAGAACGAGGACGGCTCCTGGTACGCGGCCTACGCCGACGGGGACTTCGAGGACGTCACCGACCGCAGCCGCGAGACCAACTTCTGCGCGTACATCGCGGTCGGCGTCTGGCACCACTACCTGGCGACCGGCGACGACGTCTTCCTGGACCGCATGTGGCCCGCCGTCTACGCGGCCGTGGAGTTCGTGCTGCGGCTCCAGCAGCCCGGCGGACAGATCGGCTGGAAGCGCGAGGACGACGGGACGGCGGTCGGCGACGCGCTGCTGACCGGGAGTTCGTCGATCCACCACGCGCTGCGCTGCGCCCTCGCCATCGCCGAGCAGCGCGAGGAGCCGCAGCCCGACTGGGAGCTGGCCGTCGGCGCGCTGCGGCACGCCATCCGGCGGCACCCGGAGCGGTTCCTCGACAAGGACCGCTACTCCATGGACTGGTACTACCCGGTGCTCGGCGGCGCGTTGACGGGCGCCGAGGCCAAGTCCCGCATAGAGGAGGGCTGGGACCGCTTCGTGGTGCCCGGCCTCGGGGTGCGCTGCGTGGTCCCCAACCCGTGGGTGACCGGCGGTGAATCGGCCGAACTCGCCCTCGCGCTCTGGGCGGTGGGCGAGTCCGACCGCGCCCTGGAGATCCTCCAGTCCATCCAGCACCTGCGCGATCCGCGCTCCGGTCTGTACTGGACGGGCTACGTCTTCGAGGACCGGGCGATCTGGCCCGAGGAACTCACCGCCTGGACGGCGGGCTCCCTGCTCCTGGCGGTCGCCGCACTGGGCGGCGACGAGCCCACGTGCGCGGTCTTCGGCGGCGAGCGCCTGCCGACCGGCCTGGACCCCGACTGCTGCACTCCGGCCCGCTGAAGGTCCGGACGGTCCCTTTTCCCGGACCGTCCGGACGCTCCGGAGCCTTCGGGCTCCGCGGGCTTTTCCGGCACGGGCTTCTCTTGGTGCTCCCGGCCGCCGGTGCCGGTCAGTGGCGGTGGATGCGGTTGGCCACCGCGTGGCCGACGAACAGGTAGACGACGGCGGCCAGACCGTAGCCCGCGACGACGCGCGCCCACTCCTCGTCGAAGGTGAACAGGTCGCGCGACCAGCCGGCCAGCCAGGCCGCGGTGCTGTGGACGAACTGCACGAGGTCGTTGCCGCGGTTGGCCTCGAGCAGGTACATCAGGATCCAGAGACCGAGGATGACGGCCATGACGTCCGCGACGATCGCGATGACCGTCCCCGCCTGATTCGAGCCGTTGCGATATCTAGGGGACATGTCCAGCGGGTTGCCCGTCGTTCCCCGATGAAACCCGGACGGGCCCACCCGCCGTTCCTAGGAGTTCAGTTCGGCCAGCACGCGCAGGGTCCGGCGGTCCGGGGACAGGACCAGCAGGTCGGTCACCGGGCCCTTGCGCCACGACTCCAGTCGCTCGGCGATGCGTTCACGCGGGCCGACGAGCGAGATCTCGTCCGCGAAGGCGTCGGGGACGGCCAGGACGGCTTCCTCCCTGCGCCCTTCCAGGAACAGCCGCTGGATCCTGCGGGCCTCCTCCTCGAAGCCCATCCGGGCCATCAGGTCGGCGTGGAAGTTGCGGGCCGCGTGCCCCATGCCCCCGATGTAGAAGCCGAGCATCGCCTTGACCGGCAGCAGCCCCTCGGAGAGGTCGTCACAGACGTGCGCGCGGGCCATCGGCGCCACGAGGAAGTCCTCGGACAGACCGGTGAGCGAGGCCTCGTACGCCTGGGGACGCGTCGGCGACCAGTACAGCGGCAGCCAGCCGTCCGCGATCCGGGTCGTCTGCGCGATGTTCCTCGGTCCCTCGGCGCCGAGCAGCAGCGGCAGTTCGGCCCGCAGCGGGTGCGTGATCGGCTTCAGCGCCCTGCCGAGCCCCGTGCCGTCGGCGCCCCGGTAGGGGTGGGAGTGGAAGCGGCCGTCCAGTTCGACCGGACGCTCGCGCCGCAGGACCTGGCGCACGACGTCGACGTACTCCCGGGTCGCGGTCAGCGGTGACTTCGGGAACGGCCGCCCGTACCAGCCCTCGACGACCTGGGGCCCCGACAGACCGAGGCCGAGCATCATGCGACCGCCGGAGAGGTGGTCGAGGGTGAGCGCGTGCATCGCGGTCGTGGTGGGGGAGCGTGCGGCCATCTGCGCGACGGCCGTGCCGAGCCGGATGCGTGTGGTGTGCGCGGCGATCCAGGTGAGCGGGGTGAACGCGTCCGAGCCCCAGGACTCCGCGGTCCACACCGAGTGGTAGCCGAGCCGCTCCGCCTCGACGGCGAGCGGCACGTGGTCCGCCGAGGGGCCGCGCCCCCAGTAGCCGAGCGCGAGACCGAGCCGCATGGCGCCTCCAGAAGCAGAGTCCCGATGTCCTGACGAACCGTCAGTTCCTGGCGTGCTGCGACTGTACGACAACGGCCCCCCGCCGGAAAGGGCGGGGGGCCGTCGAGGGAACGGGGGGCGGATCAGCCGCGCTGGATGCCCGAGGTGTCCTGGAGCACACCGCGACGGCCGTCCTGCGTCTGCGCCACCAGGGTCGCACCGCGCTGCTCGACCGCCAGGTACCAGGTGCCCGGCGCCAGTTCGGCGATCGGCGCCTGTGCGCCGTCCTCCGAGAAGAGCGGACGGGCGACCGGGACGGCGAACCAGAACGGCGAGAAGTCCTGGGCCGGCGACTGCGTCTGCGGAGCCGACGGCTGGCTCGGCTGTCCGCCGAACGGCTGCGTGGGCTGCGAGGCCGGGGCGCCGAAGGGCTGCTGGCCGGGCTGGCCGGGCTGCGAGGCGCCCGGGTAGCCGTAACCACCCTGCGGCTGACCGCCGTAGGGCTGGGAGGGAGGCTTGGGGGCGCCGACGAGGGCGGCCTGCAGGGCGGGGACCAGGGGGGTCGCGACGGCCGCGCCGGCCAGGACGAGGGCCGCGATGAAGCCGAGGATGAGACCGGCGGCGGCGCTGGCGTTGTCCCCGACGTCCACGAGCGACCAGAACAGGCTCCACGCCACGAGAACCGTGAACGCCACGCCGGCCGTGCCCAGGTCGAGCCCGAGGACCTTGCGCGGCTGCGGCAGGCAGCGGTTGACGACGATCAGGGCGGCGCCGATGACCCCGCCCATGTAGACGCCGAGGCCGTAGCCGAGGTTGTCCCAGGCGTTCACGTCAACGCTGTACCCGGAAACGGAGTAGAGATTGAGGAACGACGCGATGAACAGCAACACCGCTGCTCCGATCACCACGCCGTCGCCTCGAGTGAGGGAGCGGATATTCACTTCAGGTCCTTCGTCAGTCGTCTCGTCGTCGGTGAGGCATCGCTTTACGCCGTGCCGCCGACATGGTGCAACCGTCGCGACGCGGTGTGAAGCTCGGGGGTGGCCCTTTATCGTACGGACGACCCTATCGCCCGGACGATCAGGGTGTCCGCCGGGTTGAGTCCGTAGATCACTACCCGTGCAGGAAACCAACGATTCCTTCAGAGATCCCCCGTGCCGCCTTCTCCCGCCAGGCACCACTGGTGAGCAGCGCCGCGTCCTTCGTATCGCGCATGTTGCCGCACTCGATGAACACCTTGGGAACCGTTGACAGATTGAGACCGCCGAGGTCGTCACGGACCACCAGACCGGTGCCGTCACCGACGTAGTTGGAGGGCGCGCTGCCCGTCTCGCGGACGAACAGGCCCGCGATGTGCTCGCCCAGGTCGCGGGAGGCGGCGGCGATCGGGCGGGTGTCGGCGGCGCCCGCGTGCACCGACGCCGGGAGGATCACGTGGAAGCCGCGGTTGCCCGCCCCCGATCCGTCGGCGTGCAGGGAGACGACCGCGTCCGCGTGCGCGGTGTTGCCGATGCGGGCCCGCTCATCGATGCAGGGGCCGAAGGAACGGTCACCGTCCTGCGTCAACTTCACCGTGGCGCCCTGCTTCTCGAGGAGGGAGCGCATCCGGTGCGCGACGTCGAGGGTGAACGCGGCCTCCGTGTAACCCGAGTTGGTCGAGGTGCCGGTGGTGTCGCACTCCTTCCGGCCCGTCCCGATGTCCACCTTGCGGTTGATCTCGGACGTGTGCCGGAAGTTGTCGGGGTTGTGCCCCGGGTCGATGACGACGACCTTGCCCTTGAGGGAGCCGGACGCGGCGGGCTTCGAGGACGAGGACGGGGACGAGGCCGAAGGCTTCGGGGCCGACGACGTGTCCGGTCTGCCGTCGTCCGCCGCCGGGGCGGACGCCCGCGAGGAGGGCGAGCCGGAGCCGGGCGAGGAGGACGACGACGCGGGAACGGCCCGGTCGGACCCGCCCTCCGCATGGTCTCCCACGGCCTGCCACGCCAGCCAGCCGGCCAGCGCGCCGGGCACGAGCGCGGCGAGTGCGATGGTGAGCGGACCGCGGCGGAGACGGCGCTGCCGGGGTGGATCGAAGTCTGGGCCTACGTACGACACGTCAGCGACTCTAACCGGGAGCTCAGATCCCTGCTCCGGTTCGCCGCAGGACGCGCAGCGAGCCGCTCACCGCGGTCTCGGTGAACGCGCCCGAGGCCAGGGCCCGGAGCCAGACGCGGTACGGGGCCTGTCCGGTGAACTCGTCGACGGGGTCCGGGAACACGTCGTGGATGACGAGGAGGCCGCCCTCGGCGACGTGCGGCGCCCAGCCCTCGTAGTCGCCGCTCGCGTGCTCGTCGGTGTGGCCGCCGTCGATGAAGACGAGACCCAGCGGCGTGCCCCAGAAGGCGGCGATCTGCGGCGAGCGGCCGACCAGCGCGACCACGTGGTCCTCCAGGCCCGCCCGGTGCAGGGTGCGGCGGAAGGTGGGCAGCGTGTCCATCAGGCCGATCTCCGGGTCGACCGTGGACGGGTCGTGGTACTCCCAGCCCGGCTGCTGCTCCTCGCTGCCCCGGTGGTGGTCGACCGTGATCGCGGTCACCCCGGCCCCGCGGGCCGCGTCGGCGAGCAGGATCGTGGAACGGCCGCAGTAGGTGCCGACCTCCAGGAGCGGCAGCCCGAGCCGTCCGGCCTCGACCGCGGCCTCGTGGAGCGCGAGTCCCTCACCGCGCGGCATGAACCCCTTCGCGGCCTCGAAGGCGGCGAGGATCTCGGGCTTGGGTGCCGAGGACATGGGGTTTTCCTCCATCGGTGCGAACAACGGGTACGCGAAGCATCGTGCACCACCACCCCGCCGCGCGGGCGGCGGGGTGGTGATGATCACTCGGAGGCGGCCCGGACGTCAGGCCGTGACCTCGGCGTTCCCGCCCGGGAGCGCGGGCCCGGGGGCGGCCGGCCGGTCCTCGCCCGCCCGCGCGGCCGACACGGCGAGCGGGCCGTTCCCGGTGTCCGGGGTCCGGTCGCCCCCGGCGTCCGGTGCCCGGCCGGGGGAACCGCCGGGCACCTCCCGAGCCGGTGCCGCGGTCTCCTCGCTGCTCGCCACCAGCGAGAGCCCGGTGGCTGGACGGCGTCCCGGCAGGAACAGCGCCATCAGCACGCCGGCCGCCACCGCGCCCGTGGCGATCAGGAAGGACACGCGGAAGCCGTGCATGGTCGGGACGGCGACCCCGCCCACGTGGTGCGCCGTGTTCGCGAGCACCATGCCGACGACGGCGCTCGACACCGACGTGCCGATGGAACGCATGAGGGTGTTCAGGCCGTTGGCCGCGCCCGTCTCCGAGGCCGGGACGGAACCGATGATCAGGGCGGGCAGCGAGGAGTAGGCGAGCCCGATGCCCGCGCCCAGGACCACCGAGATGACCAGCGACTGCCAGGCGGCGTTCATCAGGCCGAGACCGGCGCCGTAGCCGATCCCGATGATCACCATGCCGGTGATCAGCGTGACCTTCGGACCGTACTTCGCCGACAGGCGGGCGTACACGGGGGCGGTGAGCATCATCGTCAGGCCGAGCGGCGCCACGAGCAGACCCGCGCTCACCATCGACTGGCCGAGGCCGTAGCCGGTGGACGTCGGGAGCTGGAGCAGCTGCGGCAGGACCAGCGAGACGACGTAGAAGGAGACGCCGACCATGATCGAGGCGAGGTTGGTGAAGAGGACCGCGGGACGGGCGGTGGTGCGCAGGTCGACCAGCGGAGCCTTCAGGCGCAGCTCCATCGCGCCCCATAGGAGGAGCACGACGGCCGACGCGCCGAACAGGCCGAGCGTGGTGGGCGCCGTCCAGCCCCAGTCGCTGCCCTTGGTGATCGGCAGCAGGAGGAGCACGAGCCCCGCGGACAGGCCCGCGGCGCCCGGCAGGTCGAAGGAGCCCTCGGCGCGCATCGGGGACTCCGGTACGACCAGGAGGGTGAGGGCGATCGACACGACGCCGAGCCCCGCGGCCCCGTAGAAGAGGGCGTGCCAGTCGGCGTGCTGGGCGACGAGGGCCGCGGCGGGCAGCGCGAGGCCGCCGCCGACGCCGATCGAGGAGCTCATCAGGGCCATCGCGGAGCCGAGCTTCTCGCGGGGCAGCATGTCGCGCATCAGGCCGATGCCCAGCGGGATCGCGCCCATCGCGAAGCCCTGGAGGGTACGGCCGGCGATCATCGGGAGCAGGGTGGCGCTCAGCGCGCTGACCAGGGCGCCGACCACCATCACGGCCAGGCTGGTGAGCAGCATGCGCCGCTTGCCGTAGAGGTCGCCGAGGCGGCCCATGATCGGTGTGGCCACGGCGCCCGAGAGCAGGGTCGAGGTCAGGACCCAGGTGGCGTTGCCGGGCTCGGTGTCCAGCAGCACCGGCAGGTCCTTGACGACCGGGACGAGCAGGGTCTGCATGACCGCGACCACGATGCCCGCGAAGGCGAGCACCGGCACGGTCGCGCCGCCCGGCCTCTGCGCGGGTCGGTCGGTCGTCGTGTGCGTCATTGAGGGGGCCTCCAGGCCATGGCGAAGGGAGCTCTCGGGAGCGGAGCGAGGGGGTTCCGTGCGGATGCCGGGGAGACGGTCGGCCGGGTGATCCAGGGGATGCGGGGGTGTCGGTCGGGTGGTCCACGCGAGGTACGTGCAGGGGGAACCCGGTGTGCCTGGGCAACTATTCCGATGCTTCGGCGTACTAACGAATTCTTGACCGGTCCATGGGTATCTGACCTACCGTCAGAGTGGAACGTGTTCTAGTCTGGCGCGGATCCGCCTTGCTTTCGGGCGGGGTGCCCGGTCCTTCAGGGCCGGGGTGAATGCCCGCTCCCGCGGAGCGGGGCAGGGGAAGCCGAATCGCCGCCAGGGCGGTTCGGCGTCCCGGGCGAGACGGTGGTGAGGCCGGCCTCGAGCAGGTGCGGCAGCTCGGAGTCGACGGTGGCCTCTCGACGGTGGCTGGTGGCCGGGCGGGTCGGTGGCCGGGATCGGTCACTCGCGCGGGTGATGTCGGTCGATGGTGCGGGCGGTGGGGGAACGTGCGGGCTAGGTTCGCGGTCATGGCACGGTTTCGGATGTATCCGACGGGTGAGCAGGCGGGCGTCATGCTCGGCCACTGCGCGCACGCGCGGTATGTCTGGAACCTGGCCGTCGAGCAGCACGCGCACTGGTACCGGGGGCGTAGGTCCGCGCCGGGTTTTGCCGAGCAGTGCCGTCAGCTCACCGAGGCCCGGCGCGACAACGCATGGCTGGCTGCGGGCAACGCGGACGTGCAGCAGCAGGCGCTGAAGGACTTCGCCACGGCGAAGAACGCCCGCTTCACCTCCGGGTTCGGTGAGCCGACCTGGCGCCGGAAGCACGTGCACGAGGGCTTCCGCGTCATCGGCACCGACCGCGTCCCGGAGTTCGAGACGGACGGCTCACCCAAGCTCAACGCCAGGGGCAGGCAGGTCATGAGCCGCTCGGTCGTGGTGCAGAAGCTCAACCGCAGGTGGGCGCGGGTGAAGGTGCCCGGCTGCGGCTGGGTCCGCTTCCGGCTCAGCCGCAACGGCAAGGGCTCTGGGCTGCCGAAGGCGAAGACGTTCCGCGTCACCTTCCGCAACGGACAGTGGCACATCGCCTTCGCCGTCATCCCTGTGCCGATCGAGGGGCCCGGCACGGGTGAGGTCATCGGCATCGACCGGGGCGTGAAAATCACCGCCGCCCTCTCCGACGGGCGGAAGCTGAACTGCCCGCAGCTGACCGTCAGGGAGCGCGCCCGGATCCGCAAGCACCAGCGCCGGGCCGCCCGCGCCCCGAAGGGAAGCGAGCGCAAGAGCGCCGAGTACGCGAAGGTCGCCCGTATCAAGGCCCGTGAGGCGGACCGGCGCAGGGACTGGTGTGAGAAGGCCAGCACGATGCTCGCCCGCACCTGTGATCTGGTGCGGTTCGAGAAGCTGAACATCAAGAACATGACCCGCTCGGCCAGGGGAACCGTGTCAGAACCCGGCCGGAAGGTCGCCCAGAAGGCCGGGCTGAACCGGGCGGTCCTCGCCCAGGGCTGGGGCCTGCTCCGGCAACGCACCGGACACAAGGCACCCGGCCGGGTCGAGGACGTCCCCGCCCCCTACACCTCCTTGCGCTGCAGTAACTGTGGCTGGATCGACAAGAACTCGCGCAAGAGCCAAGCCGAGTTCTGCTGCTCCTCCTGCGGGTTCACCTGCAACGCGGACACCAACGCAGCAGTCAATGTCGCGGCAGGACAGGGCGGGATCCCCCGCCCCCGGCGAACAGCCGGTGCCGGAGGGGTGACAACGGCCACCGGCCGCTCGAACACCCGTGAACCCCAACCCGTACGGGCTGGAATCCCCCTCATTTAGAGGGGGAGGATGTCAACCAGGTCCAGCTCAACGTCGTCGCCGAGCGCATCCTCGGCCTGCCGCGGGACTAGGACCTGTCCTGGTCCCCGCGTCGTACGCCCGCCCGCGCCGAAATCCTGGTGCAAGGGGCGCAAGCGGGTTGAGAGCATGACGGTCATGCTCCGAGCCGCCGAAGACACCCGGACAGCCGCCCGTACCGCACCGCCCACCTGGATGGTGATCGCGCTCGCGTGCGCCGGACAGTTTCTGGTCGTCCTGGACGTGTCCGTCGTCAACGTGGCCCTGCCCTCCATGCGGACCGACCTGGGGCTGAGCGCCCCCGGACTGCAGTGGGTGGTGAACGCCTACTCCATCGCCTTCGCCGGATTCATGCTCCTCGGCGGACGGGCCGGTGACCTGTACGGGCGCAAGCGGATGTTCCTGGTGGGCCTCGCGCTGTTCACGCTCGCCTCGGCGGCCGGCGGTCTCGCCCAGGAAGGCACCCACCTGCTGCTCGCACGGGCCGCGCAGGGCCTGGGGGCCGCGGTGCTCGCCCCCTCGACCCTGACGATCATCACGTCGGCCGTCCCCGAGGGCGCCGCACGCGCGCGGGCCATCGCGACCTGGACCGCGGTCGGCGCCGGCGGCGGCGCGGCCGGCGGACTCGTCGGCGGACTGCTGGTCGACGGACTGTCGTGGCGCTGGGTGCTCCTCATCAACGTGCCCGTCGGCGCGCTCGTGCTGGCCGGCGCGGCGTCCCGGCTGGTGGAGGGCGGGGCGGGGGACGGGCGGCGGCTCGACCTGCCGGGCGCGCTCCTGGTGACGGCGGGGCTCGCGACCCTGGCGTACGGGATCGTGCAGACGGAGGCCGAGGGCTGGACCGCGGCGGCGACGCTCGTGCCGCTCGGCGCGGGAGCGGCTCTCATCGGGGTCTTCCTGGCCGTCGAGGCCAGGACCGCGGCGCCGCTGATGCCGCTGAAACTGCTGCGGCTGCGGTCGGTGTCGTCGGCGAACGCGGCCGTGTTCGTCTCCGGCTCGGCGATGTTCTGCATGTGGTTCTTCATGACGCTGTACGCGCAGAACGTGCTCGGCTACTCGCCGCTGGGCGCGGGCCTCGCCCTGGTGCCGAGTTCGCTCGCCGTGGTCGTCGGCTCGAAGTCGGCGCCCCGCCTCATGCCGGTCCTCGGGGCGCGCAACGTGGCCGTGCTCGGTACGCTCCTGGCCGCGGCCGGCTTCGGCTGGCAGTCGACGATGACGGCGGACGGCCCGTACCTCACGTCGATCATGTTCCCCGGCGTCCTGATGATGGCCGGTGCCGGTCTGGCCGCGACACCGCTGGCCGCGCTCGCGACCTCCGGCGCGGTGCCGGAGGACGCGGGAGTGGTGTCGGGCCTGGTCAACACCTCCCGGGTGATGGGCGGTTCGCTGGGGCTCGCGATCATGTCCACGATCGCGGCGGCCCGTACCGGGGGAAGCACCTCCGGGGAGGCCCTGACCGCCGGGTACGCGCTGGCGTTCCGCGTCAGCGGCGTGATGCTGCTGGCCGGGGCCGTGCTGATGTTCCTGTGGCTGCCGCGGAGCGTTTCACGGCGGTGAGGCAACGGAATCCGGTGCCCGTGGACTCCTTAAGGCATCCAGGAGGTGCTCATGGGGGATCGGAAGCAGGCCCGGGACGCGGAGTTCCAGGGCTTCGTCGTCGGCCGCTGGCCACGGCTGATGCGTACGGCGTTTCTCCTGACGGGGGAGCAGCACGCCGCCGAGGACCTGGTCCAGACGACGCTGGAGCAGGTGTACGTGGCATGGCGCAGGGTCGGCTCGGCCGACGATCCGGAGGCGTACGTGCGGCGCGTGATGATCAACGCGCACGCCCGCAGACACCGCAGGAAACTCAAGGAGTTCCTCGCGCCGAGGGACGACTCGGGGCTGAACCGCGAGGTCCCCGACAGCAGTGACCCGATCGGCCGCGCCGACGACCGCGGCGCCCTGATCACGGCACTGGCCGGGCTGCCCCCGCGCCAGCGCCAGGCGGTGGTCCTGCGCTACTGGGAGGACCTGAGCGAGAGTCAGGCCGCCGAGGCGATGGGCTGTTCGGTGGGCGCGGTGAAGAGCAACGCGGCCAAGGGGATCGCGAAACTCCGTGTCGTGCCGGGCCTGGCGAACACGGTGACGGACGGAGGGCGGAGCTGATGGGCACGAACCGGGAGACACACCACGACATGGCGGCGAACGCGGACATCGCCCTCCTGCTGGCCGAGGCGGCGGACGAGGTCGAGATCGGCACGGTCCCCTACCCGGCGGTGCTGCGCGGAGGGCGCCGTCGCAGGGCGCGCCGCTGGGCGCTGGCCGCCGCGGCCGCCCTGGTGGTCGCGGGTTCCACGGGAACACTGGCGCTCGCGGGGGGTACGGGCGGGGACGGTGGGCGGAGCGTGCCGGCCGTGACCGGGCCGCCGACAGCGGAGCGGCGGCACGTGTACGAGCCGTGGACGACCACGGTGGCCAGTGCGCGGGACGACGGAAAGGACTGGTCCGTCACCGTCGTCACCTGGGGCGCGCCGAGGAACGAGGCGGAGGCGCGGTACCAGCGGAGCCGGATGGGTGAGTACGGTCTCACGCCGTCGGGCACCGAAGCCGCCTCGGACCTCATCGGCAAGCGCTGGATCTTCGTCCGGCTGGTCGTGGGTGACGGGGATCCGGAGACCGTGCTGGACGGGCCGGTCCGGAAGAGCGACGCGGACGGGAGCACGGACGTCGACGTCGTCTCCAGGCCGCTGGAGACCGGCCGGTCCGGCGCGGCGGGAGCGGCCGATCGGCTGGTGATCGGCAAGGTCGATCCGACGACCCTGGCCGTCACCTGCACCTGGGACGACGGAACGTCGGTCCCGGTCCCGATGGCCGACGAGGGCGCCGGCTTCGGCATGGACCTCAAGCCGGCGATCCGCCGGGTCGAGGGTTCTCCGGCCAACTGGTTCGTGTGCCTGGCGCCGGAGGGCAGGAGTTACGAGAGCGTGCAGGTGGATTCACTGACCTGAGAGGGCGGGACACCGCCGGACGGGGGCCGGCAGGGGGCTCCTCCCGGGGTCCGCTACAGCCACCCCTGCCGGCGGGCCTCCCGCATCGCCTCCATGCGGTTGCGGGTGCCCGTCCTGCCGATGGCGGAGGACAGGTAGTTGCGGACGGTCGACTCGGAGAGGTGCAGTCTTCCGGCGATGTCGGCGACGGTGGCGCCGTCGACGGAGGCGTTCAGCACGTCGCGCTCGCGGGCCGTGAGCGGATTGGGTCCGGCGCTCAGCGCGGCCGCCGCGAGCGCCGGATCGATGACGGTCTCCCCGGTCAGCACCCGCCGGATCGCCTCGGCCAGTTCCTCCACGGGCCCGTCCTTGACGAGGAACCCGGCGGCACCCGCCTCCATGGCCCGGCGCAGATAGCCGGGGCGGCCGAAGGTGGTGAGGATCAGCACCCGGCAGTCGGGCGCCTGCTCGCGCAGTTCGGCGGCGGCGTCCAGCCCGCTCTTCCCCGGCAGCTCGATGTCCAGCAGGGCCACGTCGGGCCGGGCGGCCAGCGCCGCGTCCACGATCTCGTCCCCTGCGGACACCTGCGCGACCACCTCGATGTCCGGCTCCATCCCGAGCAGCAGGGCGAGCGCCCCGCGCATCATGTTCTGGTCCTCGGCGAGCAGGACACGGACGGACTTGGCGGGCCGGTGGTCCCGAGGCATCTCGTTCACGCGGCCAAGCGTAAGGCGACGGGGCCCTCCCGCCTCCCGGTCCACACGCCCCGGAAGGCTCCGGGAACCGGACGGCGCGAGCCGGGGTGCCCGGATCCCACCGCACCCGGCCACCCCGTGCCTCGCCCGGCCACCCCGTGCCTCGCCCGGCCGGCGCCGCTCAGACCGCCGTCTCCGTCCGGTCCACCGCCTCCGCGGGGAGTTCCGCCCGCACCTCGAAGCCGCCGCGCGGAGTCCGTCCCGCCCGCAGGGAGCCGCCGGCCGTGGCGAGGCGTTCGGTGAGGCCCTTGAGGCCGGTGCCGCCGGTGCCGCCGGTGCCCGGCCCGGGATCCACGGGACAGGCGCCGGTGCCGTCGTCCGAGACGGTCAGCCGGACGAGGTCCGCGGTGCCGTCGACGGTGATCTCGCAGCGCGTCGCGCCGCTGTGGCGTACGACATTGGTGACGGCCTCGCGGAGCACCCAGCCGAGCAGGGCCTCGGTCCGCGGGGACAGGACCGGCCCCGACCGCCGGACGACCGGCTCCACCCGCGCCGCGGACAGCGCCGAGCGGGCGCGGTCCAGCTCCGTGGCGAGGCTGCCCTCGCGGTAGCCGGTGACCGCCTCACGGATCTCCGTCAGCGCCTGCCTGCCGACCGACTCGATGTCCGTGACCTGCGCGAGCGCCGCGTCCAGATCGCGGGGGGCCAGCCGGCGGGCCGCCTCCGACTTCACCACGATGACGGAGAGGGTGTGCCCGAGCAGGTCGTGCAGGTCCCGGGAGAAGCGCATCCGTTCCTTCTCCACCGCACGGCGCGCCAACTCCTCGCGGGCCGCCCGCAGTTCGCGTACCGCCTCGGAGAGGGAGAGGATCGCGGCCGTCACCATCGTGGACAGGAAGGTGCCGTAGGCGACGTTCACCGCGTCCCAGCCCGCCCGGACGGCGGAGACCGACGCGGCCAGGGCCGTCAGGGCCAGAGCGGTCCTCCCGAGCCAGGGGCCGCGCACCACGGCCCCGGTGGCCAGTCCGAGCAGCGGGAAGAAGTAGAGCCAGTTCCCGCCGTACCCGATGGCGAGCGCGCAGGTGACCGCGCCCATCAGGACGAGCGCGACCCGGGTGGAGCGGGCCTCCCGCGTCACTTTCCTGAACGCGCGGAACGTGACGTAGACGTACAGCGAGTTGAAGGCGAGCAGGCCCGTCCCGCCGATCCAGGGCTGCGCCGCCCCGCCCTGGAGGAGGTTGGAGACGGAGCCCATCCCCAGCAGCAGCCACGGCAGCAGCGCGAAGCCGGTCGGCGGCGGGCCCGGGTTCCCGGGCGTCGCGCCGTCGCCCTCGCACGCGGACCCTCGTTCCGCCTCGAACCGTTCCGCGCCGGCCTTCCGGAAAGGCCGTCCGGCCCGCGACGCGCGGCCCCGGCCGCCGATGCCTCTCATCCAGGACATGTCCCGCTCCCCGTCGTCCGTGTCGTGGCAACGACGTTAGGGGCCTGGGAACGTGCTCCGGCAGATGCACTTGTCGGGGATCGGCCGGGACAAATGTCACGGCCGCGGGTCGCGGGGCGGTCCGTGGCGTCCGGGTGACGGCTCTATCTGACATGGCGTCAGCAGTCTTCACAAGTGCTGGGAGCTGGGCTATACAGGGGGTCGCCGGACTGGAACGCGTTCTAGAACGAGCGCTTTCCACGGCCCAGTGTCGACCTCGGTGCGGCCGACGGTGCGGACGGCCGCATCGAGGTCTTTCGCACAGTCGAGCAAGGAGCCCCATGCCCATTGACGCCGCCAAGGCCGTCGCGGCACCCCCGCGGACCGGCGAGATCACTTGGAGCCACAAGGACGTCCAGCTCTACCACCTGGGCCTGGGCGCGGGCGTTCCCGCGACCGACCCCGACGAGCTGCGGTACACCCTCGAATCCAGGCTCCACGTCCTGCCGAGCTTCGCCACCGTCGCGGGCGCCGGCTCGCCGGGGGTGATCGGCGGACTGTCCATGCCCGGCGTCGACGTCGACCTCGCCCGCGTCCTGCACGGCGGCCAGAGTCTCAGGCTGCACCGCCCGATCCCCGCCGAGGGCACGGCCACCGCCACCGGGCGCATCGCCGCCGTCTACGACAAGGGCACCGCCGCCGTCCTCGTCATGCGCACCGAAGTGGCCGACGCCGAGGGCCCGTTGTGGACGAACGACGCCCAGATCTTCGTACGCGGCGAAGGCGGCTGGGGCGGCGACCGCGGACCGAGCGCCCGCCTCGAAGCCCCCGCCGGTTCACCGGACAAGGTCGTGGAACGCCGGATCCGCGAGGAACAGGCCCTGCTCTACCGGCTCTCCGGCGACTGGAACCCGTTGCACGCCGACCCCGAGTTCGCCAAGCTCGCCGGGTTCGACCGGCCGATCCTGCACGGGCTGTGCACGTACGGCATGACGCTCAAGGCCGTCGTCGACACCCTGCTCGGCGGCGATGTGACCCGGGTCCGCGCCTGCACCACCCGCTTCGCCGGAGTCGTGTTCCCCGGCGAGACCCTGCGCATCCGGATGTGGCGGGGCGACGGAGAGGTCCGGGTGGCGGTCGGTGCGGTCGAGCGGGACGACGCGCCGGTCCTCGCCGACACCGTCGTCGAACACGTCTGACACCCATGCGAACCGTCCCGAGGGGAGCCGCACCATGCGCGCAGCCGTACTGCACGAGACAGGCCAGGACAAACTCGAGGTCCTCGACGACGTCGAGGCGGTGGGCTTCGGACCCGGCAAGGTGCGCGTCCGGGTACGGGCCACCGGGCTGTGCCACTCGGACCTGTCCGCGATGAACGGCGTCCTGCCGCAGCCCGCCCCGTTCGTGCCCGGACACGAGGGCGCCGGCGAGATCACCGAGGTCGGCGAGGGCGTCACCCACGTGAAGCCCGGCGACCGCGTCGTCATCTGCTGGCTGCCCGCCTGCGGCGCCTGTCCCGCCTGCAAGCGGGGCCAGACCGAACTGTGCCTGGCCGGATTCATGAACGCGGGAACCCCCAACTTCAGGCGCCCCGGCGGCGACGTCTTCGGCTTCGCCGGCACCGGAACCTTCGCCGAGGAGGTCGTCGTCGCGGCCGGCTGCGCGGTGCCCGTCCCAGACGACGTGCCCTTCGACATCGCCGCCCTGATCGGCTGCGGCGTCACCACCGGACTCGGCGCGGCCCTCAACACCGCCGACGTGCAGGCCGGTTCGTCGGTCGCCGTCATCGGCTGCGGAGGCGTCGGCATATCCGCGATCCAGGGCGCCCGGCTCAAGGGGGCCGCGGAGATCGTCGCCGTCGACCCGGTCGCCTCCCGCCGGGAGGCCGCGCTCGGCTTCGGCGCCACCAGGGCCGTCTCGCCCGACGAACTCGCCGACGCCAAGCAGTCGGTGACCGCGGGCGAGGGCTTCGACTACGTCTTCGAGGTCGTCGGCAGGTCAGCCACCGCGCGCACCGCCTACGACCACACCCGCCGGGGCGGCACCCTCGTCGTCGTCGGCGCCGGCGCCATGGACGACTTCCTCCAGCTCAACATGTTCGAGCTGTTCTTCGACGAGAAGCGCATCCTGCCCTCCATGTACGGCGGCGGGGACGTCCTCAGGTCGTACGAGCGCGTGATCGCCCTGTGGCGCGCGGGCCGCATCGACCTCGAAGGGCTGATCACCCACCGGGTCCCCCTGGCCGGGATCAACGAGGCGCTCGACCAGATGCGTTCCGGCACCGCCCTGCGGACGTGCATCGAGATCTGACCCGGCCGGCCGTCGGCGCGGACCCCACCACAACCGCTAAGGACCCTGATGTCACTGCCACTCGAAGGGCTCACCGCGATCGTCACCGGCGCGGGACGCGGGCTCGGCCGGGCCGAGGCGCTGGAACTCGGCCGGCTGGGCGCCGCCGTCGTCGTCAACGACTACGGGCGGTCCGGCCGGGACGGCTCCGGTGAGGCGTCGGCCGGCCCGGCCGAGGAGGTCGCCGCCGAGATCCGCGCGGCGGGCGGCCGGGCCCTCGCCCACACCGGGGACGTCGCCGACCACGAACAGGCCCGCGAACTGGTCGAGTCGGCCGTCACCGCGTACGGGAAACTGGACGTCCTCGTCAACAACGCGGGCATCCTGCGCGACCGCATGGTCTTCTCGATGGCCGAGGACGAGTGGGACTCGGTCGTCAGGGTCCACCTCAAAGGCCACTTCAACACCACCCGCTTCGCCTCCGCGCACTGGCGGGCCCGCTCCAAGGCAGCCGGCGGACCCGTCCACGGACGGATCGTGAACACCTCATCGGAGGCCTTCCTCGCCGGCTCCGCCGGACAGCCCAACTACGCGGCCGCCAAGGGCGGGATCGTCGGCCTGACCACCTCCACCGCGCTGGCGCTCGCCAAGTACGGCGTCACCGCCAACGTCATCTGCCCGCGCGCCCGCACCCGTATGACGGAGGACGTCTTCTCCGGACTCGGACGGCCCGAGGACGGCCTCGACCCGCTCGCCCCCGAGCATGTCGCCCCGCTCGTCGGCTACTTGGCCTCACCCGCCGCCGCGCACGTCAACGGCCAGCTCCTCGTCGTGCACGGAGGCATGGTCGCGGTCGTCGAACGGCCCCGGGTGGCCGCGAAGTTCGACAGCAAGCAGGACACCTTCAGCCACGACGAGCTCGACGCCCTGCTCACCCCGTACTACGCCGACCGGCCACGCGGGGAGACGTTCGCGGCGGCGGAGGTGCTGGGCCTCAAGCGGGAGGGCTCTCCTCGCTGAGCAGTCGGCCCCCGCCCGGCCAAAGGGGGCGGGACGGCAGTCGTACGCGCGGGACTTGGGGGAGCCCCCGCACGGATACGGCCCCGCTCGCCGTGGTGCGAGCGGGGCCGTATGCCGGTTTCGGCTTGCCGTGAGGTCGGTCAGGCCGTCGTGGCCGGCTGGCCGGACGGCTTGCGGTGGCGGCCCTGGGGGGCCGCCTCGGCGTCATGGCCGGAGACCGGGCCGCGGTGTCGGCCATGGCCCTCGGGCCGGGCCGCCGACGTCTCGTGGACGTCCGCGCCCGGTGCTTCCATGGTGCTGGAGTCGCTCATTGAAGTGTTCACCCCGTATGCAAGATCCTTTTTTACAGCCGGGGGAGTCTAACGTGCGGTCATCGCGCGGAAGTCGGAGGGTGACGTTTCTTCGTCCGCGTCGTCCCTTTCGTCCCCGTCCGTGTGGGACGACACACACGGACCTCCGGATTCCGCGGGCGTCCGCGACACGGCGGTGAGCGCCGGGACCGGCTCGGCACCGGACCCCGGACGGCCGGCCGGGGGACTCGGGGCCACCTGTCCCCCGAACTCGCCGAGGGGCGGCGACGCGTCGGTGTCCCCGGCCCCGGGGACGGTGTCGTCCGCGGGCGTCGCGCCGCCCCGGGCGCCGAGGCTCATGCCGGGCGGGGGCGTCTCGGCGACCTTGGTCCAGGGACCGGGCAGGGCGAAGCCCGCCTCGGTGGCGGGGGTCCCGGCGGGGCCGGCCCACGGGTTCGGGGGGAACGGCGCGGCGGGGTCGGCGGGGCCGGGGAGGGCGGGGAGCGGGACGGCGGTTCCCCGGCCGGGGTCCGCGACGGACGGAAGGGGCCCGGCGGTCCGGGGGCCGTGGGCCGTGACGGGCGGGAGCGGTCCGGCCGTCGGGAGGCCGCCGGGGAACGTGATCCCTCCGGCACCACCGCGGGCACTCGCGGCGGGACCGGCAGGGGTACGGGCGTCGACGGGACCGGTCCCGGCCCCGTGCCCCGCCTCCACGTCAGCTCCGTTACCGGCACTCGCGGTGAGGCCGACGGTGGTGCGGGCGGCG
>NZ_JBHYPZ010000035.1:0-78043 GCF_042746485.1 Streptomyces sp. NPDC058751 | reverse complement strand
CGGCGTGGCCGATGCCGGTCCCGTGGCTCGCCTCCGCACCGGTTCCGTTGCCGGCGCTCGCGCTGGCTCCGGCAACGGCGGCGGTGCGGGCGGCGTCAGCTCCGTTACCGGCACTCGCGGTGAGGCCGACGGTGGTGCGGGCGGCGGCGTGGCCGATGCCGGTCCCGTGGCTCGCCTCCGCACCGGTTCCGTTGCCGGCGCTCGCGCTGGCTCCGGCAACGGCGGCGGTGCGGGCGGCGGCGCCGACCCCGTCGACGGCGCCCGCGACGGCACCGGCCCCGTGACCCGCCTCGGCGGTGGCCCCGTTGCCGGCGTTCGTGGCGGCCCACGGGCCCGGATCGACCGTGGTGCCGGGCTCGGGGGGCGCCACGGCCCCGGCCCCGGTGACCCCGGTGACGGGGGAGACGTCGGCCGTCGTGGCCGGGGGAAGGGGCTCGGCCGGTCCGGTGGTGACGGTCATGCCGCCCGGGAGCGTCCCGTCGGCCCTGGTCCTGAGGCCCATGCCGGGCGGGGGCGTCTCGGCGACCTTGGTCCAGAGGCCCGGCTCGGGCGCGGGCGTTCCGGCGGGTTCGGCGGGGCGGTCCGGCTCGGGCGCGGGCGTTCCGGCGGGGCGGCCCGGCTCGGGTCCGGACGTCCGGGTGACCCTGGTCCAGCGGCCGGGCGCGGGCGTCTGCGTGACCCTGGTCCACCGGCTCGGCCGGGGCCGGGCCGGTTCGCCGGACCCGGGCGCGGGCCGCACGGCCGGCCGGAGCGGTTCGGCCCGCCCGTCGGCGAGCCGCACGACGGGCGGAAGCGCCCCGCCCGTCTCGTGGCCGGCGCCCGTGTCCGCCCGCCGGGCTTCGGCGGGTGACGTCCGGGCGGTGAGGCTCGTCACCGTCGACCGCGGATCCCGGCCCTCGGGCGCGAGGCCCGTACCGGCGGCGGGGGCCCCGGGTCCGTCGGCCGCGCGGACCGACGGGCCCCCCGGGAGGCGGGCGGTGCCGGTGCCCGGGGCGAGGTGGACCGGGGCCGCCCGGGCCGGTTCGGTCCCCGGGGCCGGGTACGGCGAACCGGCAGACAGGTCGCTCCGCACGGGCGCCTGCTGGAGGGGGAGCGGTCGCGAGGCGAGGAGACCGGGGGGAACCGGATCCCCCGTGCCCGGCTCCCCCGCCCGCTTCGGCGCCTCCAGCCGCGCGACACCGCACGGGACGACCCGTGTGGCGTACGGCAGCCGGAGCACCCCCTCCGCGGTCCACAGCCCGGTGCCGGGAAACCAGCCCTCCGGCGCCGGACGGTGGTGGATCCGGCGCTCGGCCGGGCGCCACACGCCCACCCAGGTGCCGCCCGGCCCGTCCATGCGCAGGGCGACCGCGCAGGACTCGGGGGTCAGCACCTGGCCCGGCTGGATCGCGAACGGGCTGATCGAACAGCCCGTCGCGTTCAGACAGTCCGGGAAGCGGACGGGCAGGGCACTGCCGAGCACGCCCCAGCCGAGACGGTCCCGGCCGGGGGACGGCGCGTCGGACCTGATGAGCAGGAGTCCGCTGTCCGCGTCCGCGAGGAGCAGCCGGTCGTTGCTGTGCTCGGCGATCTGGAGGAGCGGAGACACCTCTCCGCCGCGCTCCAGGTCCACGACCACGGTCTTCGTGCGGCCGTCCTGGAAGCGGTCCAGCGCGAGCAGGCGTCCCGTGCCGTCCAGCCACACCCCGCCCGAGCAGTGGCCCGGCACCTCGGCCAGGTGCTCCGGGCCGAACGCGCCGCCCGCCACCAGCCACACCGCCGTCGACCCCCGGCCCACCGCGAGGGCGTACGCGCGTTCCCCGTCCGGCGCGGGCGGCAGCAGCCGGAGCACGGTGCCCGCGTCGGGGCACTCCACCGAGCCGAGCGGGAGCTCGCCGGTGCCCGGCCCGGTCGGGTACAGGAGGGAGAAGGCGTGGCGTCCGTCGTCCATCCGGTGGATCAGCACCCTGCCGTCGGTCAGCGGCAGCACCTCGGTGCCGGGCTCCTCGGGCTGCGGACCGGGCAGCGGCACGGCGTACGGTTCGGGGCCGTCCAGGGTCCAGCGCTCCGGGTACCGGCGCTCGCCGTCGCGGGCGAGCCGTGCCCCGTAGGTGCCGTCGGCGGTGATCACACAGCCGGGAGGAGCGGCCCACCGGCTCGCGGCGTCACCGTACTTGCCGCCGTTCGCCCGCTCGCTCCGGACCAGGGGTTCTCTCGCACCGGCCGTCATCTTTCGGTCACCTCCGGCGACGAAGGTAGTTTTCGCACGCACAGGCGGGGGAGCGACGGGCTGCTGCTTCACACATAAGGGTGGCCGTGTTCGGATTCGCCTGAGGGAACGGATCGGATGTGCTGAACGATGGGGTGGAGACGTGCGCCGGGACGGGCGGGAACGGTGCCCAGGCCGCCGCCCGGGAGCGGGGCCGACGCCCCCGCCGTCCGCCCCTGCGAGGCGGCCGGACGCCCACGACCGGCCGGACAGGGACGTGAGGCAGGTAGCCTTTTCCCCGTGCCCCGTCTGTCTGAAGTCATCGCCGCGCTCGACGCCCTCTGGCCCCCCGAGCGGGCCGAGGGGTGGGACGCGGTCGGCACCGTCTGCGGCGACCCCGACCAGGACGTCACGCGCGTCCTGTTCGCCGTCGACCCGGTCCAGGAGATCGTCGACGAGGCGGTGAAGCTGGAGGCCGACCTGCTCGTCACCCACCACCCGCTCTACCTGCGCGGTACGACGACGGTGGCGGCCGGCACCTTCAAGGGCCGGGTCGTGCACACGCTGATCAAGAACGACATCGCGCTGCACGTCGCCCACACCAACGCCGACCGCGCCGACCCGGGAGTCAGTGACGCGCTGGCCGGGGCGCTGGACCTCAGGGTCGTACGGCCCCTCGTGCCGGACGCCACCGACCCCGAGGGACGCCGTGGCCTCGGCCGCGTCTGCGAGCTGGACCATCCGCTGACCGTGCGCGAACTCGCCGCGCGGGCCGCCGAGCGGCTGCCCGCCACCGCGCAGGGCATCCGCGTCGCGGGCGACCCCGACGCGCTCGTGCGGACCGTCGCGGTCAGCGGCGGTTCCGGGGACAGCCTCTTCGACGACGTGCGCGCCGCGGGCGTCGACGCGTTCCTCACCGCGGACCTGCGGCACCACCCGGTGTCGGAGGCCCGCGCCCACAGTCCTCTCGCGCTGCTCGACGCGGCGCACTGGGCCACCGAGTGGCCCTGGTGCGAGCTGGCGGCAGCCCAGCTCGACGAGATCTCCGACCGGAAGGGATGGGGACTGCGCGTCCACGTCTCCCGGACGGTCACCGACCCCTGGACCGCCCACGCGGCCTCACACGACGACACATCAGGAGCCCCCAACTGAACGCCGCGCCCGCCGACCAGATCCGACTTCTCGACGTCCAGGGTCTCGACTCCCGTCTGCAGCAGCTCGCGCACAAGCGGAAGTCGCTGCCGGAGCACGCCGAGATCGAGTCGCTGAACAAGGACCTCGCCCAGCTGCGCGACCTGCTCGTCGCCGCGCAGACCGAGGAGAGCGACTGCGCCCGCGAGCAGACCAAGGCCGAGCAGGACGTCGACCAGGTGCGTCAGCGCGCCGTCCGCGACCAGCAGCGCCTCGACTCCGGCGCCGTCACCTCCCCCAAGGACCTGGAGAACCTCCAGCGCGAGATCGTCTCCCTCGCCAAGCGCCAGGGCGACCTGGAGGACATCGTCCTGGAGGTCATGGAGCGCCGTGAGTCCGCGCAGGAGCGGGTGGCCGAGCTGACCGAGCGGGTCTCCTCCGTCCAGGCGAAGATCGACGACGCCACCGGGCGCAGGGACGCCGCCTTCGAGCAGTTCGACACCGAGGTGGCCTCGGTCACCAAGGAGCGCGAGGTCATCGCCGCCTCGGTGCCCGCCGATCTCCTCAAGCTCTACGACAAGCTGCGGCTCCAGCAGGGTGGCGTCGGCGCCGCCCGGCTCTACCAGCGCCGCTGCGAGGGCTGCCGCCTGGAGCTCAACATCACCGAGGTCAACGAGGTGAAGAAGGCCGCTCCCGACGCCGTGCTGCGCTGCGAGAACTGCCAGCGCATCCTGGTGCGCACGGCCGAGTCCGGCCTGTAGGGAGTCCGGTCCGTGCGGGAGTTCATCGTCGAGGCCGACGGAGGTTCCCGGGGAAACCCGGGGCCCGCGGGCTACGGCTCCGTGGTCATCGACGCGGCCACCGGGGAGACGCTGGCCGAGCGCGCCGAGTACATCGGCGTCGCCACCAACAACGTCGCCGAGTACCGGGGCCTGGTCGCCGGTCTGGAGGCGGCCCGCGACCTCGACGCGACCGCGCGGGTCCGGGTCCGGATGGACTCCAAGCTCGTCGTGGAGCAGATGTCCGGGCGCTGGAAGATCAAGCACCCGGACATGAAGCCCCTGGCCGCGCGCGCGGCCGGGGTCCTTCCGGGCTCCCAGGTCACGTACGAGTGGATCCCGCGCGAGCGCAACAAGCACGCGGACCGGCTGGCCAACGAGGCGATGGACGCGGGCAAGCGCGGCGAGGCGTGGTCGCCGTCGGCGTCGACGGCCGAGCTGAACGCGCGCGCGGCGCGGTCCGCGACACCCGAGCCCACGGGCCCGCCCGGGGACGCGACGGCGGGCGCGGCGAGGGCCAGGGCGGCCCTGAAGGAAACCCGCGCCGAGTCGCCCCACCAGGGGCGCGGGGAACTGCGCGCCCAGCCCGCGGTGGGCGGCACCCGGCCGACGGCGTCGGCCGGCACCCCCGCTTCCGGCGGCGAAGCCGCGATCGGACCGGTGGGGGCAGCGCCCCGTGAGGGGCGCGGGGAACTGCGCGATCAGCCTGCGACGGGCGGCAGCCGGGCGACGGCGACGGGCGGCACCCCGTCACCCAGCGGCGAAGCCGGCAAGGCGCCCACAGGGCAGGGAGACGCCGGCCGAGCCGGAGAGCCTGGTGACGCCGGCCGAGCCGAGAAGGCGGGCGACGACCGGCGGGCCGCGAGGAACGTGGCAGCCACCCCGGCCACCACGCCCGCCGCAGGCTGGAGCGCACCCCCGGACATGGGCGCCCCCGCCACCTTCGTCCTGCTGCGGCACGGCGAGACCCTCCTGACCCCGCAGAAGCGGTTCTCGGGCAGCGGCGGCAGCGACCCGTCGCTGTCCGCCGCGGGCCGGGAACAGGCCGACCGCGTGGCCGCCGCGCTGGCGGCGCGCGGCACCATCCAGGCGATCGTGGCCTCCCCGCTGGCCCGGACCCGCGAGACCGCGGGGGCCGTCGCCGCCCAACTCGGCCTCGACGTCGTCATCGAGGACGGCCTGCGCGAGACGGACTTCGGCGCCTGGGAGGGACTGACCTTCGGCGAGGTGCGCGAACGCCACCCGGACGACCTGGACGCCTGGCTCGCCTCACCGGAGGCCGAACCGACCGGCGGCGGCGAGAGCTTCGCCGCGACGGCGCTCCGCATGGCCGCCACCCGCGACAAGCTGATCGCCGCCCACGCCGGCCGCACGGTCCTGCTCGTCACCCACGTCACCCCGATCAAGACCCTCGTACGACTGGCCCTCGGCGCCCCGCCGGAGTCCCTGTTCCGGATGGAACTGTCGGCGGCGTCGCTCTCGGCGGTGGCGTACTACGGGGACGGCAACGCGAGCGTCCGGCTGTTCAACGACACCTCGCACCTGCGCTGACCTCGGCCGCGCCGGTCCCGGCGCCGCACGGCGGCTTCATCCTCGCCGGGCGGCCCGGTCGCGGAGGATCCCGGCGGTCTCCCGGTCCGCCGGGAGGAACGCCTCCAGACGGAGTTCGGCGAGCGTGACGTCCACCGCGGTCGCGAACGACGTGAGCGTGGTGAGCAGTCTCAACTCGCCTTCCGGGCACCGCAGTCGTAGCGGAACGGCGAAGCCGAGGTGGTCCGCGCCGGGCTCGCTCGCCGGCACGTACCGCGCCAACTCCTCCACCAGAGCGTCGAGAAGGGGATCGGGGCTGTGCAGGGAACGGGCCCGCAGGTTCTCCACGATGTGCCGGCCCCAGGCGTCCAGGTTCACCACCCGTGACGCCGTCCCGCGCGGGTGCAGGGCCAGCCGCAGTACGTTCACCGGCGGTTCCAGCAGCTCCGGTGCGGCTCCCTCGGACAGCACGTCGAACGCGGCGTTGGCGGCGACGAGTTCACCGCGCGGCCCCGTCACCACCGCCGGATACGGCAGATGCCCCTCGAGGATGCCGTCCAGCGCCTCCCGTACGGGCTTCAGCGCGGCCGCGTCGAGCGGGGACTCGGTGAAGGCGGGGGCGTAACCGGCCGCCAGGAGCAGCGCGTTGCGCTCCCGCAGGGTCAGGTCCAGCGACTCGGCGAGCCTGATCACGATCTCCCTGCCGGGCACCGAACGTCCGCGCTCGATGAAGCTGACGTACCGCTGGGTCGTGCCCGCCCGCGAGGCGAGCTCCAGTTGGCTCACCCGGCGCGCGCGCCGCCAGCGCAGCAGCTCCCGGGCGAAGGGAGGGGGCTCGGCGGAGACACCGGTCGTCATACGACCAGTTGTACGTCACGGGTACGACAGCGGCACGGCGGCACTCGCCATACCCTGCCGGGAATTGAGCGGGGCATCCGGCCGCACCAGCATGGACGCGACCACTCGGGAGCCCACTCAGGGAGCGGACATGCGCGCCTACCACCTCGAAACGCCCGGTACCGTCGACGGGATCGTGCCGCGCGAGTCGGCCCGCCCGGAACCGGGTCCCCGGGACGTTCTCGTCCGTGTCCGTGCCGTCTCCCTGAACAAGCGCGACCTGCTGATCCTGAGGGGGACCTATCCCCTGAAGGCCGTGCCGGACGTGATCCCGCTGAGCGACGGAGCGGGGGAGGTGGTCGCGGTGGGCGCGGAGGTGACCCGGTTCGCGGTGGGCGACCGGGTGGCGAGCACGTACTTCCCGAACTGGACGGACGGCCGGATCACCCCGGACCGTTTCGACCAGCCCGGCGCCACCCTCGACGGCATGCTGACCGAGTACGCCCGCCTGGGCCAGGAGGCCGCGGTGCGTGTTCCCGACCATCTGACCTGGGAGGAGGCGGCCTGTCTGCCCTGTGCCGGGGTGACCGCCTGGCACTGTCTGACGGGCGGTGAGCCGATCGTCCCGGGCCAGGCCGTGCTCACCCTCGGCACCGGGGCGCTGTCCCTCTTCGTCGTGCGGTTCGCCAAGACGCTCGGCGCCGAGGTCATCGTGACGACATCGAGCGGGGCCAAGGCGGACCGTCTCGAGGCGCTCGGCGCGGACCATGTCGTCGACTACGTCCGGAACCCCGAATGGGGGCGCGTCGTCAAGGAGTTGACCGAAGGCCGGGGTGCCGATCTGGTCGTGGAGACCAACGGGCCCGACACCATCGAGCAGTCGGTGCGGGCCGCCGCGCTCCACGGCCAGATCGTGCTCCTGACCACCGGGAACGAGCGCAGGCCCGGCATCGAGATCTCCAGCGCGGCGTACGCGGCGAGCCTGGTCACGATCCGCCGGGTCTTCGTGGGCAGCCGCGCCCACTTCGAGTCCATGAACAGGGCCCTGGAACTGCACGGGATCCGTCCGGTCGTGGACCGCGTCCTCGGCTTCGACGAGGTGCGGGAGGCGTTCCGGTACTACGCGAGCGGCGCGGCCTTCGGCAAGGTGGTCATCCGGGTGGGCTGAGCGAGGACGAGCCCCGGACGGGGTCGGCCGCGACTACCGCCGCAGTGCCGACGCCGACCGTGCCAGGTCCTCCACCCGGCGCCAGTCCCGCGCGGCGATCGCGTCGGCCGGAAGCATCCAGCTTCCGCCCACGCAGCCCACGTTGGAGAGCGCGAGGTAGTCCGGAGCGCATTCGGGGCCGATGCCGCCCGTCGGGCAGAACCGGGCCTGCGGGAGCGGCCCCGCCAGCGACTTCAGGTAGGCCGTGCCGCCCGCCGCCTGCGCGGGGAAGAACTTCATCTCGCGCACCCCCCGCTCCAGCAGTGCCACCACCTCGGAGGCCGTGGACACCCCCGGCAGGAACGGCACCCCGGACGCCCGCATCGCGTTCAGCAGTCCGTCCGTCCAGCCGGGGCTGACCAGGAAGCGGGCGCCCGCCGCCACCGACTCGGCCACGTGCTCCGGCGTCAGGACCGTGCCCGCGCCCACCACCGCGTCCGGCACCTCGGCCGCGACGGCCCGGATCGCGTCGAGCGCCGCCGGGGTCCGCAACGTCACCTCGATGGCGGGCAGCCCCCCGGCGACCAGTGCCCGGGCCAGCGGCACCGCGTCGCGGGCGTCCGTGACCACGACGACGGGGACGACGGGCGCGAGATCCAGCACGGAGGCATGCGGAGACGGGGACGATGACGGGGTCATGCCCTCATCGTGCCCGGGGTGCGCATCACGCGCAAAGGTCGTTGCACATGATGCAACGCTGATGAAATGGCGAGATGGCTGGGTGACGTGTGACGTGCGGTGGGTGGTGGTCGGTGGCCGAGGCGGCCTCTCGGCGAACAACTGCTCAGTGAACAACTGCTCAGTGAGCGGCCGCTCAGCGAACAACCGCTCAGTGGATCTCCCGCACCACCACGTCGAGCGCCCACGGCCTGCCCGCCCTGCCGGGGGCTTCCGCCTCCACCGTGTACCCGAGATCCCGCAGCGCCTCGACCAGCTCCGCCGGGTTCTTCGGCGCGGCACTCGCGGTGAGCAGGCTGCGGACGATCCGGCCCTTGGTCGCCTTGTTGAAGTGGCTGACGACGGAACGCTTCTCGACCCCGTTCACCAGTTGGGCGTGCAGCACCCGTACGGTCGCCGTCCGTCCCGCCACCTCGCCCTTGGGCTTCCACGCCGTCGTGTAGGCCGAGGAGCGCAGGTCCAGCACGAGCCCGTCGCCCGCGGCCTCGGGGAGAGCGGTGGCCATCGGCGCACGCCAGTGCGCGCCCAGCGCCCCGAGGCCCGGCAGCTTCACACCCATGGAGCAGCGGTACGAGGGGATCCGGTCGGTCACCCGCACCGCGCCCCACAGACCGGAGAAGACGAGCAGCGAACGGCCCGCGCTCCGCTTGGCGGCGGCGTCCAGCGAGGCCAGGTCCAAGGCGTCGTACAGGACCCCCGTGTAGATCTCCCCGGCCGGGCGGGCGCCCGCGGTCCTCAGTTCCGTGTTCTTCGCGATCTCGCCCCGCAGACCTTCGCTCAGCCCGAGGACCTCGCGGGCCTTCTCCTCGTCGGCCACGCACAGCTCGACCAGCTCGTCGAGGACCGCCCGACGCGCCTCCGCGAGACCGGGCAGGGACAACGACTCCGGCTTGAGCGCGGTTCCCCGGCCGGAGGGTGCCTTGCCCTCGGAGGGCGGCAGCAGCACGAGCACGGTTGGTTCTCCTCACGGTGGATACGGACCGCCGCCAGCCTACGGGGTACGCCCTGACCCCTTTCCCGCCCGACGCCGAGCCCACCCGGCCCACCGGGCCTGTCGGGCTTGCCAGGCTGGCTGGGCCCACCGGTCCTACCGGTCCTGTCGGGCTGGCCAGGCCCACCAGTCTTGCCGGCCCCACCGGTCCCACTGTCCTGTCGGCCCCACCGGCCCTGCCGGACGCCCCGGCCGCCGGTGCAGCGGGCGTGAACCGGTCCCCCTCGCCCGGAGGGCGCCCCGCTCCGCGTGCCCGACGGCTGCCCCCGGCCTACGCTCGACCCATGCCCCGCCGTCACGTCCGCGTCACGGGCGCCCCCCAGGCCCCGCTGCGAGCCGCTCTCCGCGCGCTGCGGACCGAACTCGGCGTGCCCGGGAGTTTCCCGGCCGACGTCCTCGCGGAGGTCGGGCCGCCGGCCCGTCTGCCCGCGTACGACGCGACGGACATCCCCCTGTTCACCATCGACCCGCCGACGTCCGAGGACCTCGACCAGGCGATGCACCTCTCCCGCCGCGAGCGGGGCGGCTACCGCGTCCAGTACGCCGTCGCCGACGTCGCCGCCTTCGTGGCGCCCGGCGGAGCCCTGGACGCCGAGGCGCACCGGCGCGTGACGACCCTCTACTTCCCGGACGGCAAGGTCCCCCTCCACCCGCCCCGGCTCTCCGAGGGCGCCGCGAGCCTCCTGCCGGGTCAGACCTGCCCGGCCGTCCTGTGGACGATCGACCTCGGCCCGGACGGCCGCACCGAGATCACCGACGTCCGCCGCGCCCTGGTCCGCAGCCGCGCCCGACTCGACTACGCGACCGCGCAGCACCGGATCGACGAGGGGACGGCGGAGGAACCCCTCGCCCTGCTCCAGGACGTCGGCACCCTGCGCGAGGCCCTGGAGATCGCGCGGGGCGGCGTCTCGCTCAACGTGCCCGAGCAGGAGATCGTCGAGAAGGACGGGGCGTACGAACTCGCCTACCGCGCCCCGCTGCCCGTCGAGGGCTGGAACGCGCAGATCTCCCTGCTCACCGGGATGGCGGCGGCCGAGCTGATGCTCGACCACGGCACCGGAGTGCTGCGGACCCTGCCCGCGGCGCCCGACGGGGCGGTCGGACGGCTGCGCCGCACCGCCGAAGCCCTGCGCGTCGACTGGCCGCACCACGTCTCGTACGCGCAGCTCGTCCGCTCCCTCGACGCGCACCTGCCGCACCACGCCGCCTTCCTCCAGGAGTGCACGACCCTGCTGCGCGGCGCCGGGTACACCGTCTTCCGCGACGGGGTGCTGCCCGAGGTCACCGCGCACGCCGCCGTCGCCGCTCCCTACGCCCACTGCACCGCCCCGCTGCGCCGGCTCGCCGACCGCTACGCCTCGGAGATCTGCCTCGCGGCCGCCGCCGGTCTGCCGTCCCCCGAGTGGGTCCTCGCGGCCCTCGACGGCCTGCCCAAGGAGATGGCCGAGGGCAGCAGGCGGGCCGGCACCGTCGAGCGCGAGTGCGTCGACATCGTGGAGGCCGCACTCCTCAAGGACCGGGTCGGCGAGATCTTCGAGGCATGTGTGGTGGACGTGACGGAACACGACCCCACGGCCGGGACCGTGCAACTGGAGTCCCCGGCGGTCTTCGCCCGGATCTCGGGCGGGACGGCCCCGCTGCCCCTGGGCGAACGCCTGCGCGTCCGGCTCACCCGGGCGGACCCCGCAACGGCGAAGGCGCAGTTCGAACCCGCCTGATCCCGGTGACGGCCCGCGGCATGGAAACGGCGGGCGCGGCTGTTGACCGCAGGGCGGGCGCGGTGGACGCGGCCGACCACGGTGGCGAGGGGGAGAGGACCATGACCGGACGGGCGGAGACGGCAGGGACCGCGCGGCGGAAGCCGGCGGCGAAGGAAGAGGTCCGCTGGACCCGGGCCGTCCTCGGCCGGGGCGGCCGGCCCCTGGACCTGCTGACCGCGCGCTTCGACCGGCACCGCTACGCCCCGCACACCCACGACGAGTTCACCATCGGCGTCAGCGTCGGGGGCTCGGAGCTCATCGGCTACCGCGGCGGCCACCTCAGGACCGGCCCTGGGTCCATCGTCGTGCTGGCCCCCGGCGAGACGCACACCGGCGGTCCCGCGGCCTGCGAGGGCTACGCCTACCGGGCCCTGTACGCGGAGCCGTCCCTGCTCTCCGAAGGCGCCGTCGGCGGCCTCCCGCACTTCAGGGAGGGGCTGCTCGACGATCCCGAACTCGCCGCCGCGCTGCGCGCCGCGCACACCGAACTGAGCACCTGCCCGGACCCGCTGGAGGCCGAGTCGCGGCTGCCGTGGCTGCTCGCCGCGCTGACCCGGCGCCACTCCACGGCCCGCCCGGACCGTGACGAGGTCCCCGGCGCCGCGCGCATAGCCGACGCCGTACGGGACCGCCTGGCCGACGAACTCCAGGACCCGCCCTCCCTCGCCGCCCTCGCCACGGACCTGGGCCTGTCCCGCTACCAGCTCCTGCGCGCCTTCCGCACGACGACGGGGATACCGCCGTACGCCTGGCTGGCCCAGCACCGGGTGAACCGGGCCCGCCGGCTCCTGGAGTCCGGACTGCGCCCCGCCGAGGTCGCCTCCCTCGTGGGCTTCGCCGACCAGGCGCACCTGACCCGCTGGTTCCGCCGGGTGCTGGGCGTGACGCCGGCGGCGTACCGCGCGAGCGTGCTGCCGCCCTCCCCCTGAGCGCAACAGCGTTCAAGACCCGCCGCCGGGCGGTGGCCGAGACTGCCCGCATGACTGCACGCGGCTGGTTCCTGTTCTCCCTGATGGGAGTGATCTGGGGCATTCCCTATCTGATGATCAAAGTGGCGGTGGACGAGGTGTCCCCGTCGGTGGTGGTGTTCACGCGCTGCGCGGTCGGCGCCGCGCTGCTGCTTCCCTTCGCGATCCGGCAGGGCGGCCTGGCCGGGACCGTACGGGCCCACTGGCGCCCGATGCTGGCGTTCGCGGCCATCGAGGTCATGGTCCCCTGGTGGACCCTCACGGACGCCGAACGCCATCTGTCCAGCTCCACCGCGGGCCTGCTGATCGCCGGTGTGCCGATCGTCGGCGTGGCCGCGGCCCGCTTCCTCGGCGACACGGAACGGCTCGGCGCCCGGCGCGTCACGGGCCTCGCCCTCGGCCTGGCCGGAGTCGGAGTCCTCACGGCACCGCATCTGACCGGCGGCGACGCCCGGTCGCTGGTCGAGGTGCTGCTGACGGTCATCGGCTACGCCACCGCGCCGCTCATCGTCGCCCGCCGGCTCAAGGACGTGCCCTCGCTGCACCTGACGGCCCCCTGCCTGGTGCTGGCGGCGCTGGTCTACGCGCCCGCGGCGGCCTTCACCCGGCCGGAGGCGATACCTTCCGGACAGGTCCTGGCCGCCCTCGCGGGCCTCGGCGTCGTCTGCACGGCCGTCGCCTTCGTGGCCTTCCTGGAACTGATCAAGGAGGTGGGTCCGACCCGGTCGACGGTGATCACGTACGTCAACCCGGCCGTCGCGGTCGCGGCGGGCGCCCTCTTCCTGGACGAACGGCTGACCGCCGGGATCCTCGCCGCCTTCGCCCTCATCCTGGCGGGCTCCGTGCTGGCCACGGCGGCCTCCGGTCCCCGGCGTCCCGCTCGCCCGGTAGCATGGTCGGCACGGCAGACGAGCCGGGCGGACGGCCGCGTGGAGGTTCTTGTGGACCTTCCCGAGGAACGTCCGGACTCCACAGGGCAGGGTGGTGGCTAACGGCCACCCGGGGTGACCCGCGGGACAGTGCCACAGAAAGCAGACCGCCGCGAACTCCGGTTCGCGGTAAGGGTGAAACGGTGGTGTAAGAGACCACCAGTGCCCAGGGTGACCTGGGCAGCTAGGTAAACCCCACCCGGAGCAAGGTCAAGAGGAGTCGCCCTCTCGGATGAGAAGGCGGCTCTGCGCGGACGTTCGAGGGCTGCTCGCCCGAGTTCGCGGGTAGACCGCACGAGGCCGGCGGCAACGCCGGCCCTAGATGGATGGCCGTCTCCCCGGCCGCCGCGAGGCGACCGGGTGACAAAATCCGGCGTACAGCCCGACTCGTCTGCCCTCAGGGCTCGGCCCGGTCCCAGGGACCGGGCCGAGCCCTGAGGCGTGTACGGCCCCGGTTCCGCCGGTCCGGCTCCCGCTCCTCCGCTCCCTGCTCCTCCGCCCCTCCCCTTCCTTCCGCTCCCCTACTCCTCGAACAGGGCCTCCTGCTTGCCCTCCCGTGCCGCGCGCACCCGCTTGTTCCGGACGCCCACGACCACTGCGGTGACCGCCGCCGTCGTGCCCAGCGCGATCGGTACCATCCAGCCGCGGTCCACCGTGTGGCCCATCAGATGGTCGAGGGACAGCCGGCCCGGGCCCGCCACCGCGAGGCCCGCCGCCGCCAGGCCGAGCGAGGCCGTGTACTCGTAGCCGCCGTTCATCGCGAAGAACCCGTTCGGCACGTGCACGGCCGCCGCGCCCGCCATCGCGCCGGCCGCCGCGGCACCGGCCGCGGGCGTGGCGAGGCCCAGCGCCAGTAGCGTGCCGCCACCGGCCTCCGCGAGCCCCGCGGCCGTGGCGCTGGCCTTCCCGGGCGCGTACCCCATGGCCTCCATGGCCTGTCCGGTGCCCTCGATGCCACCGCCGCCGAACCAGCCGAACAGCTTCTGCGCTCCGTGCGCGGCCAGTACGCCGCCCGTGCTCAGACGCAGCAGCAGCAGTCCCAGATCACGCCGGTCGATACAGGTCACGGTGACTCCCAGTCCTGAGGGGGCGACGGTTTCCCCACGGGTCTCCACCGTCGCACCGATCGGACGTGTCCGGCGGGCCCGGGCCGCCGTTCGGGTGGCGGGTGCGGGGAGCCGGTGTGAGTGTGGCTCCCATGACCATTCAGGTAACGCGCCTCAGCGACCCGGCCGTCCGGGCCTTCGTCGCCGCGGTGAACGCCCATGACAGGGAAGCCTTCGAGGCGCTCCTCGCGCCCGGCGCCACCATGGCGGACGACGGCACCGACCGTGACCTCGACGACTGGACCGACCGGGAGATCTTCTCCTCGCGCGGCCACATGGACGTCGACCGCGAGTCCGGCGGAGGGCGTTCCCTCCTCGTGCGGTACCGCAACGACACCTGGGGCGAGATGAAGACCAGGTGGAGCTTCACCGTCGACGACGGCGGCAGGATCAGCCGCTTCGAGACCGGCCAGGCCTGAACTTCCCGGTCCAGGGGGCTTGTCCTCGCGTGGACTCCAACTCCTAGTGTCCGCAGGCATGGAGAACACCGGGAACAGGACCCTGGGGAACAGCGGGATCGACGTGAGCGCCCTCGGCTTCGGCTGCTGGGCCATCGGCGGCGAGTGGTCGACGGCGGACGGGCAGCCGCTGGGCTGGGGCGAGGTCGACGACGAGGAGTCCGTACGGGCCGTACGGCGCGCCCTCGACCTCGGCGTGACGTTCTTCGACACGGCGGACGCGTACGGCGCCGGACACAGCGAGCGGGTGCTCGCGCGGGCGCTCGGCAAGCGGCGGGCCGACGTGGTCGTCGCCACCAAGTGGGGCAACGTCGTCGACGAGGAGCGCCGGCTGCTCATCGGCGGCGACGACTCCCCGGCGTACGCCCGCCGCGCGCTCACCGCCTCGCTCCGGCGCCTGGACACCGACTGGATCGACCTGTACCAGCTGCACCTGGCCGACGCCGACCCGGAGCGCGCCGCCGAACTCCGGGACACCTGCGAGGAGTTCGTACGGGAAGGGCTGATCCGGGCGTACGCGTGGAGCACCGACGACCCCGCGCGGGCGGCGGTCTTCGCGGCGGGCGAGCACTGCGCGGCCGTCCAGCACCGGCTGAACGTCCTCCAGGACGCGCCCGAACTCGTCGCCCTGTGCGAGGAGTCCGGGCTCGCGAGCATCAACCGCAGCCCGCTGGCCATGGGTCTGCTGACCGGTGGACGCCCCGCGGGACGCGCCCTGGGGGCGGGGGACATCCGCAGCGTGCCGCCGGCCTGGCTGCAGGGCTTCACCCCGGAAGGAGGCGCCGACCCGGAGTGGCTCGCCCGGGTGGACGCCCTCAGGGAGATCCTCACCAGCGGCGGGCGCACGCTCGCCCAGGGGGCCCTCGCCTGGCTGTGGGCCCGCAGCCCGCGCACCGTGCCGATCCCGGGCTTCCGTTCGGTCGCCCAGGCCGAGGAGAACGCGGGCGCGATCGCCAAAGGGCCGCTCACCGCGGCGCAGTTGACCGAGGTCGACGGCGTGCTGGGGCGGTGAGCGGCCCGGGAGGCGCGAGGGGCGCGGGACGCGGCCGGGTGCGGGCGGCGGGGGCCGTCGCGGGGCTCAGCGGCCCCGGGGTGCGCCGTACTGCTCCTGCGCGTACTGCTCCTGCGTGAACTGCCCGGACGCGTAAGGCTGTTGGGCGTACTGCTGCTGCCCGGGCAGGTGGCCCGGGCCGTCCTCGCCGGGGACGGCCCGGCGGGCGCCGGCCTGTTCGGTCAGGGTGATCTGCCCGGCCCTGATGGTCGCGAGGCGGGGTGCGCGGCGGGCGATGGACGAGTCGTGGGTGACCATGACGAACGTCAGCCCGTACTCGTGCCACAGCCCTTCGAGCAGCCCCATGATGTCGTCGCGGGTGCCTTCGTCGAGGTTGCCGGTCGGCTCGTCGGCGAGCAGCACCTTCGGCTTCTTGACCAGGGCCCGGGCGATGGCCACGCGCTGCTGCTGACCGCCCGACAGCTCGGTCGGGACGTGCGTGAGCCGTTCGCCGAGACCGACCGAGCGCAGCGCCTCGGCGGCCCGCTCGCGCCGCTCGGCGGGCTTGACCCCGAGGGGGACGAGGGCGGTCTCGACGTTCTCCTGCGCGGTCAGCGTCGGGATGAGGTTGAACGACTGGAAGATGATGCCGATCTTCTCGGCCCGCAGCCGGGTCAGCTTCGCCTCGCCGATGGCGGCGAGGTCCACGCCGTCCAGCTCGACCGAACCGGAGGTCGGCCGGTCGAGCCCGCCGATCATCTGGAGCAGCGTCGACTTGCCGCCGCCCGTGGGGCCCTGGATGACGAGCTGGTCGCCGTCCTCGATGGTGAGGTCGACGCCCCGCAGGGCCTCGACCGTCTCCTTGCCCCGCGTGTAGCGCTTGGTGACGCCGGTGAGCTTGTACATGAAGGTTCTCCGAGGATGAAGGGGGTGGGGCGCCGCGGCCCGGGGGGAGTGGACGCGGCGCCCCGACTCGTGGGGTGTGCCCGGGGACGGGTCAGGAGACGCTGCGGAGGGCGTCCGCCGGGCGCATCCGGGAGGCGCGCCAGCCGCCCATCGCGCCGGCGATCAGACCGCCGGCGACGGCCAGGCCCACCGCGAGCGCGATGGTGGTCAACGAGACCGGCGCGGACAGCGCGATGTCGACGGTGTTCTTGGCCGCGGAGGCCGCCCCGCCGGGACCGCCGCCGCCGGGGCCGCCCATGCCGCCCGGGCCGCCGCTGCCGCCGGTGGAGCCGAGCTCGGCCGTCAGCTTCGGGCTGATCGCGGTGACGGTGTAGGCCGCCGCGAGTCCGAGGGCGATGCCGAGGGCGCCGCCGAGCAGACCGTTCACGACCGACTCGCCGACGACCTGGCGGGTGACCTTGCGGGACGGCCAGCCGAGCGCCTTCAGCGTGCCGAACTCGCGCACCCGGCGGGAGACGGCGGAGGAGGTGAGCAGCGCCGCGACCAGGAAGGCCGCGACCAGGACCGCGACGGACAGCCACTTGCCGACGTTCGTGGCGAGGTTCGAGGCGGTGGACAGCGAGCCGGAGACGGTGTCCGCGAGGTCGGCGGAGGTGGTGACGGTCGTCCCGGAGATGTTCTTCTGGATGGTCGACTTGACCGTGGCGATCTGCTTCGAGTCGGTCGCCTTGACGTAGATCGTGGTGACCTTGTTCTTGGCGTCGCCGAGCGTCTGGGCCTGCTTCAGCGGCAGGTAGACGTCGGTGGTCGACTCGCTGGTGTCGGGCGTCGCTATGCCGATGACCTCGTACTTCTTGCCGGAGATCTTCAGGGTCGAGCCGACCTTGTACTTGTTCTCCTTGGCGTACGACTTGCTGAGCACCGCGACCTTCGCGTCGGTCTGCGCGGCCGTGAACGTTTTACCCGTGGTGATCTTCGAGGTGGCCAGCGGGCCGAGCTCCTGGTGGCTCACGTCGACGCCCGCGACGGAGTAGTTGTTCACGTCGAAGGAGGCGCCGCCGCCCTGGACCTGGGGCGCGCCGGTACCGCCGCCCTGGCCGCCGGGGCCGCCCTGGGAGTCCGACGTCGAGGACTTCGCCTTGCCCTGGGTGAACGAGCCGTCGACCTTGACGACGTTCAGGCTGAGCGAGCCCACCGCGCTCGACACGCCCTTCTGCGCGGCGACTTCGGTGACGAGTGAGGACTTCAGTGTCTGTCCGCCCTGGGTCATCACCCGGTCCGAGCTCTGCTCCTCGCTGCCGTCCGACTTGGCGTCGAAGTCGAACTTCGGCCGGTCCGAGGAGTTGCCCGACGGCGCGGCCTGGGCCTTGGTGACGGTCATGTCGGTGCCGAGGCCGTACAGCGACTTCAGGACTTTCTCCTGGGCCTGCTGCATGCCGGCCGACACCGAGCTGACGGTGATGACCAGCGCGATACCGAGCGCCAGACCCATGGCGATCACCAGCGCCGCCTTCTTGCGCCGGCTCAGCTCACGCTTGAGATAGATGCCAAACATCCCGTTCCTCAAAGGTTCTCGGCGCCCCCCTGTGGGCGCAGCCACAAGCTAGGGAGGAACCTTTGCGCCGGGCTGAGGGAAGGATGTGCGGGGGCTGAGAATCCGGACCCCGGAATCAATATCGGGTCAGACAGCCCGTTCCCAGGCTCTTGAGGGCCCTTCGCCAGGAAACGCGTGTATGCCGGGACCGGCCCGGTGACGGCGCCGGCGGGACCGCCGGGTTCTCGCGTGACTCGTTCCGACGGGGTCGCGGAACCGGTGTCCCGTTCGTGGTCACCCCGCTGTCACACTTCTCGGACGGACTTTGTACGGTCCCGGGATGCGTGATTCTTCCCGGCTCTCCCGGCGTGCGGCCCTGGGCCTCGCCGCCGCCGTTCCCCTCGCCGCCGCGACGGCCACGACCGCCCGTGCCACCTCGACGATCGGCGGTGAGAGGCTGGCCCGTCCCGGGATCCAGGTGAGCGGCGCGTCGGGGCTGCCCAAGCACCTCACCGCCCGCGCCTGGCTGGTCGCGGACCACACCAGCGGCGAGGTGCTCGCCTCGTACAACGCGCACCGGCGGCTCGCGCCCGCCTCCACCCTGAAGATGCTGTTCGCGGACACCGTGCTGAAGAAGTTCGAGCGGACCCGGACGTACAAGGTGGTCGACGCCGACGTCGCCGACGTCCCCGGGGGCTCCAGCCTCGTCGGCATCAAGCCCGGAATCACCTACACCGTCGAGGAGTTGTGGCAGGGAGTCTTCCTGCGCTCGGGCAACGACGCGGTGCACGTCCTCAGCCACATGAACGGCGGCATCGAGGCCACCGTCGCCGAGATGCAGGCGCTCGCGAAGGACCTCCAGGCCCTGGACACCCATGTGGTCAGCCCCGACGGGTTCGACCACAAGGGCCAGCTCTCGTCCGCCTACGACCTGACGCTCTTCGCCCGGCACGGTCTCGCGGACGCCGACTTCCGCGAGTACTGCTCGATGAAGACCGCGGACTTCCCGGCCGGCGGCAAGAAGACCTTCCAGATACAGAACACCGACCGCCTGCTGACGGGCGCCTGGGGCATGAAGCCGTACGAGGGCCTGATAGGCGTGAAGAACGGCTTCACCAGTCACGCCGGCAACACGTTCACCGGTGCGGCGACCCGCGACGGACGGACCCTGCTCGTCACGGTGATGCACCCCGAGAGCGGCGGCAACGCCGTCTACGAGGAGACGGCCCGGCTCCTCGACTGGGGTTTCGGGAAGGGTGCGCAGGCCGAGCCGGTCGGCACGCTGGTCGATCCGCTCAGCGCGCGCGCCGAGAGCGCGAAGCCCGTCCGCAAGGCGGTGAAGGCGGCGGCGGGTGCCCAGGCCCGGGCCGCCGGGTCGGAGGACGGCACGCCGTGGGGGCTGGTCGGCGGGGCCGGGGCGGTGGTGGCGCTCCTCGCGGGCGGCGCGCTCGCGCTGCGCGGCCGAAGGCGCCGGCCCACCCAGAAGCCGGCCGACGCGGAGGGCACGGGCCAGGCGGAAGGGACCGGTCAGGCGGAAAGCGCGGGAGAGACGGAAAGCCCGAGCCGGACGGAAGACACCGGCCGGTCTGAAGGTACGGAGCAGCCGGAAGGCGCGGGCCAGACGGGAAGCACCGGGCAGCCGGAGGGGACGGAAGACACCGGCCGGCCTGAAGGTACGGAGCAGCCGGAAGGCGCGGGCCAGACGGGAAGCACCGGGCAGCCGGAGGGTACGGAGCAGCCGGAAAGCACCGGCCAGGCGGAAGGCGCGAAGAAGGAGTGACGACGGCGGCAGTCGCTCCACGGTCCGGTGCACGCCCCGCGGTCCCGCGCGGGGCGGGCCCCCGCCCGGGCCGCGGAGTGACTGCCGCCTCCCCCCTCGGAGTGGCCCGTGGCCCGTGGCCGGTGCCGAAGTCGTGTGCTCCAACTGTGAAGCAGCGACGGGGAGATGGCGAGCATGAGCGCCCTAACGGCTTATATGCTCCGGAAGTTCAGCTTCCGTATGTGTGGGTTGATTTGTCGACCATTTCCTGGTGGACCACCGGCCGGCGCCTACGCCTCGCCGGGGTAGCGGACGCCGATGCGCTCGCGGATCGTGTCGAGCGTCCGCATCACGGCGAGCGTGCCGTCGAGCGGGACGAGCGGGGACTCGGTCTCGCCGGCGCGCAGGGCGCGCATCACCTCGGCGGCCTCGTGCTTGAGGCTGCTGCGGGGGCCGGAGGCGGGGTCGGCGCGGAAGGTCTCCGGCTCGCGTCCGTCGCGGTGCAGGACGAAGTGGTCCGGGAAGAAGAAGCCGCCCGGGACGTCGATGCGGCCCGCGGAGCCGGTGACGGAGGCGGCGACCGGAGTGCCGCCGTTGATGGAGCAGTGCACCGAAGCCAGAGCACCGCTCTCGAAGGAGAGCAGCGCACCCGTCTGGAGATCGACGCCCTCGTCGGAGAGCACCGCTCTCGCGGTGACGTCCGAGGGCTCCCCGAGCAGCAGCTGCGCGAACGACACCGGATAGACGCCGAGATCGAGCAGCGCGCCGCCGCCCTGCGCGGGGTCCCGCAGCCGGTGCGAGGGCGGGAACGGCCCGGCCAGGCCGAAGTCGGCCTGCACCGTGCGCACCTCACCTATCACCCCGTCGTCGACCAGCGCCTTCAGCCGCCCGACCAGCGGATTGCAGTACATCCACATGGCCTCCATCAGGAAGAGGTCGCGGCCGCGGGCGAGCGAGACCAGCTCCCCAGCCTCCCGCGCGTTCAGCGCGAACGCCTTCTCGCACAGCACGTGGCGCCCCGCCTCCAGGCACATCCCGGCGGCCACCCGGTGCGCCGAGTGCGGGGTGGCGACGTACACGACGTCGACGTCCTCGTCCCCGGCGAGCGAGGCCCAGTCCCCGTACGCCCTGGGTATCCCGAACCGCTCCGCGAACGCCTTCGCCGAGGCGTCCGACCGCGAGGCGACGGCCACCACCTCGGCGTCCGGCATGTCCACCAGATCCGCCGTGAACGCCGCGGCGATCCCGCCGGTCGCCAGAATCCCCCACCGCACGCGTCCACGCCCGTCCGTCATGCCCGCCCCTTGATCGTGACCCCGAACCCGCTGTTCGAACTGAGAGCATAGGGGCCGCATCTTTCGGAGAGGGGGGCACATGCCCGAGCGTGGCCGCACCGCGCGGGACCAGGAGGACCCGCGGGGGCGCATACCGGAGACGGGGACCCCGGGCACCGCGCCGACGGCCGCCCGGACGCCGACGGGCGACGAGGCGCTGGCCCCGGCGGCCGACGCGGCACCCGGTGCCGTACCGCGGCCGCGCACCGGAACCGGCGGCCCGCGCCGCACCGGACTCCTCGTCACCCTCGTCCTCGGCGGCCTCACCGCCACACCGCCGCTCGCGATGGACATGTACCTGCCCTCGCTGCCGGAGGTCACCGGCTCCCTGCACGCCCCGGCCGCCACCGTGCAGCTCACGCTCACCGCCTGCCTCGCGGGCATGGCGCTCGGCCAGCTCGTCGTCGGGCCCATGAGCGACAGATGGGGACGCCGGCGCCCGCTGCTCGCCGGCCTCGCCGTCTACGTCCTCGCCACCGCCCTGTGCGCCCTCGCGCCCGGCATCGGCCTCCTCGTCGCCTTCCGCCTCGTCCAGGGACTCGCGGGCGCGGCCGGGATCGTGATCGCCCGCGCGGTCGTCCGCGACCTGTACGACGGCGTGGCGATGGCCCGCTTCTTCTCCACCCTCATGCTGGTCTCCGGCGTCGCCCCGGTCGTCGCTCCGCTCATCGGCGGACAGATCCTGCGCTTCACCGACTGGCGGGGCGTGTTCGTGGTCCTCACCGCCGTCGGCATCGCGCTGTCGGCCCTCGTCTGGGCGAAACTGCCCGAGACCCTCGAACCCGCCGACCGGCACGGCGGCGGCGTCGGCGAGGCCCTGCGCGCCATGCGGCACCTGCTCGCCGACCGCGTCTTCACCGGGTACACGCTCACGGGCGGCTTCACCTTCGCGGCCCTCTTCGCCTACATCTCCGCCTCACCGTTCGTGATCCAGGACCTGTACGGCGCCTCCCCGCAGACCTTCGGCCTGCTCTTCGGCGTGAACTCCGTCGGCCTCGTGATCGCCGGGCAGATCAACGGGAAACTGCTGGTCGGCCGGGTCGCCCTCGAAAAGGTCCTCGCCACCGGGCTCGCCCTCGTCGTCCTCGCCGCGACCGCGCTGCTGATCATGTCCACCGGCGTCCTCGGCCGGGCCGGGCTCGCCCCGGTCGCCGCCGCGCTGTTCGTGCTGATGTCCGCCATGGGCCTCGCGATGCCGAACACGCAGGCCCTCGCCCTCATGCGGGTACGGCACGCGGCCGGTTCCGCCTCCGCGCTGCTCGGCACCTCCTCCTTCCTCATCGGCGCGGTCGCCTCACCGCTCGTCGGCATCGCCGGAGAGGACACCGCCGTCCCGATGGCCGTCGTCCAGCTCGCGGCCGCGCTGGTGGCCGTCGGCTGCTTCGCGGGACTGTGCCGTCCCTGGCGGACGGGACGCACTTCGAACGGAAAAGGGGCGGGGAACTGAGCGCGCCAAGACTGCGGAACGGCACGCCGGAACGCGCCGGACTCGACGCCGGTGAACTGCGCGGGCTCGTCGAGGAGGTCCGTGCCCTGACCCAGGGGCCCGACCCGTGGGCGGCGGGCGTCGTGGTGGTCGCGGGCCGGGGCCCGGTCGTCGCCGTCGAGGAGGCGGCGGGCTGGGCGGTCCGCTACGCGTCCCACGACGAGGAGAAGGACACCGGCGTCGAGCTGCCGCCGCACGCGCGCGTGCCCATGAGCGTGCACACGCCCTTCGACCTGGCCTCCCTCACCAAGCTGTTCACGGCGGTCGCCGCGGTGCAGCAGCTGGAGCGCGGCACGCTGGGCATAGATGCGCGCGTCGGCGCGTACCTGCCGGAGTTCCGCGCGGCCCGCGAACACGGCGTCACCGTACGGCAGCTCCTCACCCACACCTCCGGGCTGCGCCCCGAACTCCCGCTGTACGCATGCCGGGACGACGCGGCCCGGCTGGCGATGCTGCGGGCCGAGGCCCCCTCGTCGCGGCCGGGCGAGTACCGGTACTCCGACGTCAACATGCTCCTCCTGCAGTACGTGCTGGAACGCGTCACCGGCCGGGGGCTCGACGTCCTCGTCCGGGACGGCATCACCCGCCCGCTCGGGATGAACGCCACCGCCTTCGGACCCTGCCCCGGCGCGGCGGCGACGGAGGACCAGCGGCGCCCGTGGGCCAAGGCGGACCGGGGGATGCTGCGGGGCGTGGTGCACGACGAGAACGCCTGGGCGCTCGGCGGGGTGGCCGGGCACGCCGGGCTGTTCTCCACCGCGCGCGATCTGGCCGTGTTCTGCCGCACCCTGCTCGCGGGCGGTTCGTACGGCCCCGCCCGCATCCTCGGCCCCGACTTCGTCGAACTCCTCCTCACCCCGCCCGGCCTCGGGTTCGCCCTCGACCAGCCCTGGTTCATGGGCGCCCTCGCGGGCCGCGGCGCGGCCGGACACACCGGGTTCACCGGCACCTCCCTGGTCCTGGACCCGGAGACGGACACGTTCCTCGTCCTGCTCGCCAACACGGTCCACCCCCGGCGGCGCCCGCCGGACAACGCGCCCCGGGCGGCGGCGGCCACCCGGCTGCGGCGGGCGGTGCGCGGCACCTGAGAGAATCGGGCCGTGAACGCCCCCGTACCTCCCGCCGACATCCTGCGCAGCGCCCTCGCCGGACTCCTCGACGGTCTGCCGCCGAAGGCCGCCGCGCAGGCGGTCGACCGGCTGATCGCGAACTACCGGGGGACCACCCCGACCCACACCCCGGTCCTGCGGGACCGCTCGGACGTGGCCGCGTACGCCGCGTACCGGATGCCCGCGACCTTCGAGGCGGTGCGCGCGGCGCTGGAGGAGTTCGCGGACGCGGTGCCCGGCTGGACGCCGGGGAGCCATGTCGACGTCGGCGGCGGCACCGGCGCGGCCACCTGGGCGGTGAACGCGACCTGGGAGGGCACCCGTCCGGTGACCGTGCTCGACTGGGCCGAGCCGGCCCTCGCGCTCGGCCGGGAGATCGCCGCCGCCAACCCGGAACTGGCGGGCGCCGCGTGGCAGCGCTCTCGCATCGGAGCAGCGCTCACCATCGAGAGCACTGATCTCGTCACCGTTTCGTACGTCCTCGGCGAGCTCACCGAGGACGACCGCGCCTCGGTCGTGGACGCCGCCGCGAGCGCCGCGCGGGCCGTCGTGGTCATCGAGCCCGGCACCCCCGACGGCTACGCCCGGGTCCTCGCCGCCCGCGAGCGCCTGACCGGCGCCGGCTTCCACGTCGCCGCGCCCTGCCCGCACAGCGCGGCCTGCCCCATCGTCCCCGGCCGGGACTGGTGCCACTTCTCCGCGCGGGTCGCCCGCTCCTCCCTGCACCGCCAGGTCAAGGGCGGCTCCCTGCCGTACGAGGACGAGAAGTTCAGCTACGTCGCCGCGACCCGCTTCGAGCCCGTCCCGGCGCCCTCGCGCGTCGTGCGCAAGCCGCAGATCCGCAAGGGGCAGGTCCTGCTCGACCTGTGCGAGCCGGACGAGACGCTGCGCCGGGAGACGGTGACCAAGCGCCACGGACCGCTGTACAAGGCGGCCCGCGACGCCGAATGGGGCGACGCCTGGCCCCCGCCCGAGGACGCCTCCTAGGGCCTGTCTGACAATTCGCGTCTGCCCGGCGACGCCATGCACGCACTCTCGCCGCACCGGCCCCAGACCCGAGTACATCCAGTACGCAGGCCTGGGGCCGGCACACCGAGAGCACGCACCTGACGCCGCCGGGCCGCCCTCCGGGCGGCGACGCGAATTGTCAGACAGGCCCTAGTGACCTGAGTCAGAGATTCGTCGTTAGTCGGGCATGAGTCGTCCGGGTCCGAGGATTCCGCCGTTGTCGGTCACTGATGCCCAGCGGGCGGTGCTGGAGGGCTGGTTGCGTCGCCGAACGACGGCCCAGGCCTTGGCTCAGCGGTCGCGGATCGTGCTGGAGTGCGCCGAGGGCCACTCGATCATGGAAGTGTCGCGCCGGCTGCGGATCGCTCCGGACACGGTCCGCACCTGGCGGCGGCGCTTCATCGAGCGGGGCCTGGACGGCCTGTGCGACGATCCGCGGCCCGGCGTCCCCCGGAAGATCACCGATGCCGACGTCGAGCGGGTCATCGTCAAGACGCTCGAGGAGACACCGAAGAACGCGACCCACTGGTCGACGAGGTCGATGGCCGCGGCCACGGGGATGTCGCAGTCGACCATCTCGCGGATCTGGCGGGCGTTCGCCCTGGCCCCGCACCGCTCACAGACCTTCAAGCTGTCCACCGACCCGTTGTTCATCGACAAGGTCCGCGATGTCGTCGGCCTCTACCTGGACCCGCCGGAGAAGGCCCTGGTGTTGTGTGTGGACGAGAAGTCGCAGATCCAGGCCCTGGACCGGTCCCAGCCCGTCCTGCCGATGATGCCCGGCGTTCCCGAACGCCGCAGCCACGACTACGTCCGCGCCGGCACCACGACCCTCTTCGCCGCCCTGGAAGTCGCCACCGGCAAGGTGATCGGCTCGATCCACCGCCGCCACCGGGCCGTGGAGTTCAAGAAGTTCCTGGCCAAGCTCGACAAGGAGGTGCCGGCTGGGCTCGATGTCCACCTCATCCTGGACAACTACGTCACTCACAAGACACCCGCCATCAAGAAGTGGCTGCTGGCACACCCACGGTTCCACCTGCACTTCACGCCGACCAGTGCGTCCTGGCTGAACCTGGTCGAGCGGTGGTTCGCCGAGCTGACCCAGAAGAAGCTCAAGCGCGGCGTCCACCGCTCCGTCCAAGCCCTCGAACGCGACATCCGGGCCTGGCTCGCCGACTGGAACGAGCACCCCAGACCGTTCGTCTGGACGAAAACAGCAGACGAGATCCTCGACAAAGTCGCCGCCTACTGCCACCGAATCTCTGACTCAGGTCACTAGACCGCCTCCCGGTCTCGTCCCGCGCGGCCGTCATCCCGTCCGGGCGGACCGTCCGGGTGGGACCGTCCGAGTGGGATCGGTCTCGTCCGGCTACGCGGGCGCGCCGTCCGACTACGCCCCGCACGGGTCCGGCCTCCGCCAGGGGCACGGCAAATCACCCCTCATCGCGCGATAACGCCCGATCGGGACCCGGCGGGAGGGCCGCCCCGGCCGGTGCGCTTGCCGGCTCCGGCCACCCGGGGCCCAGGATGGTGGGACGATGGGACGAGGACGAATCGCACTACGGCGAGGCGAGGGGATAGATGAGCGCAGAGTTCGGCCGCCGCTCCGGTACGTGGGGCAAAATCTCGACGTGGCTGCGCGGAGGCCGGCCGAAAGCCCCGACGGAGACGTCCGCCGACGGCCGTGAGGCCCTGCTGCTCGCCGCCGCCGCCGCGGGACTGCCGCTCGCGCAGGCCGCGTACCCCTCCGACTACCGGTGCTCCTGCGACCGGGTCGGCTGCCCCACCCCCGCGCGCCACCCCGTCTCCTTCGCCTGGCAGACGCAGTCGACGACCGACCGCGCCCAGATCGAGCGCTGGGCCCGTCACCAGCCGAAGGCGAACTTCATCACCGCGACCGGCATGGTGCACGACGTCCTGGACGTGCCGCTGGACGCGGGCCGCGAGGCGCTGGAGCGCCTGCTCGCCTCCGACATCGCGGTCGGACCCGTCGCGGAGAGCGGCGACGGACGCATGCTCTTCTTCACCCTCACCCGCGGCACGCCCGAGGACGAGGACGAGTGGTGGCCCTGCGAACTGGACTGCCGCCCCGAGACGATGGACGAACACCCCGGCTTCCGCTGGCACTGCCGCGGCTCGTACGTCCTCGTGCCGCCGGCCCGCCTCCCCGGCGGTCTGGGCGTCGACTGGGTGCGCGGCCCCGAGCATCCGCTGCCGGACCCGCTCACGCTCCTGGAGACCCTGACCGACGAATGCGCCCGTTACGCGGGGGAGAACGGCGCGGACCAGCTCGCGGCCTGGCCCCACCGGGGCTGAGGACCCGTCCGGACCGAGGACCGGCCCGGGGCGCGGGTGCGCGCCGGGCTCACTCGCCCTTGGCGCCCGTCAGCCCCTCGACCCGTCCGAGGACGGACACCTGCCCCCGGCCCGAGCCCTTCGGCGGGTCCAGGACGACCTGGTTGGAGACGAACTCCAGGGTCAGGGACCGGTTGATCTCGCCGGTCGTCAGGGCCCGCACCTCCGCGCTCGGGGAGGGGATCGCGGTGCCCGCGGCGGCGGTCTCCTTCTCGAAGCGGCGCGTGGCGAAGAACACCAGCGCCCCGCCGTCCGTGGTGCGCAGCCCCACCGGCGCGTAGTCGCCCGAGGTCAGCGGCTGGTCCATGTACTGCCGGGCGAGTCCGGGACGGCTGGCGAACTTCTCGCGCTGGGCCCGCCACTGCGAGGTGTGGACGCCCGGGGCGAAGGTGTCGCCGCCGGTTCTCAGATAGGCCGCGTACGACCGGCCGAGCTCGCGCGGCTCGACGGCGAGCGCCGCGTCGTCGGCGGTGACGGGCCGCGCCCAGCCGTCCTCGTCCTTCGCGAACTCGGGTACGTCACCGGCCCCGAGGACCGTCAGGTAGGAAGCCTGCCACGGCTCACGGGCGTCGTTCCGGGTGAAGACGAGCAGCCAGCGGCTGCCCGGCACGCCCTTGTTGGCGGTCGCGTCCGCGACGAACCAGCGGGGCCAGCCCGCCTTCGCGGGGATCGAGAACCCGGCGTCGTCGAACCTCAGCGCCGAATGCCGGGGATTCCCGCCCGGCTGGACGACGCGTCCGGCCTTCAGCCTGGCGCCGTCGATGTCCGCGAGCGGACCGGTCACCCGGTCCGCGTCCGCGGAACGGTCGTACGCCGCGTCCGCCTTGTTGTAGGCGGCGGTGAAGTCCTCCAGCGCGCGGGCGGCCTCGGCGCGGGTGGTGGTGGGCACGACCTCGCGCTCGCCGTGCACCACCACGCAGCCGCCCGCCGACGCCACCAGCGCGGACACCGTCGCCGCCGCCAGGGCGAGACGGCCGAGACGGCCGAGGCTACGAGGCCTTCGAGGGCTGCGACCCGTGCGATCCCTGCTCATCAGGTGCCTTCACCTTCTTCTTCCCGGAGGCGAACCCTACCGGGGCGAGGAAGATCGCGAGCGTGGGGACCAAGTACAGCGCCCACACCGTGACCTGAAGGACCGTCGGGTCGGGCTGGAAGTTGAAGACGCCCTTCAGCAGGGTGCCGTACCAGCTCGCCGGGTCGATCGTGCCGCTGATGTCGAAGGCCAGGTTCGTCAGGCCCGGGACGAAGTCGGCCTCCTGCAGGTCGTGGACGCCGTACGCGAGCACGCCCGCGGCGACGACGACCAGCATGCCGCCGGTCCAGGTGAAGAACTTGGCGAGGTTGATCCTCAGCGCGCCGCGGTAGAACAGCCAGCCGAGCAGGACCGCGGTGGCCAGGCCCAGCGCCACGCCGACCAGCGGGCGGGGGGTGCCGTCGCTGGCCGCGTGCACCGACGCCCACACGAACAGGGCCGTCTCCAGGCCCTCCCGGCCGACCGCCAGGAACGCGGTCGCCACCAGCGCGCCCGTTCCCATGGCGAGCGCCGCGTCCAGCTTGCCGTGCAGCTCGGACTTCAGGTGCCGGGCGGTGCGCCGCATCCAGAAGACCATCCACGTCACCAGGCCCACGGCGAGGATCGACAGCGAACCGCCGAGCGCCTCCTGGGCCTCGAACGTCATCTCCTGGGAGCCGAACTCCAGCGCGCAGCCGAAGCCGAGTGCCACCGTGATCGCGACACCGATGCCGGCCCATATCGGCTTCAGGGCGTCCCTGCGCTCCGTCTTCACCAGGTAGGCGATGAGGATGCAGACGACGAGGCTGGCCTCCAGGCCCTCGCGCAGGCCGATCAGATAGTTGCCGAACACGGTCACGCCTCCTTGGAGAACAGCGCCCGGCCCCACCAGTCGTCCTCGTCCCGGACGCCGGGCGGAACGGCGAAGACCGCCGAACCCACGTGCTGGATGTACTCGTTGAGCGCGTCGGTGCGCGACAGGTTGCGCTGCAGGGGGATGAACCCCTTGCGCACGTCCCGCTGGTAGGCGAGGAAGAACAGGCCCGCCTCCAGGCGGCCGAGGCCGTCCGTGCCGTCCGTGAAGGAGTAGCCGCGGCGCAGGATCGTCACTCCGCCGTTGGAGTCGGGGTGCGCGAGCCGGACGTGCGCGTCGGGCTTCATCGCCTTGAGGAACGGCTCGTCGCGCTCCTTGGCCTTGCCGACGGGGGCGCCCTCGCCCTTGTCGCGGCCGAAGATGTCCTCCTGCTCCTGCAGGGAGGTGCGGTCCCACGTCTCGATGTTCATCCGGATGCGCCGGGCGACGAGGTAGGAACCGCCGTTCATCCAGGCGGCGTCCGGGCCGTTGTCCTTCTCGTCGGCCCACACGAACTTCTTCAGCCGCTCGGTCTCGGTGCCCGCGATGTTGCGGGTGCCGTCCTTGAAGCCCATCAGGTTGCGCGGGGTCTGCGCGTCCGGGGTCGTCGACGACGTCTTGCCGAAGCCGAGCTGCGACCAGCGGATGGCGACCTTGCCGAAGCCGATCCGGGCCAGGTTGCGGATGGCGTGCACCGCGACCTGCGGGTCGTCCGCGCAGGCCTGGATGCACAGGTCGCCGTCGCTGCGGGCCCTGTCCAGGTTGTCGCCCGGGAACTTCGGCAGCTCGACGAGCGCCTCCGGCCTGCGGTCCGCCAGGCCGAACTTCTCGAACAGGGAGGGACCGAAGCCGATCGTCAGCGTCAGCCGGGAGGGCTTGAGCCCCAGGGCCTCACCGGTGTCGTCCGGCGGCGCCTCGGCCAGACCGCCGTAGGCGCCCTCGCCGACCGCGTGTCCCGCGGTCATCCGGGCGGCCGCCCGCGTCCAGTCCTTGAGGAGCTGGACGAAGGCGTCGCGGTCGTCCGTCTTCACGTCGAACGCGGCGAAGTGCAGCCGGTCCTGCACCGCCGTCGCGATGCCCGCCTGGTGCGCGCCGTGGAAGGCGATGCCGGCACCGGCCGCGGCGGCGGCCGGCTCGACGTCGTTGCCGGTACGGGTCATCGCGACGGCGCCGCCGGCCGCGGCGGCGCCGAGCGCGAGCCCGGCACCGCCCCAGCCGATCAGCGAACGCCGGGTCGGTGCGGGGCCGGTGGCCCCGGCGCGCGCGGCGCCGGTGCCGTCCGTGTCGACCGTGCTGTCCTGGGGGTCCGTCATGGCTGTCGCTCCTACTTCACGACGGCGGCGGCGAGCTTGGACAGGGGCTCGGCGAGCGCGTTGACCGCGTCCGAGAGCTCCTTGCGGTCGGCCTCGCCGACCTTGTCGTACGAGGTGAAGTCGTACGAGTTCTTGTCCGCGCGGTACTTGTCGAGCAGCGTGTTCAGCGCGGTGAACTGCTTGTCGAGTTCCGCCGTCAGCGCCGCGTCGTTCTCCGAGGCGACCGGCTTGAGCAGCTCGTACGCCTTCTGCGCGCCCTCGACGTTGCCCTTGAAGTCGCTGAGGTCGGTGTGCGAGTAACGGTCCTCCTCACCGGTGACCTTGCCGCTGGCGACCTCGTCGAGCAGTTCCTTGGCGCCGTTGGCCATGGAGGTCGGGGTGATCTCGGCCTTGCCGACGCGCTTCTGCCAGTCGGTCAGGTCGGTGATCAGCTTGTCGGCGAGCTCCTTCTCGCGGTCCCCGATCTTCTTGTCCTTCCAGAGGGACTTCTCCAGGCGGTGCCAGCCGGTCCAGTCCGTGGCCGGGTCCTGGCCGTCCTCCAGGCCGTCCTCGCGGACGTCGACCTTCGGGTCGATGTCGCCGAAGGACTCGGCGACGGGCTCGGTGCGCTCCCAGCCGAGGCGCGAGGTGGCGAACTCCTTCTTCGCGGCCTCGACGTCGCCGGCCTTGACGGCCTCGGCGAACGCCTTGGCCTTCGGCAGCGTGGCGTCGGCCTGCTCCTGCACGTACTCGCGGTAGGCGGCGACCGCCTTGTCGAGGCGCGGGTCGCGCTTGGCGACCTTGCCGCCGGTGGCCTTGACCTCCTCGCGGATGCCCTTGCCCTTCATCCCGGGCTTGCAGGCGATCGTGTACGCGCCGGCCTTCACCTCCGCGACGACCCGCTGCTTGGTGCCGGGACCTATGTTCTCGCGCTCGCTGACGATCCGGTCGTCCGGGAACAGCAGGTAGACCTCGGTGACCTTGGAGCCCTTGTTCTCGATGTCGAGCTGGACGCGCCCGGCGGGGAACTCCTTCTTGGACACCTTGCACGTGGTGTCGGTGGCCGTCACCTGGATGGCATCGCCGTTCTTCGCGTCGCTCTTCTCGGTGCAACCCGTGACGGCGGCCAGTGCGGCCGCGGTGGCGGCGGCGGTGACAACGGACAGTCGGACGGCTCGCATGCAGGCTCCAAGAGAAGTCGGACAAGCCGCACGGCGGGGCCCGTCCGGCATGGTGAGGCTGGCCTAACTTATCTGAGGCTTGCCTGACTGATACCCGCCCATACGGTGATTCAGCTCTCACAGGGGCCGCACAGAAACGGCTTGATCACGGTGTCTCAAAACAAACTCCACGAAACGGTCAAGGCGAGGTCAAGGGAACTGTTTCGTCGCGTTTGGGGGTGATCAGCGTGGCACCGGTCCTGGGGTGCGGGAACACCTCGACCGGCTGTCGGTAGACCTCGCTCAGCAGAGCGTCGGTGAACACCTCGGCCGGCCGGCCGAGGGCCGAGACGCGACCGGCGCACAGGATCGCGACCCGGTGCGCGTAAGCCGCCGCCAGCCCCAGGTCGTGCAGCACCACGACCACCGCGTCACCGGCGTGCGCCCTTTCCCGGCACACCCGCAGCACCGACTCCTGGTGCCGCAGGTCGAGCGCGGCGGTCGGCTCGTCGAGCAGCAGCAGCGGCGCGCGCTGCGCGAGCACCCGCGCGAGGGCCACCCGGGCGCGCTCCCCGCCGCTGAGCGCGGTGAACGAGCGCGCCGCGAAGGCGGTGACCTCGGTGGCCGCCATGGCCGCGGCGACCGCCGTGTCGTCGTCCCGCGGGCTGTGGGCCCAGGGTGCCCGGCCCATGCGGACGACCTCCTCCACGGTGAAGGGGAAGGAGAGCGCCGTCGTCTGGGGCAGTACGGCCCGGCGCAGGGCGAGTTCGGCCGGTGACCAGTCCCGCGCGGGCCGCCCGTGAAGACGTACGACCCCTTCCGCGGCGGGCAGATCGGCCGCCAGCGCGGCCAGGAGGGTCGACTTTCCCGCCCCGTTGGGCCCGACCAGCGCGAGCACCTCGCCCGCGCGGGCGGTGACGTCGACACCGCGCAGCACCTCCCGGTCGCCGAGCCGGACCCGCAGGCCCGCGGCCTCGGCGAGCACGTCGCCGGGGGCGGGCGCGGACGGCGGCACGGGCCGCGCCGTGCGCGGGAGCCGCAGCCGTCCCGCGGCGCGCGCGAGCAGCGGGCCGGCGGGCGTGCGCGCGGCTCCCGGGAGCGTGCGCCGGGTGTCGTCGCTTCCGGTGGGTCTCATGCCCAGCCTCCTTGCCTGCGGCGGGTCCTGCGCAGCAGCCAGAGGAAGAACGGGCTGCCCAGCAGGGCGGTGAGGACGCCGAGCGGGAGCTCGGCGGGCTGCGCGGCCGTCCGGGCGGCGAGGTCGGCCGCGAGCAGCACGGCGGCGCCGCCGAGCGCGCTGGCGGGGATCAGGAAGCGGTGTCCGGGCCCGGCCGCCATGCGCAGCAGATGCGGTACGACGAGGCCGACGAAGCCGATGATCCCGCAGACGCTGACGGCCGCCGCGGTGAGCAGCGCGATGACCAGCACGAGGACGAGCCGCAGCCGTTCGACGTCGACGCCCAGGTGCCGGGCCGGCCGTTCGCCGAGGGACAGCAGGTCGAGCCGGCGGGCGTACAGCGGTGCCAGGACCAGGCCGACGGCGGCGCAGGGCAGGACCGCGAGGACCTTCGGCCAGGTCGCCTGGGCGAGCGATCCGAGCTGCCAGAAGGTGATCTGGCTGATGGCGGCGGAGTCGGCGAAGAACAGGAACAGTCCGATCAGGGCGCCGGTGAAGGCGTTCAGGGCGATCCCGGTGAGGATCAGGGTGACGACCTCGGCGCGGCCGCCGGAGCGGGACATGGCGTAGACGAGCAGGACGGTGGCCAGACCCGTGACGAAGGCGGTGGCCGGGACGGTGAAGGTGCCGAGGAAGTCGAGGCCGAGCGCGATGGCGGCGACCGCGCCGACCGCCGCGCCCGACGAGACGCCGATGACCCCGGGTTCGGCCAGCGGGTTGCCGAACACGCCCTGCATGAGGGCGCCCGCGCAGCCCAGTGAGCCGCCGACGAGCAGCGCGAGCACGATGCGCGGGAAGCGCACGTCCCACAGGACCGACTCCGGGACCCGGTCCAGCGCGGCGCCCCCGAGACCGGCGCGGTGCGCGACGGAGGCGAGCACGTCGCCGGTGGGTATCGGATACGCGCCGAGACCCGCGGCCACGGGGACCAGGACGAGCAGGGCGGCGAGCAGTGCGCCGGTCAGGAGCCAGGGGGTGCCGCGTACCCGCCCGCGCACGGGAACGGCGGCGGTCCCGCCGGTGTCCGGTCCGGCGGGTGCCCCGGATGCCGGACGGTCGAGGGCGGTCATCGGGCGTCCCCGCGCAACTGCCGTACCGGCGACTTCGGTACCCGGTCCGTGCGCGGCCCGTGGAGGCCGCCGGACGGCGGGACGAGCCGGCCGGTCTCCTCGACGGCCGTCCGCTTCCCGCCGTACGGCCGCACGGTGACGGGGAGTCGGGGCGCCCCGGGGGAGTCCAGGGGCCCTCCGCGGCCGGTGCCGTCCGATCCGCTCGTCCGGGCCGGTCGTGTGCGCAAGCGTTGCACTGTCCCGTTGTTCCTCTCGGTCTTCTTCCAGCACGTGGACCAACAGTTTAGGTTAGCCTTACCTAATCGGTCAGGAATTCTTCGGCGACTTCTGCGACTTCTGCGACTTCTGCGCCGAGGGTGCCGAACCCGCTCCGGTCGGCCTCTCGGCGGCACCGGGCGACGGCACCCAACTGCCGGGCGGCGACGGCGGTCCGGGCTCCGGACCGGCCCCGGACCGCCCGCCTCCGGCACCGTTCCCGATGGCCAGGGAGCTTTCGGAGGCGGGTGGTCCGGTCTTGTGGGTCACCGACGAGGCGGATGAGTGTTTGAATGCCGTAGTGACTGACTACGACGTGCTGCGGGTCTTCTGCGGACCAGGCGGCGGGTATGGCAATGAGCTCGGTGTCGTGCGCGAGGGCTCGGTGATGCCGGACCGCGCCGATCGGCAGGAGTTCGCCGCGAAGCTCGGCTTCAGCGAGACCGTCTTCGTCGACGACCCCGAGCGCGGGATCATCGACATCTACACCCCCTCGCAGCGGCTGCCGTTCGCCGGACACCCGTGCGTCGGGGTGGGCTGGCTGCTCGACGTGCCCGAACTGGTCACGCCCGCCGGTGTGGTGGGGGTCCGGCTGGACGGGGAGTTCAGCTGGATCGAGGCGCGGGCCGAGTGGGCGCCGCCGAGGACGCTCCGGCGGCACGGGACCGCGGCCGAGGTCGACGCGCTGGCCGTGCCGCCGTCGGGGGAGTGGATCTACGCCTGGGCCTGGGAGGACGAGGCCGCCGGCCGGGTGCGGGCCCGGGCCTTCCCCGGCCGCAACGACGGCATCGAGGAGGACGAGGCCACCGGGGCGGCGGCGCTGCTGCTGACCCAGCAGCTCGGCCGGGCCCTCAACATCACCCAGGGCGTCGGTTCGCAGATCCTCACCGCGCCGCAGCCGAACGACTGGGTGGAGGTGGGCGGCCGGGTCCGCCTGGAACGCTGAGACCGCCCTTCAGGGGGTCACCCGGGAACGCCGGGCCCCCTGAAGGGGCGCGAGGAACTGCGCGACCGGCCCCCACCGTCCCGCGGCCGCGCGAACCGGTCGACTCCCCGGACGGGGCGGCCCCTCCGGGCGCCCCGCGCCCGGAGTCCGGAGCCCCGCACCCGCGCCAGGGGCGACAGTTCACGCGCTCAGCGGGAACTCCTCGCCGAGGGCCCTGAACACCCCGGTGTTCAGGGCGAACGCACGCTTGCACTCCGCCACGATCCGCTGCTTCTCCAGGTCGTCGGCCCGGACCCCGTCCAGCAGCTCGCGGTAACCCCGCTTGAACGCGGCCGGGTTGGCGATGTCCTCGAAGACGTAGAAGCGGACCCCGTCGCCCTTGCGGCTGAAGCCCCACGTCCGCTCCGCCTTGTCACGGATGATCTGGCCGCCGGAGAGGTCGCCCAGATAACGCGTGTAGTGGTGGGCGACATAGCCGGCCGGCCACTCGCGGGCGCACTCGGCGACCCGGTCCGCGTACGCGCGGGTCGCGGGCAGCGCGCTGAGCGTGTCCCGCCAACCCGGTCCACGCAGATGGGCGAGGTCGCGCTCCAGGGCGGTGCGGCGCAGCAGCTCGGGTCGCAGGAACGGCCCGGCCACCGGATCGCCGGCCAGCCGCTCGGCGTCCGCCTCCAGCGCCTCGTACACGAACCACAGCTGCTCGGTGTAGCGCGCGTACGCCTCGACGCCGAGCCGGCCGCCGAGCAGGTCGCTCATGAACGTCGAGGTCTCCGCCTCGGTGTGCTGTTCGTGCGACGCGGTGCGGATGAGCGTCGAGAAGGGTGTGCCCGCCGGGGCCGTGGTGTCCGGCGCGCTCATCGTGTCCGACGTGTCCGACGCGTTCATGGGGCCTCCGGGGGCCGATGAGGTGGGGTGAGAGCCGTTGCGAGCAGTCGAATCTTCTATGGTTAGGCTTACCTAAGTCAATAGCCTTCCCGACGTCCTGTCGGTAAAACCGTACCCCGATCGGCGGCCGTGCCCACATGCAAGAACCCGCCCTGTGGACAGGGCGGGTTCGGTGGTCCGGGAACTCCCGGGGGTCACGGCAGGGTGAGGATCTCCGCACCGCTCGCGGTGACGACGAGGGTGTGCTCGAACTGGGCCGTGCGCCTGCGGTCCTTCGTCACGACGGTCCACCCGTCGTCCCACATGTCGTAGTCGTGCGTGCCGAGCGTGAGCATGGGCTCGATCGTGAACGTCATCCCGGGCTGCATGACGGTCGTCGCGTGCGGGTTGTCGTAGTGCGGAATGATCAGGCCGGAGTGGAACGAGGAGTTGATCCCGTGCCCGGTGAAGTCACGGACGACCCCGTATCCGAAGCGCTTCGCGTACGACTCGATGACCCGCCCGATGATGTTGATCTGGCGTCCCGGCCTGACCGCCTTGATCGCGCGGTCCAGCGACTCCCGGGTCCGCTCCACGAGGAGCCTCGACTCGTCGTCGACGTCGCCGACCAGGTAGGTCGCGTTGTTGTCGCCGTGCACACCGCCGATGTACGCCGTCACGTCGAGGTTCACGATGTCGCCGTCGCGCAGCACCGTGGAGTCGGGGATGCCGTGGCAGATGACCTCGTTGACCGAGGTGCACAGCGACTTGGGGAAGCCGCGGTAGCCGAGGGTCGACGGGTAGGCGCCGTGGTCGCACATGTAGGCGTGCGCCACCCGGTCCAGCTCGTCCGTCGTCACGCCCGGCGCGATGAGCTTCGCGGCCTCGGCCATCGCCTGCGCGGCGATCCGTCCGGCGACGCGCATCGCCTCGATCGTCTCGGGCGTCTGCACCTCCGGTCCGGTGTACGGCGTGGGGGCGGGCTTCCCCACGTACTCGGGACGCCTGATGTTCCCCGGCACGGGACGGGTGGGAGAGAGCTCCCCTGGTACGAGCAGCGACTGGCCAGACATGGCAGCGAGTCTAACCAGCGGGCATGGGGGAACATGTCCCTTGCGAAAGGAGCTGGTGATGGCCCTGTTCAAGAAGCGGACGGCCGGCAAGCCCGGCGAGTGGTTCTACTGCCTGGAGCACAAGAAGGTCGAGGAGGGCCCCGAGTGCCCCGCCAAGGACCGCTTCGGTCCGTACGCCACCCGCGAGGAGGCCACGCACGCGATGGACCTCGCGCGGGAGCGGAACCTCGAATGGGAGACGGACCCGAAGTGGCACGACGCGTCGGGCAGGGCCCCGGGCGCCGAGGACTGAGCCGCCGCGCCCCGGGGCCCGCGCCGGGCCCGGGGCACGGACCGGCGGGTGCTCCCGTCCAGGAGACCCCGCGCCGGACACCGGGGAGTTCCCGTCCGGGAGACCCCGCGCCGGACACCGGGGGAGTTCCCGTTCAGGAGGCCGTCACCGGCGGGACCGGCGGTGTGCTCCCGGCCCGCGCCGACCGCATCCGCAGCGCGTGCTCGTTCGTCCGGTCGTCGTACGACATCAGCTTCGGGAGGCCGGCGGCCAGCAGCCCCACCGCCGCGACGCAGAGCGCGCCGCCCGCCCACACCGACGTCCGTACGCCCGTCAGCGCGGCCATGCCCCCGGAGCGCACCTGGCCGAGCTGGGGTCCGACGGAGTACGACAGCAGCTCGATCCCGGCGAGCCGTCCGCGCAGCTCGTCCGGGATCGTCCGGTTCCAGATGGCGGCGCGGAAGATCCCGCTGACCATGTCGCAGGCGCCCGCGAGGACGAGGAACAGCAGGACCAGCCGGACGTCGCGCACCAGACCGGCGCCCGCCACCGCGAGCCCCCAGCAGGCCGCCGAGAGCGCCACCATCCGCCCGTGCCGGTGCACCCGAGAGGTCCAGCCGCTGGTGAGGCTGACGAGCAGCGAACCGGCGGGGACGCTCGCGTACATCAGCCCCAGCGACCAGTCGGCGTGCAGTTCGTCCGCGAGGAACGGCAGCACCGCGAGCGGCATCGCGAAGAACATCGCCGCCAGGTCGACCGCGTACGTACCCAGGAGTTCCTTGCGGCTCCACGCGTAGCGCGCGCCCTCGGCGACGGAGCGCAGCGACGGTCTCGCCGCCTCGTGAGAGGCCGGTGCGGGGGCGATCCCCGCCATCAGGGCCACCGACGCGGCGAAGGTCACCAGGTCGACGGCGTAGGCCCAGCCCAGTCCGGCGTACGCCACGACGACACCCGCCAGGGCCGGGCCGGCGACGCCGCCCACCGTCCAGCGCAGCGAGTTGAGCGCGCCCGCGGCCGTCAGGTGTTCGTGCGCCACGATCCGCGGGGTGAGCGAGTCCATCGCGGGGCGCTGCACCGAGCCGAGCGCGGCGGAGAGCGCCGCGACCACGTACAGGGGCCACACGGCGGGGTGCGGCACCGTCGCGTCGACGAGCAGGACCACGCACAGCAGGCCCTGCCCGGCCTCCGTCCAGAGGATCAGCTTCCGCTTGTCCAGGGCGTCGGCGAGGGCCCCGCCGTACAGCCCGAAGACCACCAGCGGGACCAGTTCCACGGCGCCGATCGCGCCGACCGCCGCCGCGGAGCCGGTGAGCTCCTTCATCTGCACGGGCAGCGCGACGAACGTCAGGAAGCTCCCGAAGTTGGTGACGAGCCCCGCCACCCACAGCCGGCGGAAGTCGGGGGAGGTCCGCCAGGGCGCGAGATCGGGCAGCAGGGCGCGCGGACGGGAGGGGGGAGGCTCATCCTTCACGGAGGGTCATGCTCGGCGGCCCGGTGGCACGGGGCAACCGGTTTACGGGCCCGGGGCCCGGCGAACCCGCCGGGCGCACCGGGAGGCCGTGGCCGCTACCACCGGTACGACGGCGGGGCCGTGAGCCGGTCCGCGAGGCGGGACAGGCGGTCGCGGAAGCGCCGGCGGCCCCGCGGCGACGGCAGAGCGTTCTCCCCGGCCGCCGCGCTGACCAGGTGCTGCACGGTGTCGAGGTCGAGCTCGGGGTCCGGGAGCACCGCGAGCGACTCGTGGGCCAGCGCCGGCAGCTCGCCCTCCCCGCGGGACAGGGCCAGTACCGTCGCCCCGGCCCGCCGGGCGTCGTGCACCCGCTCCAGCAGCGCGTCCCCGGGCGCGTCCGGCGCCACCACGAGCAGCGTCTCCCCGCGCCGGGCCGCCTCGATGCGTCCGAGGCCCACCGCCAGGTGAGCCGGGTCGGACTCCCGCGCCCCGTGCCGCACCAGCGTCGGCGACAGCTCCGGCGTCCCCGACCAGGCCGCCTCGTCCACCAGGTGCGCCGCGAGGTGCCAGGGCTCGTACGCCTCGGAACCGACCAGCAGCAGGCCGCCGCCGTGCGACACCACGGACCCCCGCAGCGTCCCCCCGAACCGCCGTGTCGCACCCAGCCATTCGGTCCCGGCAAGCACTTCGCGCAGCAATGCGACCCGTACGGCATCCATGGCCGCATCCTGCCGCAACGGACCACTCGTGACCCGGAGTTCACCACGAATTCGCCCGAGTCGGGCAGAAGTCCGCACTGACGACCCCACAGCGACCGCGACAGGGAGCCGGCCATGACACAGCCGAGCGCAGCGACCGGCACCGGAACGGACGGGACGACGGGCACCGGGACGGGACCGGAGACGGCCGCGGAGGCGGGCACACGGGCGGGCACCGGCACGGCGGTCAGCGTGCCCTTCCGTGCCGGGCGCGAGGGCTACGCGAGCTTCCGGATCCCCGCCGTCGTCGCCACCCGGACCGGCACCCTGCTGGCCTTCTGCGAGGGCCGGGTCGGCTCCGCCAAGGACCACGGGCACATCGACATCGTGCTCAAGCGGTCCGCGGACGGCGGCCGGACCTGGGGCCCGCTCCAGATCGTCGCGAACAACGGGACCGACCTCGCGGGCAACCCCGCCCCCGTCACCCTCGACACCGGCCGCGTCCTGCTCGTCCACGTCCGCAGCGCCGCCTCGGCCACCGAGGACGCCCTGCTGCGCGGCAAGGTGAAGGCGGCCGACGGGCGGCGCGCATGGGTCCAGCACAGCGACGACGAGGGACGCACCTGGTCGGCGCCCAGGGAGATCACCGCGCAGGTGAAGAAGGCGGGCTGGCGCTGGTACGCCACCACACCGGGGCACGCCCTCCAGCTCGGCTCCGGCCGGGTCGTGGTCCCCGGAAACCACACCCTGCCGCCCACCGGCACCGACAACGGCACCGAGGCGAAGTACAACAGCGGGCACTGTCTGCTCAGCGACGACCGGGGAGCGACCTGGTACCTCGGCTACCTCGACGAGAACACCGACGGATACGTCAACGTCAACGAGACCACCGCGGCCGAACTCCCCGACGGCCGCGTCTACTTCAACACCCGCAACGACTCCCCCTCGCCCGGCAACCGCGCCGACGCCCACTCCCTGGACGGCGGCAGGACCCTGGTCAGGCCCTTCCGCCCGCAGGCCGGCCTCGTCACCCCGGTCGTCCAGGGCAGCGTGCTCCAGCTCCGCGACCCCGACCTGCTCCTGTACTCCGGGCCCGCGGACCCGCAGTTCCGCGCCCTGATGACGGTCCGCGCCTCGGCCGACGGCGGCACCACCTGGCGGTCCGCGCACACGGTGGACGGACTGCCCGCCGCCTACTCCGACCTGGTCCGCGTCGACACGGAGACGGTCGGACTCCTCTACGAGACGGGCGACTTCGGCGCGTACGAGACGATCACCTTCCGGCGCGTCCCCGTGACCGCCCTCGGGTGACCGTCCTCACCCGGGATGCTCCGCCGCCCCGGGCGCCCCGCCGTGGCCCGCGCACGTAAAGTCGGCCCATGACCTCTACTGACAGTGCACAGAAGGCCCCCGCCAAGGACCCCTGGGACCTGCCCGACGTGTCCGGCCTCGTCGTCGGCGTGCTCGGCGGCACCGGTCCGCAGGGCAAGGGCCTGGCCTACCGCCTCGCCAGGGCGGGACAGAAGGTGATCATCGGCTCGCGCGCCGCCGACCGCGCGCTGGCCGCGGCCGAGGAACTCGGCAACGGTGTCGAGGGAGCCGACAACGCCGAGACCGCGCGGCGCAGCGACATCGTCATCGTCGCCGTGCCGTGGGAGGGCCACGGCAAGACCCTCGAATCGCTGCGCGAGGAACTGGCCGGGAAGCTGGTCGTCGACTGCGTCAACCCGCTCGGCTTCGACAAGCAGGGCGCCTACGCGCTGAAGCCGGAGGAGGGCAGCGCCGCGCAGCAGGCCGCCGCCCTGCTGCCCGGCTCCCGGGTCACCGCCGCCTTCCACCACCTCTCCGCCGTGCTGCTCGCGGACCCGGAGATCGAGGAGATCGACACCGACGTGATGGTCCTCGGCGAGGAGCGGGCCGACGTCGAGATCGTCCAGGCCCTCGCGGGCCGCATCCCCGGCATGCGGGGCGTGTTCTCCGGCCGCCTGCGCAACGCCCACCAGGTCGAGGCCCTGGTCGCCAACCTGATCTCGGTGAACCGCCGCTACAAGGCACACGCGGGCCTGCGGGTCACGGACGTATAGGTCGGGTCACGGACGCACGGGCCGGGTGGCGGACGCACGGGCCGGGTGGCGGACGCACGGGCCGGGTGGGGGACACTGGTCGCGAAGCAGTGTCCCCCGACAGGAGCCGACCCCATGCCACGCCTCGCTCTCTACGCCCTCGCCGTCTGTGTCCTCTCCGTGGCCGCGGCCGTCGTCTCGTTCGTCCAGGGAAGCTGGCTGGGCATCGTGTGGGTGCTGCTGGCGGGCCTGTCGTCGAACATGACCTGGTACTACCTGCGGCGCGGCAGGGCGTAGCCGCCGGCCGGGACACCGGCCGCCGGCACCCGTCCGGTCACGACCGCAGGCAGATGTCGTTGTCCGACTCCCAGAAGCGGTAGAGCCACTGTCCGCAGTCGGCGTCCCGGCCGTCGATGCCGAGACCGCCCAGGACCGTGTCGATCAGGTGGAAGAACTCGCGGTTCACCGACGGGATCCACAGCAGCGCGAACACCGCGAGCAGGCCGAACGGCGCGAACGGCTCGACCTGGCGGCGGACGCCGTACGACAGCCAGGGCTCGATCACGCCGTAGCCGTCCAGGCCCGGGACCGGCAGGGAGTTCAGGATCGCGGCCGTGACCTGGAGCAGCGCGAGGAACGCCAGCGCGTAGCGGAAGGCGGGCGGGACGCCGTCCAGGGCGTGCAGCCAGAACGGCGCCGTGCACACGACGGCGAACAGCACGTTCGTCAGCGGGCCCGCCGCCGAGATCAGGCTGTGCTTCCAGCGGCCCTGGATGCGGCCCCGCTCGATGAAGACCGCACCGCCCGGCAGACCGATCCCGCCCATGATCACGAAGAGCACGGGCAGGACGATGCTCAGCAGGGCGTGGGTGTACTTCAGCGGGTCCAGCGTCAGATAGCCCTTGGCGCCGACCGAGATGTCCCCGCTGTGCAGGGCGGTGCGCGCGTGCGCGTACTCGTGCAGGCACAGCGAGACGATCCAGGCCGCCGTCACGAACAGGAAGACGGCCACGCCGGGCTGCTCGGCGAACCCGCTCCACACCGCCCAGCCGGTCACGCCCATGACGGCCACGATGCCGACGAAGACGGGGCTGATCCTCCGGTCGCTGCGGCGGGTCGCTGCGGTGGCCATGGGTCTCCCTGGACTGGCTGGACTGACGACGGTGTGCTCGGGCCTGCCCGACCGTACCGGGCCCACGGGGAAAACGTCTCGCCAACCGGCATCGGTTCCGGGGAGGCTGGGGGAATGAGGCTGTGGCGGAGCACACGAGGACGGCGCCCGGCTCGCGCGCGGGGGAAGCGGGGGGACCGGGGCCCGCGCCGCGCTCGCCGCGGACCGCGGACCGGAGTCCCGGGCGGTCCGGCGAGGGCCGGGCCGCGGTACCGGCCGAACTCTCCGTACCCCGCTCCCGCACCTGACGTGACCAGAGACAATGGACCCCGTGCGCTACCGCATCCTCGGCACCACCCAGGCACTCCGTCCCGACGGCACACCCGTCCCGCTCGGCGGGGCTCGGCTGCGCGCCCTGCTGACCGTCCTCGCGCTGCGCCCCGGACGGACCGTCTCCGCGGCCGTCCTGGTCGACGAGGTGTGGGACGGCGATCCGCCCGCCGACGCGCCGGGCGCGCTTCAGGCACTGGTCGGGCGGCTGCGCCGGGCCGTCGGCGCGGACGCCGTCGCGTCGGCCGAGGGCGGGTACCGTCTCGAAGTCGCGCCCGACGACGTCGACCTGCACCGCTTCGACCGTCTCGCGGGTGAGGGCACCAGGGCCGTCGCCGACGGGGACCCGGCCAAGGCCGCCGTCGTCCTCGACGACGCCCTCGCCCTGTGGAGCGGCCCCGCCCTCGCGGACCTCCCCGACCGCACCGCGGAAGCGGCCCACTGGGAAACCCGCCGGCTGCACGCCCGGCACGCCCGCCTCGCCGCGGCGCTGGCCCTCGGGCACGCCGAGTCCGCCCTCCCCGAGCTGACGGCCCTGTGCGACGCCCACCCCCTGGACGAGCCCTTCCAGGTCCTGCGTCTTCGCGCCCTGCGCGACGCGGGCCGCACGGCGGAGGCCCTGGCCGCGTACGAGGACGTACGGCGGGTGCTGGCCGACCGCCTGGGATCCGATCCCGGCGCGGAACTGCAGTCCCTGTACGCGGAGTTGCTGCGCCCGGCCGAGGCCGGCGGCGGGGCGCACGCGCGCGGGACGGCCGTCCGCCCCGCGGGGTCCGACGTCCGCCCCGCGGGGCCTGACGGCCGTCCTGCGGAGGAGCGCACCCGCACCGCTCCGCCGCCCCCCGGCAACCTCCGCGCCCGGCTCACGTCCTTCGTGGGGCGGGAGAAGGACATCGACGCCATCCGGGGCGACCTCGCGGCGGCCCGGCTCGTGACCCTGCTCGGCCCCGGCGGGGCGGGCAAGACACGGCTGTCGCAGGAGACCGCCGAGGTCCTGGCCCCCACCCTGCGGGACGGGGTGTGGCTGGCCGAACTGGCCCCGGTGGACGACCCGAAGGCCGTCCCCGAGGCCGTGCTGACCGCCGTCGGCGCCCGCGAGACCGTCCTGCGCGGAGCCGGCGCCGAGGAGATGCGCGCGGTGGCCGACCGGCACGACGACCCGCTCTCCCGGCTCGCCGAACACTGCGCCAAACGCCGGATGCTGATCGTCCTCGACAACTGCGAACACGTCGTCGACGCCGCGGCCCACCTCGCCGAAGCCCTGCTGGAACGCTGCCCCGGGGTGACCGTGCTCGCCACCAGCCGTGAACCCCTAGGCGTGCCGGGGGAGTTGCTGCGCCCGGTGGACCCGCTGCCGGAACCCTCCGCGCTGCGGCTGCTCGCCGACCGGGGAGCGGCCGCCCGGCCCGGCTTCCGGATCGAGGACGACCCCGAGGCGGCCGCCGAGATCTGCCGGCGCCTCGACGGCCTCCCGCTCGCCATCGAACTCGCCGCGGCCCGGCTGCGGATGCTCACCCCGCGCCAGATCGCCGACCGGCTCGACGACCGCTTCCGGCTGCTCACCTCCGGCAGCCGCACCGTGCTGCCCCGCCAGCAGACCCTGCGCGCCGTCGTCGACTGGTCCTGGGACCTGCTCGACGAGGCCGAACGGGACACCCTCGGACGGCTGTCGGTGTTCGCGGGCGGCTGCGACCTCGCCGCCGCCGAGGCCGTCTGCGGTCCGGCCGCGCTGGACGCCCTCGGCTCGCTCGTCGACAAGTCCCTCGTCGTCGCCGCCCCCTCGGACGAGGAGGACGCCCAGATGCGCTACCGGCTGCTGGAGACCGTCGCCGAGTACGCGCGCGAACGCCTCGACGAGTCCGGCGCCCGCGCGGCCACCGAGCGCGCCCACCTCACGTACTACCGCGAACTCGCCCGCACCACCGACCCGTTGCTGCGCGGCCCGGAACAGCGGACCGCGATCGACCGCATCGAGCGCGAGTACGAGAACCTGCGCACCGCCCTCAGGCACGCCGTCGCCGAACGCGACGAGCAGGAGGCGCTGTGCATGGTCCACGCGCTCGCCTGGTACTGGCAGATCCGCGACCAGCGCGTCGACGCCCGCGCCTGGTCCCAGGAGGTGATGGGCCTCGGCCCCGACCCCTTCGCCCCGCCCGTTCGCCCGGCCGCCCCGCTGTACGAGCGCTGCACGGACTTCCCGCCGCCGATGCGCGAGGAGGTCCTCGAGGAGGCCCGGCGCGGCGTCCACCTCGTCCATCTCGCCTACATGGACATGGACATGGGGGCCTGGCAGACCCCGGGGGCACAGGAGAAGCTCCGTACCATCAGCGCGACCTACGAGCCCGGCATGCCGCAGACCTGCCGCACCCCCGGCTACCTCTGGTTCTACGCCGTGCTGCTCACCGGCCCGATGGAGCGGTTCATCGAGGTGATCAACAAGACGGTGAGCACCTGCCGGGAACTCGGCTACGACTGGGAACTGGCCACCGCCCTGCAGATGCGTGCCAACATCCTCGCCAACCGCGCCGACATGGCGGGCGACGCCACCACGGACGCCGACGAGGCACTGGAGCTCTTCCGGAGCATCGGTGACGCCTGGGGGGCCGCCGAATCGCTCTCCGCGCGCGGTGAGGCCCATGAGCGCAAAGGCGATTTCCGGGCCGCCGCGGCGGACTACGCGGAGGCGGGCAAGTACGCCGAGCAACTGGGCGCGCGCGCCCAGACGGCGGTGCTCGACGTCCGGCTCGGCAGCATGTACATGGAGCTGGGGGAGGCCGAGCGCGGCGAGCGGATGATCCGTGACGTCCTCGCGAGCGGGAACGGCGCCCACAACGAGGCCCTGCCGGCGGCCCACCTCTTCCTCTCGATCTGGCTGGGCCGCACGGGCCGGACCGGCGAGGCGCGGGAGCAGATAGGGCTGCTCCGGCAGAACTTCGGGGCCGGCTCCTTCGTCCTGTTCGACGGGTTCATGCTCGGTGTCGAGGCCTGGCTGGACACGCTCGACGGGCAGAGCCGGAGCGCCCTGGACAAGGTGCGCGTGGCCCTGAAGCGGTCCAAGGACCGGTTGTCGCGGATGATCGCGCCGCACATGCCCTCCGCGCACCTGACCACGGCGGCCATAGCCCTCTGCGGTGTGGACTGTGGCGGCCGGGCCCGGGACGCGGCCCGGCTCCTCGGCGTGGCGGACGCCCTGCTGCCGCCGAGCCACGTCCCGGGCCCCATGGAGGTCGAGGTGCGCGAGCGGGCCGAGACGGGCGCGCGGGCCCTGCTCGGCGACACGGAGTACGAGGCGGCGTACGCGGAGGGCGGTGGCCTCTCCCTGGAGGAGGCCACCGCCCTGGTCTGAGGCGCGGACGCGAACCGGCCCGTCCGGCCCCGGTGCGCGGGGCCGGGTCCGTGCGCGGACGTCAGCTCTTGGTGCGGAACTTGTGGATGGCGATGGGCGCCATCACCGCGGTGAGGCCCAGCGACCAGGCGAGCGTCACCCACAGGGCGTGCTCGACCGGACCGCCCACCATCAGCCCGCGTGCCGCGTCCGCGAGGGAGGACAGCGGGTTGTACTCGGTGAAGTTCTGCAGCCAGCCCGGCATCGACTTGGTCGGCGCGAAGATCGACGAGCCGAACTGGAGCGGCATCAGCACCAGGAAGCCCATCGCCTGCACGGACTGCGCGCTCTTCATGATCACGCCGAGGGTGAGGAACACCCACATCAAGGCCGAGCCGAAGATCACGGACAGGCCCACGGAGGCGAACAGGCCGGGCCAGTTGGTGATGTCGAAGCCGACCAGGACGCCGACGACCATGAGGACCGCGGTCGCGATCAGCATGCGCATCAGCTCGACCGCGATCTTGGCGAACAGCACCGAGCCGCGCCCGATCGGCAGGGACCGGAACCGGTCCATGACACCGGAGTTGAAGTCGGTGTTGAAGCCGGTGCCCACTCCCTGGGCCATGTTCATGCCCATCATGGCCATCAGGCCGGGCACGACGTACTGCACGTACCGCTCCTGGCCGCCGCCCAGGGACTGGCCGATGGAGCCGCCGAAGACGTAGACGAACAGCAGCGTGAAGATGACCGGGAACAGGATCGCGTCGAACATCGACTCCGGGTCCTGGCGGATCCACAGCAGGTTGCGGCGTATCAGCGCGCCGGTGTGACGGAGGTGCGCGCGGGGCGATATCCGGGGGTCGGCCTTGACGGCGAGGGGGGCTTCGGCGGCAGAAGGGAGGTGCGCGGCGGAGCCGCCCTTTGCAAGGGTGGTGGTGGGCGACGGGTGGGCGCTCATGCGGAGACCTCCTCGTAGGCGCGGGCGGGGTTCTCGTCCTGCGGGGCACTGGCCTTGTGGCCGGTGAGGGAGAGGAACACCTCGTCCAGACTGGGCAGTTCGGTGGAGATGGAGGCGATCGTGATGCCGCGCGCGGTGACCGCGCCGACCACGGCGGTGAGCTGCTCGTCGCCGAGGATCGGGACCAGCACGCTGCCGGTCTCGTCGTCCACGGTCGTCGTGGCGAGGCCGGTGAGCCCCAGCTCGTCGAACATGACGGCCAGCGGGCGCAGTTGCAGCGGGTCCGCCGGGCGGATGCGCAGCGTCCGGCCGCCGACGCGGGCCTTCAGCTCGTCGATCCGGCCGCCGGCGACGACCTTGCCGCGGTCGATGACGGTCAGCTCGGAGGCCAGCTGCTCGGCCTCCTCCATGTACTGGGTGGTGAGCAGCACGGTGACGCCGTCGGCGACCATGCGCTTGACCTCCTGCCACACCTCGTTGCGGGTGCGCGGGTCGAGGCCGGTCGTCGGCTCGTCCAGGTACAGCACGGCCGGGTTGCCGATCATCGAGGCGGCGAGGTCGAGCCGGCGGCGCATGCCGCCGGAGTACGTGGAGGCCGGACGCCTGGCGGCCTCGGTGAGGGAGAAGCGCTCCAGGAGCTCGTCGGCCCGTCGGCGGGCGTCCTTGCGGGACAGGTCGAGCAGCCGCCCGATCATGTAGAGGTTCTCCCAGCCGGGGAGCTTCTCGTCGACCGAGGCGTACTGGCCGGTGAGGCCTATCACCCGGCGCAGCTGCCGGGGCTGCTTCAGCACGTCGAAGCCGGCGACCGTGGCCGTTCCGGCGTCGGGGGTGATGAGGGTGGACAGGCAGCGGACGAGGGTGGTCTTGCCGGCGCCGTTGGGGCCCAGCACGCCGAGGACGGTGCCCTCGCGCACCTCCAGGTCGACCCCGTCCAGCGCCTTGGTCTCGCCGTAGTGCTTGACCAGCCCCCGTACGGTGACGGCGCTGCGGCCGGTCGCAGCTTGCCGGGGCGTGTTGTCGATTCGCGTCATGTCCATCAAGGTGCCAGCCGCCACCGACAAACGACCGACAGGCCGCTTACAGACCCCGGGCGTTACCGATAGGTCGCCGACAGTCGACCGACGGGACGGGAGGACGGGAGGACGGGGCCGGCCCGTCGGCGGGACACGGGGACGGCGGCACCGCGCGGGCGGGCGGGAGAACGGCGACAACCCGCCGACGGGGGAAGATCGGCGGGTTGTCCCGGTGCCGCAGTGGCTCGGTGCCCCGGAGGTCCGGGGGGTGTGTCAGTGGACGGAGTGCTCCTCCAGCGGGAACGTCCCGCCGACGACGTCCTCGGCGAACGCCTTCGCCGCCTCGCCCATGACGCCGCGCAGGTCGGCGTACTGCTTGACGAACTTCGGCATCCTGCCGCCGGTCAGACCCAGCATGTCGGTCCACACCAGGACCTGCGCGTCGGTCCCGGAGCCCGCGCCGATGCCGACGGTCGGGATGTGCAGGGTGCGGGTGACCTCGGCGGCGAGCTCGGCCGGGACCAGTTCGAGGACGACGGCGAAGGCGCCCGCGTCCTGGACCGCCTTGGCGTCCCGCAGCAGCTGGTGCGCGGCCTCCTCGCCGCGGCCCTGGACGCGGTAGCCCATGGCGTTCACGGACTGCGGGGTCAGGCCGATGTGCGCCATCACCGGGATGCCGGACTCCACCAGCAGCTCGATCTGGCGGTGCGAGCGCTCGCCGCCCTCCAGCTTCACCGCGCCGACCCCGGCCTCCTTGACCAGGCGGGTCGCCGAGCGCAGCGCCTGCACCGGGCCTTCCTGGTAGGACCCGAAGGGCAGGTCGCCGACGATCAGGGCGCGGCTGGTGCCCCGGACGACCGCGGCGGACAGCATGGTCATCTCGTCCATGGTCACCGGGACGGTCGTCTCGTAGCCCAGGTGGCAGTTGCCGGCCGAGTCGCCGACGAGCATGACCGGGATGCCGGCCTCGTCGAAGACGGACGCGGTCATCGCGTCGTAGGCGGTGAGCATGGGCCACTTCTCGCCGCGCTCCTTGGCGGCGGTGATGTCGCGCACCGTGATGCGGCGGGTGCTCTTGCCCCCGTACAGCGCCTTGCCGGCGGTGGCCTTGAGGCCACCCTCCGCAGACTGCTTCTGGGCAGCCGGAAGCTGCGTCATCGCAACGGCTCCTTATGTCATCTCGAGGCACCCTGACGGCGTCCCCGGATCACCTCCATGGTGGCACCTCGTGCCGTGCGCGGCTAGACCGGGCCCGCCGGAGCCGGTGTCGTCCGTGCCACGTCCCCCGGGTCTCCGCCAGGCCTCCGTCCAGAGTCCTAGGTCCCTTCGTAAGGTCTCCGTAAAGCATTTCCGATACGAGACGGTGCCGTATCGAAAAGCCCTTAGGGTGGCAGTCATGACAACTTCCGCTCCCCCGCTCGAACGACGGGTGCCCGAGGCGGTGCACCGGCGCCGCTGGGCGATCCTCGGCGCGCTCATGCTGAGCCTGCTGATCGTGGTGCTCGACAACTCCATCCTGAACGTCGCGATCAAGACGATCTCGACCCCGGCGCCCACCGGGCTCGGAGCCACCCAGGGTGAGCTGGAATGGGCCATCAACGCCTACACGCTCGTCTTCGCCGGCCTCCTGTTCACCGCGGGCCTCCTCGGCGACCGGCTCGGCCGCAAGAAGGTGCTGCTCGCCGGTCTCGCCGTCTTCGGCATCGGCTCCGCGCTGGCCGCCGGGTCCGGTTCGCCGGTCCAGCTCATCGCGTTCCGCGCGGTGATGGGCCTCGGCGCCGCCTTCGTGATGCCCGCCACCCTCGCCGTCCTGATGAACGTCTTCGAGCGCGACGAGCAGCCCAAGGCCATCGGCATCTGGGCCGGCGGAGTCGGCCTCGCCATCGCGATCGGCCCGATCACCGGCGGCGTGCTCCTCGACCACTTCTGGTGGGGCTCGGTCTTCCTGATCAACGTGCCCATCGTGGTGCTCGCGATCGGTCTGATGATCTGGCTGGTCCCCGACTCCCGCGACCCGAACCCGGGCCGCCTGGACCCGGTCGGCGTGGTCCTGTCGATCATCGGCCTCGTCCTGCTCGTCTACGGCATCATCAAGGGCGGCCAGCTCGCCGACTTCACCGACCCGCAGGTCCTCGCGACGATCGGCGCCGGTCTCGCCGTCCTCGTCGCCTTCGTGCTGTTCGAGATGCGCAGCGACCATCCGTCCATCGACGTCACGTACTTCGGGAACAAGGTCTTCTCGGCGGCGATCTCGGCCATCGCGCTCGTCTTCTTCGCGCTCATGGGCGTGACCTTCTTCTCCGTCTTCTACACCCAGAGCGTGCGCGGCTACTCGCCGCTGCAGACCGGCCTGCTGATGCTCCCGCTGGCCGTGGCCCAGCTCGTCTTCGCCCCGCGCGCCCGCCTGGTCGTCGACCGCTTCGGCAACCGCGCCACCTGCACGGCCGGCCTGGTGCTCATCGCCGCGACGCTGGCCGCGTTCGCCACGCTGGACGCGGACACCCCGATCTGGCTCCTGGAGGTCGTCTTCTTCCTGATGGGCACCGGCATGGCGCACATCATGACCCCGACCAGCGTCGTCATCATGCAGGCGCTGCCGCGCGAGAAGGCCGGCTCCGCGTCCGCGCTGAGCAACACCTTCCGCCAGGTCGGCGGCGCCCTCGGCATCGCGGTCCTCGGCTCCGTGCTCTCCACCGCCTACCGCAACGGCATCGAGGACAAGCTCGCCCTCGTCCCGGCCCCCCTGCGGCACACCGCGGGCGAGTCCATCGAGGCCACCCTCGGCGTCGCCGCCAGGATGGGCCCGCAGGGCAAGGCCCTCGTCGCCCCGGCGCACGACGCCTTCCTGCACGCGATGCACGTCACCGCCCTGTGGGGCGCGGGCGTCGCGGTCATCGGCGCGGTGGTCGTCGCGCTGTTCCTGCCCGGCCGTCCGAAGGCCCAGCAGGAGAGCGGCGAAGGGGCCGAGCTGGTCACGGCCGGCCTCGGACAGGACTGACACCGGCGTACGCGACCGGCCACCCTGGCCCGGAGCGCCCACGGCGGGCACGCCGCGCACCTCGCGCCGCGTGCCCGCCACCGCCGTGAACGGGGGAGAATGACACCTGGTCGACGATGGAACGGAGTTCGACGTGAGCCTCGCGGACAGCCGAGACAGGCAGGCGTGCCCCGGCCGGGGACGTCCCCGCAGCGAGGCGGTGGAACGGGCCATCGTCGAGGGCGTGATGAAGCTCCTGGAGGACGGCGTCCCGCTCGCGGACATCTCCATCGAGCGGCTGGCGCGCACCGTCGGTGTCGGCAAGGCGACGATCTACCGCCGCTGGAGCGGCAAGGAGGAACTCTTCGTCGACGTCCTGCGCAGCGCCGAGCCCCCCGACCCCGAACTCCCCGGCGTCTCCCTGCGCGACGACCTCGTCGTCCTGCTGGAGTCGCTGCGCCGGCGCGGCCTGGTCAGCCGCTCCTCGGCGATCCTGCACAACGTCCACGCGCAGATGAAGTCCAGCCCCAAACTGTGGGCCGCGTACGACGCCACGGTCATAGCGCCCCGACGCCGGCTGGGCCACGAGGTGCTGCGCCGCGGACAGGAGAACGGCGAACTCCGCGTCGACGTCGACGTCGAACTGCTCTACGACATGTTCGTCGGCCCCATGCTCGTCCGCTCCGTCATGCGCCCGGACACCGAACTCCCGGAAGGGCTCGCCGAACAGATCGTCGACACGCTGCTGGAGGGCCTGCTCCCGCCCGGCCGCGGCACGACCTGACAACCGCGGCACGACCTGACGGCCGTGGCACGACCCGGCCCCGGCCGAAGGAATGTGCGCGTTTCGTCACAGAGGCCGCATGCCGTGCCAGGACGCGGAACTCCGGGCGCGAAGTTCTACGTCTCCTTGCCCGTACGGCCGTCCCCGACGGCGAGAACCACACCGGACATCCCCTAGGGTCGTAGTCGAGGGGCAGACGGTGCGCACGGCATTTTGTGAGGCGACGGTATGGCGCAGGCGTATATGACGGAGACGGGCAGCGACGGCCAGGGGCCGGAGCGCAGAGAGTCCCGGTTCCGGCGCCTGCTCGACGGCTGGCGCGGCGACCGCGGCATCTGGCGGCGCGGGCTGGTCCTCGCCGCCCTCGCGCTGCTGCTCGCCCTGGTGATGCTGACGCACGCGCGGATCCCGAACCGGATCGGCAACCTCGGCAGTCTCATGGAGACGTTCCTGCCGTGGCTCGGCGTGTTCATCCCGGTCCTGCTGGTCCTCGCCTTCGTGCGCAGGTCCGCCAGTGCCCTCGTCGCCGTGCTGCTGACCGGCGCGGTCTGGCTGAACACCTTCGGCGGACTGGTCACCGACAAGGCCGACGCGGGCGGCGACCTGACCGTCGCCACCCACAACGTCAACGCCGACAACCCGGACCCCTCCGGCACCGCCCGGGACGTGGCCGCCTCCGGCGCCGACGTGCTCGCCCTGGAGGAGCTGACGGCCTCGGCGGTCCCGCTGTACGAGACGGCGCTCGCGTCGACGTACAAGTACCACTCGGTGCAGGGGACCGTCGGGCTGTGGAGCAAGTACCCGCTCGGTGACGTCAGGCCGGTGGACATCAAGCTGGGCTGGACGCGCGCGATGCGGGCCACCGTCACCGCGCCGGCCGGCCCGGTCGCGGTGTACGTGGCCCATCTGCCCTCGGTGCGGGTGAAGATGAAGGCGGGGTTCACCGCCCGGCAGCGCGACAAGAGCGCGGACGCCCTGGGCGAGGCCATCGCCGGCGATCCGCTGAAGCAGGTCGTGCTGCTCGGCGACCTCAACGGCACGATGAACGACCGGGCGCTCAACGCGGTCACCGCGCAGATGCGTTCCACGCAGGGCGCGGCGGGCAGCGGCTTCGGCTTCAGCTGGCCGGCCTCGTTCCCGATGGCCCGGATCGACCAGATCATGGTCAGGGACATCGAGCCGGTGACCTCCTGGACCCTGCCCAGGACCGGCAGCGACCACCTCCCGGTCGCGGCCCGCGTCGAGCTGGACACGACGGCGTCCTGACGCGCCGGGAGGGGTCCCCGAACCCTCAGCCCTCGTCCTCCGGGAGGTCGAAGCGGGCCAGGTCGCGCAGCCAGGCACGGGGCGAACCGTCGGACGGCGCGCGCCAGTCGCCGCGCGGCGAGAGCGAACCGCCGGCCGAGACCTTCGGCCCGTTGGGCATGGCCGAGCGCTTGAACTGCGCGAACCCGAAGAAGCGGCGGCAGAACACGTCCAGCCAGTGCCGGATCTCCGGCAGGTCGTACGCGACCCGCTCGGCCTCGGGGAAGCCCGGCGGCCAGGCACCCGCGTCCGGGTCGTGCCACGCGTGCCAGGCCAGGAAGGCGATCTTCGACGGCCTGAAGCCGTAGCGCAGCACGTGGAAGAGGGTGAAGTCGTGCAGGGCGTACGGGCCGATCTTCGACTCGGTGGACTGCATCTCCTCGCCCGGCACGAGCTCCGGGCTGATCTCGGTGTCGAGGATCGCGGCGAGGGTGCGGTCGGTGTCCTCGTCGAACTGCCGGCTGCCGATGACCCAGCGGATCAGATGCTGGATCAGCGTCTTCGGCACACCGGAGTTGACGTTGTAGTGGCTCATCTGGTCGCCCACGCCGTACGTGGACCAGCCGAGCGCCAGCTCGGAGAGGTCACCGGTGCCGAGCACGATGCCGCCGCGCTGGTTGGCCAGCCGGAACAGGTAGTCGGTGCGCAGCCCGGCCTGCACGTTCTCGAACGTGACGTCGTACACGGGCTCGCCGGAGGCGAAGGGGTGGCCCATCTCCTTCAGCATCAGCCGGGCGGTCGGCGTGATGTCCAGCTCGGCCGCGGTGACGCCGAGGGAGCGCATCAGCTCGTGCGCGTTGCCCTTGGTGTGGTCGCTGGTGGCGAAGCCGGGCAGGGTCCAGGCCAGGATGTCGCTGCGGGGGCGGCCCGCCCGGTCCATCGCGCGGGCGGCGACGATCAGCGCGTGCGTGGAGTCGAGACCGCCGGACACCCCGATGACCACCTTCGGGCCACCGATCGCCGCGAGCCGCTGCTGGAGCCCGGCGACCTGGATGTTGTACGCCTCGTAGCAGTCCTGGGCCAGCCGGTCGGGGTCCGCGGGCACGAACGGGAAGCGCTCGATGCGGCGCCGCAGACCCAGGTCGCCGCTCGGCGGGTCGAGCCGGAACGACAGGGTCCGGAAGTCGGCGGTGCGGGCGGCGTGGGTACGCCGGTTGTCGTCGAAGCTGCCCGTGCGCAGCCGCTCCTGGCGCAGCAGGTCGAGGTCGACGTCCGCCACGGCGAACCGGTCGTCGAGCGGGAAGCGGTCGGACTCGGCCAGCAGCGCCCCGTTCTCGTAGACCATGGTCTGGCCGTCCCAGGACAGGTCGGTGGTCGACTCGCCCAGTCCGGCCGCCGAGTAGACGTACGCGGCGATGCAGCGTGAGGACGCCGAACGGCACATCAGTTTGCGGTCCTCGGCCCGCCCGACGGTGATCGGGCTGCCGGAGAGGTTGGCGAGGACGGTGGCGCCCGCCAGGGCCGCCTCGGCGCTCGGCGGCACCGGCACCCACATGTCCTCGCAGATCTCCGCGTGCAGCACCAGGCCCGGCACGTCCTCCGCGGCGAACAGCAGGTCCACCCCGAACGGCACGGACTCCCCGGCGATCCGGATCGTGCCGCCCCGCTCGTCGTCGCCCGAGGCGATCTGCCGGCGTTCGTAGAACTCCCGGTAGTTCGGCGGGTACGACTTGGGCACGACGCCGAGGACCCGGCCGCGGTGCACGACCACCGCGCAGTTGTAGACCCGGTTGCGGTGGCGCAGCGGGGCGCCCACGACTAGGACCGGCAGCAGCCCCGCCGACCCCGTCACGACCGCCTGGAGCGCCTCCTCGACCTGGTCGAGCAGCACGTCCTGGAGCAGCAGGTCCTCGATCGAGTAGCCGCACAGGCCCATTTCCGGGAAGACGGCGACGGCGACGCCCTCCCCGTCGCACCCGCGCGCCTGGCGCAGGACCGCCTCGGCGTTGGCGAGCGGGTCCGCGATCACGGTGTGGCCCGTGCAGGCGGCGACGCGCGCGAAGCCGTGCTGGTAGAGGGACCGGAACTCCGGCTGCTGCTGGGGAGAGGGGTGAAGTCGAGGCACCCGCCCAGTGTAATCGTCAGACCGACGCGATGGGGTGCGGGACCGCGCCGGGCACCCGGACCGCCGTACGCCCCGCGCGCGTCCCGGTCCCCGTGTCCCCCTCGCATGCACGGGCGCGCCCGCTCCCGGAGGAGGCGGGCGCGCCCGGCCGGTGGCCGAGGGGCGGACGTCAGCGGTGGTGCCGGGTGCCGACGTACGACTCGACGTAGCCGTTCGCGGGCGAGCCCACGCCGGTGACGGTGTCGTAGCCCTTGACGGTCTTCAGCGAGCTGTCCTTGCCGAGGCTGCGGACCGAGGTGGCCAGACCGTCGGCGGCGTCGAAGCCGTTGACGAAGTCGACGCGGGCCACGGCGTACTGCTTGCCGCCGGGCGTGTCGGTCACGTCGTGGTACGCCTTCGAGCCGGCCTTGGCGTAGATCGACGGGTTGGCGAAACCGATCGCCCTGCCGCCGCGCGCCTCCTGGGCGAGGGCCTGGACGGCCGCGATCACCGGAGCGGCGAGCGAGGTGCCGCCGATGCGGTACTCGCTGTACCGCTCCGTCCCGTCCGGGAAGGTCTGCGTCTGGCCGACCCGGAAACCGGTGTTGGGGTCGGCGATCGCCGCGATGTCCGGGACGACCCGGTTGCCCGCCGCGTTGTTGGCCCTGGCCAGCGCGTTCGGGACGACGCCCTTCTGGTAGTAGGGCGCGGCCACGGTCCTGCTGGTGCCGCCGCCGGCACCTGAGGTGAACGCGCCCGGGAATCCGGTCCAGCTCCTGCCGTCCGCGGACAGCGAGGCCTTCTGAGTGCCCCAGCCGGTCTCCCACAGGTACTTGTCGCCCTTGCCGACCGCCAGCGAGGTACCGCCGACCGCCGTCACCCACGCCGAGTTGGCCGGGGTGTCGACCTGCTTCGTGCCGGTGCTGGCGACCTCGTCGCCGTCGTCGCCGGAGGAGAAGTAGAAGCCGATGCCCTCGACCGCGCCGAACTGGAACGTCTGGTCGTAGGCGGCGGCCAGGTCCGGGGTCTGGTTGGCCTCGATGTCGCCCCACGAGTTGGAGACGATGTCGGCCAGGTGCCCGTCGACGATCTTGTTGAGCGAGTCGAGCAGATCGTCGTCGTAGCAGGAGGCGGCGCCCACGTACGTGATGCTCGCGCCCGGCGCGACGGCGTGCACGGCCTCGACGTCGAGGGTCTCCTCGCCGTACCAGCCGGCCGCTCCGCACTCCTCGGTCCTCGTGTACTTCTCGGGCAGCACCTGACGGAGCTGACCGCTGGAGTACGCGGCGTCGCCGTGCTTGCGGGCGTAGGTGGCCGCGTCGAAGGCGATGGTCGGCGAGGCGTACGCGTCGGTGACGGCCACCCGCACGTTCCTGCCGGTGTGCCTGCCCGCCCCGTACGCCGCGCGCAGCTGCTTGCCGGTGTAACCCTGGACGGCGTACGGGACCTTCGTCCCGTACGCGTCCGGCAGCGTGCTCGCGGTCTTCGAGCCGTAGTACGAGGAGAACGGCCCGGAGTTCTTGAACACCGCGTCCGGCGGCGGCAGTTGATCGGCGTGCCGCGCCTTGTGCGGGGCGTTGTCCAGGCCGGTGACGGTCAGGACGGCGCCGTTCAGGGCGGCGGGTGCGGAAGCCGTCCCCGACGGAGCCCGGTAAGTCTTCCCGCCCTTGGCGTAGTTGTGCAGCTGCGTGCCGAACGCCTTCTCGGCGGAGGCCACGTCACCGGTCACCGAGACGTAGTGCAGGGTCGTTCCGGTGACCTCCAGGCCCGCCGACCTCAGCCAGGCGGTCACCGCGGAGACCTGGGCCCCGGTGGCGCCGAAACGCGTCCGCGCCTTCTCGGCGCTCAGGTACTTCCCGTACGAGGCCGAGTGCGGGTCGGACACGGCCCTGGCGTACGCCGCCAGGCCCTTGGCGTCCCGTCCGGCGAGGTACACCCGGGCCGAGACCCGGGAGCCGTCGGAGGCCGCTCCCTTGTCCGCGGAGGGCGTGGCCCACGCGGGTCTGGTGCCCGCGAGCGTGTCCCGGCCCGGGCCGTCCGCGGCGTGTGCCGCGGGTATGCCGAGCGCCAGCGCGCCGGTGAGCAGGGGCAGGGTCGCCGCCAGGCTCACTCCGGCGCGCACGGTGGCGCGATTGGATCTCATGGAACCCCCTGCGATGCGATTCGCCGCATGTAGTGGTTGCGGTGATCCACGCGAAAGCCCCACGCCCTGCCGGAGCGTGAGGAATGGATCACGGATGGGGCCACTCTTACGGTGAACCGTTCATGCCAGGGGAATGAACGCCCCAAGGAACGGCCAAGTGGTGCCGTTTGGCGCTCGTTCGGGGCGTTTTGACATACCCCCTCGCCCACGGTCGAGGGTTTTCCCTCTGTTCCGGTCCGAACTCCGCGAAGGGGTAAGCCACTTGCTAGGGCGTGCTGTGCTGGCGGGCTTTCGCTCCCCGGGCCTTCAGCAGGTCGGCCATCAGCGCGATCTCCGACTCCTGGGCTTCGACCATGCCCTTGGCGAGCCGCTTCTCCACGCCGACGGCGCACTTGGCGACACAGCCCTCGGCCATGTGGACACCGCCCTTGTGATGGTCGGTCATGAGCTGGAGGTAGAAGACCTCCGCCTGCTTGCCGTTCAGCGTGCCGAGCCGCTTCATCTCGGCGTTCGTGGCCATGCCCGGCATCAGCGAGCCGTCCTCGCCGGACGCCATGTCACCCATGCCCATCCAGGTCATCGGCGGGTCCGGGGACACCTTCGGCAGTTCCCACAGGTCGAGCCAGCCGAGCAGCATGCCCCGCTGGTTGGCCTGCGTCTGCGCGATGTCGTAGGCCAGGCGCCGCACCTCCACGTCCTCGGTGCGGTCCCGCACGATGTAGGACATCTCGACGGCCTGCTGGTGGTGGACCGCCATGTCCCGGGCGAAGCCCGCGTCCGCGGAGTCCGCGGCGGGCGCCTTCGTCCCGGAACGGTCGCCGTCGGCGGCCGCGTACGTGATCGCCCCGGCCGCGACGAGAACGGCCGTCGCGGCCCCCGCGATCCACCCGGCGTGCCTCACTGGGAAAGCCCGTTCGTGCAGGCCGCGCCCGGCTCGGGCGTCTGCTTGCCCTGCACGAACTCGGCGAGGAACGCGTCGACGTTCTTGTCGTCCGCGCCGGTCACCGCGCGCTGCTTGCCCCAGGCGCTCAGCATGATCGGGTCCTTCTGGTCCTCGACCGGGCTCATCAGCGTGTACGGGGTCTTCCCGACCTTCGCCGCGAGCGCCTTCACGTCGGCCTCGGACGCCTTGCCGTTGTACGTCACCCAGACGGCGCCGTGCTCCAAGGAGTGGACGGCGTTCATGGGGTTGACGGCCTTGGTGTAGACGTCGCCGTTGCAGTTCATCCAGACCTGGTTGTGGTCACCGCCGACCGGCGGTTCCATCGGGTACGACACGGTCCTCGTGACGTGGTTGCGCCCGAGGGTGCCCTTCCACGTCTTCACCCCGTCCGCGCCCGTGACGAAGTGCCCCGACGCCTGCTTCGCGTCGCTCGCCGCGTCCTTCTTGCCGCTGTCCGACTGCGACCGGGCGATCGCGACACCACCGGCCACGAGGCCGGCGACGACGACCGTGCTGGCCGCGATCACGAGGAACCGGTTGCGCCGCTCACGGGCGCGCTCGGCACGGCGCAGCTCCTCGATGCGGTCCTTGCGCGATCCGGTGCTGGTGTTCTTGGCGGAACCCATGGTGAGTCCTTATGAGGATGGGGCGGTCGGGTTCGCCGATCGTAATCGGACAGGAAGGTGCTCAGGCGGGGAGGGCACACGATTGGCCCGGGGAGTGCACGGGATTGGCCGAAGGGGAGTGGCCGGGACCGGCCGAGGGGGAGTGGCCGGACGGGAGCCGGAAGGAAATTTGAATGCGAGATGCGCATTACATACCCTGTCGGGTATGCGGCTGCTGCGCTCCACCGACCTGGCCCTTCGCGTCCTGATGCGACTGGCCGTCGTCGGCGACTCGACGCCCACCACGCGCGAGGTGGCGGACGACATGCGGGTCCCCTACACGCACACCGCCAAGGTGGTCGCCGAACTCCAGCACCTCGGACTGCTCGACGCCCGGCGCGGCAGGGGAGGCGGGCTCACGCTCACCGAGAAGGGGCGGGGGGAGTCCGTCGGGGCGATCGTGCGGTCCTTCGAGGGCGAGGGCGACGTCGTGGAGTGCGAGGGCGACACGCCGTGCCCGCTCGTCTCGGCCTGCCGGCTGAGGGGCGCCCTGCGGCGCGCGCAGGAGGCCTTCTACGCCTCGCTGGACCCGCTGACCATCGCCGACGTCGTCGCCGGACCGACCGGGCCCGTGCTGCTGGGCATCACGAGCAGGCCGCGGCAGGACTGACGCGGGGACACCGGGCGGAGCCGGGCCGGAACCGGACCGGCGCAGCGGTGCCGGGCGAGGCCGCGGGAACCGGACCGACGTGGCAGCGCCGAGCGGGGCCCGGTGTCCACCGGGCCCCGCTCGACGTCGTACCTCCCGGCGGCGGACCGCCGCCGGATCGACTGGTCCCGGTCAGTCCTGGGCCAGCCAGAGGTCCGGTCCGAACACCTCGTAGTGGATGTCGGAGGCGGGCACGCCCTTCTCCAGGAGCTGGGTCCGTACCGCGCGCATGAAGGGCAGCGGACCGCACAGGTAGGCGTGCGTGCCGGGCCGGACGGTGACCCCGGAGAGGTCGACCAGGCCGGTCCGCTCGGCGGGGTGGCCCGGCTCGGGCCGCTCGTACCAGAAGTGCGTCTCCGCGTCGGCGAGTTCGCCCGCGAACCTCTCGTGCTCGGCGCGCAGCGCGTGCTCGGCGGGGGAGCGGTCGGCGTGCACCACGGTGACGGGCGCCTTGTGGCCCGAGACCGCGAGCTGCTCCAGCATGGCGATCATCGGGGTGACGCCGATGCCCGCCGAGGCGAGGAGGAGCGGGGCGTCCGTGTCGTCGAGGACCAGGTCGCCGTACGGCGCGGAGACCTGGAGGACGCTGCCCTCGCGGACGTGCGCGTGCAGGTGGCTGGAAACCTCGCCCTCGGGGGTCGCGCCGTTCTCGTCGGCGCCCACCCGCTTGACGCTGATCTGGCGCACCGGGGAGCCGGGCGCGCTGGAGAGGCTGTACTGGCGGATCTGGCGGGCGCCGTCGGGGAGTTCGACGCCGACGGAGACGTACTGGCCCGCGCGGAAGTTCGGCAGGGGCGCGCCGTCGGCCGGGCGGATCCGGAAGGTGGCGACGTCGGCGGTCTCCTCGACGCGCTCGGTGACGACCCAGGGGCGCAGGGAACCGTCGTCCGCGTTCTCGTCGTACAGGCGCTTCTCGATGGCGATCAGGGCGTTCGCCATGAGCCAGTAGACCTCGTCCCAGGCGGCGGCGACCTCCGCGGTGACCGCGTCGCCGAGCACCGCGACGATGGCGGCGAAGAGGTGCTCGTGCACGACCTTGTACTGCTCGGGCGCGACGCCCAGGGAGGCGTGCTTGTGGGCGATGCGGCTCAGCATCGCGTCGGGCCGCTCGTCGGGGTGCTCGACCAGGTAGGTGGCGAATCCGGCGATGGATCCCGCGAGGGCCTGGCGCTGGGTGCCCGCGGCCTGGTTGCCGCGGTTGAACAGATCGCGGAGCAGTTCGGGGTGGGCCTCGAACATCCCGGCGTAGAAACGCTCGGTGATCTCGCCGATCGCGGCGCCGACGACGGGGAGGGTCGCGCGCACCGTGGCGGCGGACTGCTCGGACAGCATCAGGGGACTCCTCAAAGCCGGGGCGGGAGCGTTGGGTTGCGCCCCTCCGTACGCGGCGCACCCTAGTAAAACTTGCATCTGAGATGCAAATTAAGACTCGGGTGACGGGTGAGTACCGGCCACCCCTTACGGGAGCGGTCCCGGCCAGGCAGGATGTGCGGTGGAGGAGGACACCTGCCGTACGCGAGGCGTTCAGGCCGAAGCCGCCCGGCCGATCATGGTCCGCAACGCGCATGAAATGGTGTTGTGGTGGGATGCTCAGGTGCGCCGATCGTCTTCCAGGCGTTTGGAGCAGGCGGCCTGACCAGCAAGGATGGGTGGAAGCGGAAGATGGACAAGCAGCAGGAGTTCGTGCTCCGGACGCTGGAGGAGCGTGACATCCGGTTCGTACGTCTGTGGTTCACGGACGTGCTCGGCTTCCTCAAGTCGGTGGCGGTGGCCCCGGCCGAGCTGGAGCAGGCCTTCGACGAGGGCATCGGCTTCGACGGCTCGGCCATCGAGGGCTTCGCCCGCGTGTACGAGTCGGACATGATCGCCAAGCCGGACCCGGGCACCTTCCAGGTGCTGCCCTGGCGAGCCGAGGCCCCCGGCACGGCCCGCATGTTCTGCGACATCCTCATGCCGGACGGCTCCCCGTCCTTCGCGGACCCGCGCTACGTCCTCAAGCGCGCCCTCGCCAAGACCTCGGACCTGGGCTTCACCTTCTACACCCACCCCGAGATCGAGTTCTTCCTGCTGAAGGACCGCCCGCTGGACGGCTCGCGGCCCACCCCGGCCGACAACTCCGGCTACTTCGACCACACCCCGCAGAACGTCGGCCAGGACTTCCGTCGCCAGGCCATCACGATGCTGGAGTCGATGGGCATCTCGGTCGAGTTCAGCCACCACGAGGGCGCCCCCGGCCAGCAGGAGATCGACCTGCGCTACGCCGACGCGCTCTCGACGGCCGACAACATCATGACCTTCCGGCTGATCATGAAGCAGGTCGCGCTGGAGCAGGGTGTCCAGGCCACCTTCATGCCGAAGCCGTTCTCGGAGTACCCGGGCAGCGGCATGCACACCCACCTCTCCCTCTTCGAGGGCGACCGCAACGCGTTCTACGAGTCCGGCGCCGAGTACCAGCTCTCCAAGGTCGGCCGTTCCTTCATCGCGGGCCTGCTCAGGCACTCCGCGGAGATCGCCGCCGTCACCAACCAGTGGGTCAACTCCTACAAGCGCATCTGGGGCGGCTCGGAGCGCACCGCGGGCGCCGGCGGCGAGGCCCCCTCGTACATCTGCTGGGGCCACAACAACCGCTCCGCCCTCGTCCGCGTGCCGATGTACAAGCCCGGCAAGACCGGCTCCGCCCGGGTGGAGGTCCGCTCCCTCGACTCCGGCGCGAACCCGTACCTCGCCTACGCGCTGCTCCTGGCCGCTGGCCTGAAGGGCATCGAGGAGGGGTACGAGCTCCCGCCGGGCGCCGACGACGACGTCTGGGCCCTCTCCGACGGCGAGCGCCGCGCCATGGGCATCGAGCCCCTCCCGCAGAACCTCGGCGAGGCCCTGTCGCTCATGCAGCGCAGCGAACTCGTCGCCGAGACCCTCGGCGAGCACGTCTTCGACTTCTTCCTGCGCAACAAGAGGGCGGAGTGGGAGGAGTACCGCTCCGAGGTCACCGCCTTCGAGCTGCGGAAGAACCTGCCGGTGCTGTAAGCCCAGGTCAGGGACGTTTTCTCTTGCCCGGCACGCGGGGCCCACGGTCGGTGACCGTGGGCCCCGCGGCCGTCTTCACCTGCCCTGGGCCGTCTGTGGGCCGTCCGCCGCGGAAACGCTGCCGTCGTACAGGCTGTCCACGGCCCGCCGGGCGCGGCCTTCACTGCTCGGCAGCAGGTGCGTGTAGACCCGGAGCGTGAAGCCGGGGTCCGTGTGCCCCAGGTAGGTACTCAGTGCCTTGACGTTCTCACCGGCGTCCAGGAGCACCGACGCGTGACGGGTTGACTGTCATGCTCACGATTGCTTCCTTCGGGATCCTCTTTCTCGCCGCCATGATCATTCGAGCGAGCCGACGCCCCGGCGCCGATCCGGTGGGCTTGGACGAGCCCCGGTCGGATCGGCACGCGTAGCCGGCTGTAGAAGCGGTTGCGCTTGATCACGGTTTTGCGGATGTCGACCGTGGTCCCGCCCTTGGCGTGACGAGGAGTTGTCGGGCGGTCGTGAGCCGGAGCACGGAGCCTGAGGCCCGGCCCGGTGCGTCATGGATTTCTGCCGCCCTGACCTGCAGCGTTCATACGGTCGCCTGTGTGTGAAACTCCACGTCACAGCAACGATGGAGGCAGGACACATGCGTGGGGTGGGAGTGGCCGTGGCCGCGATGGCGGTGACGGCGCTGACGGGTTGCGGCGGCGGTGACAGCGTCGGCGCAGCGGGCGAGCGGGCGACGACGACTGCTCGTGCGACCGAGGCGGCGGCCAAGGACGAGCTGACCGTCGATGCCGTGCAGGGTGATGTCCGGGCCGCGGCCGCGGCCGCGGGGATCGGGCGGCTGGGTTTCGCCGACACGAAGGGCGGAACCCCGTGCCGCGTGATCGGGGCCTTGCGGACTGAGGACGCGCCGAAGCGTGCGGCCGTGGACGCGGTGTCCGCCGTGATGAAAGCACGGGGCTGGGAACAGACGGAGCAGATGCAGAGCGAGGAAGGCAGCCCGGTTCGGTATCTGGTGAAGAACGGCTGGGACATGTTCCTGACCGCGGGGAAGGTCCCCGAGGGGGCGGGGATCGTGTTCGACGCGTCGGGAGAAGCGTGCGGGGTGCCCATGCCGTCGCGGCCCGCAGCCTCCGACATCGCGCCTCCTGAGCCGCCCGTCCTGCCTTGAGCGCAGCCACCCTCTGTCCCTTCGCGTTCGGGCGGTCCCGGGGCGGTGCACCCCTCTCGTCGAACCGCCGTACAACCCTCGGCGCGTTCCATGTGTCCTGTACATGGCCGGATGGTGAAGCTCCGGCCGGTGTTCCGCATGCTTCGACGAGGAGACCCCACCGTGCGCCTGCACAACCGTCCGTCGTACCTCCGCAAGTCGGCGGCCTTCGTGGCCGCTGCCGCCGCAGTCGTGGCCGTTCCCGGGTTCGCCGGTTCTCCGGCGTACGCCGATCCGGGCGCGCCCTCCCTGGAGGTCTCGACGCTGCCGACCGCGTCCCCCGAGCCGGGCGAGGTGTACGACAAGAAGGTCGTCGTCACCAACAAGGGCACCGCGGCCGCGGACGGTTTCACCTTCCGGGTCCGGCTGACCCGCGGGCTCGACTTCCCCGAGCAGGTGCAGGGCTGCACCTACTCGACCGTCGCGGACCAGGTCAGGCAGGCCCTCTGCGAGATCGACACCGTCATCGCGCCCGGTGCCTCGGTCGAGACGCCCATGCGGTTCAAGGCGCTGCCCAAGGCACTGATGGAGGCGGTCGAGTACGGCACCTCGGCCACCGGCGCGGCTCCGGGCGAGGGGTTCGACGAGAGCTACCGGCGGCTGACCCTGACCGCCGACAGCTCGGCCGACCTCGTCGCCGAAGGTGACGAGATCGATGTCCTCCCGGGCAGCGGGCCGTTCATCCACCTGGAGCTCCGCAACGACGGGCCCGGCTGGATCCAGAACCAGACGGGCGACGACCAGCCGGCGCTCATGGTGCGGATACCCAAGGGCATGACCGCCACCCAGGTCCCCGAGGACTGCGCGCCGTTCGGGATCGACGGCCCGAACGCGCCCCAGGGCACGCCGGGCAGGGCCGTCTACGTCTGCTGGCCCGACGACCGCACCATCGAGGTCGGCCAGACCCTCAAGTACGCCTTCAAGCTGGACGTCCCGAAGGACGCGAAGACCGCCGAGGGCCAGGCGAAGGTGACCTCCGTCTACGACATCCACCCGGCCTTCGACAAGAACCCGGCCAACGACACGGACAGGATCCGTGTCGTGATCCCCAGCGACACCCAGGAGGACCCCTCCCCGTCGCCGTCCGCCCCCTCTCCGAGCGCCTCCACCGGCGGCAACGACCCCGAGGGCCAGTCCACCGGAGGATCCGGCTCCACCGGAGGATCCGGCTCCTCGGGCGGTACGGGTGGTACGGGCTCCACGAGCGGCGGTTCCACCACCGGTGCCGCCGACGGCAGCCTGGCGAGCACCGGATCCGACGGCACCCAGGTCCTCGCCGCCGCAGCGGCCGCCACGGCCGTCCTCGGCGGCGGTCTGGTCCTGGCCGTCCGCCGTCGTCGCGCGGGCGCCGAGTCCTCCTGACGACGTCCCGTCAAAGGCCGCGGTCCTGACGACTCCCCGCCCCTGGTACCGGAAGCCGGAGGCGACCGGCCGGTCCGGTCCCAGGGGCACGGGGTCGTCCACGCGGCATGCGCACGGAGACGTACGGAGACGTACGGAGGGTTCCCGGCCCCGTGGCGCGCGTACGCCGGGGAACGCCCGAGAGCGGCACTTCGGAGGCCGACGGGACGAAGAGTGGCGGACCGCTGCCGTCAGCGGTCGCGGGCCAGTCGGCCCAGCACCTGGTGCAGCGGCTCGGTCGCCCGTCGGCGGTACTCCTGGATCGCCCACCCGTTCCCGTCCGGGTCCTTGAAGTACATGAAGGTGGCCCCGTCCTGCGGGGCGAAGGCGACCGGCTCGCTGACGTCGAGACCGCGGGCGGTCAGTTCCTTGTGCGCCGCCGCGGCGTCCTCCACGCACAGCTGCATCCCGTGGTACGTCCCCGGTCGCGGCGTCCCCGTCGGGACCTGGAGCCCGTCGACCAGCGCGATCGAACACCCGGACCCCGGCGGAGTCAGCTGCACGATCCGCACCCCTTCCATCACCTCGCCGTCCAGGTCGACATGGAAGCCGACCTTGTCCCGGTAGAACTCCTTGGCCCGGTCCACGTCGGACACCGGCAGCAGGATCACCTCGAGCGTCATGTCCACGGTTCGACTCCCTCGTCGTACGGCCAACGGCTCTGTCCACACAAGCCCAGACCCGTGCGGGGCGCCACCCTGGGGACCGGGGTTACGCTCGCTGAGCACGACCTTGATCCGATGGTCCGTGCGCATCCGATCCGACAGGAGGCCGGGGATGACGGCGCCGGGGCGCAGGAGCAGTACCTTCACACGGCTGCTGCGGCACGGCTTCACCGATCCGTCGGCGGCCGAGGGGCTCCTGGAGGGGCCCGAACTGGCACCCGTGCGGTCCGACCCGGTCCTCCTGGACGCGCTGGGCGCCACCGCCGACCCCGACCTCGCCCTGCTCGGACTCGTCCGGCTCGTCGAGGCGCAGGACGGGCCGCTGGCCCAGCGGGAACTCCTCGACACGCTGATCGCGGCCAAGCCGCTGCGTGACCGGCTGCTCGGGGTGCTCGGAGCCTCCGCCGCGCTCGGCGACCACCTGGCCCGGCACCCGAACGACTGGCAGGCCCTCGTCACCTACGAGGCGCGGGACCTGCACCCCGGGGTCCCGGAGTTCGAACGGGGACTGGCGGACGCCACGGACCCCGTCTCGCTGCGCGTCTCCTACCGCCGCTGCCTGCTGTCCATCGCCGCACGCGACGTGTGCGGCACCACCGACCTCGCCCAGACCGCCGCCGAACTCGCCGACCTCGCCACCGCGACCCTGCGCGCCGCGCTCGCCGTCGCGGAGGCCGCCGCGCCCGACGACGCCGCGCTGTGCAGGCTCGCCGTCATCGCGATGGGCAAGTGCGGGGGCCACGAGCTGAACTACGTGTCCGACGTCGACGTCATCTTCGTCGGGGAGAGCGCGGAGGGGACCGACGAGGGGAAGGCCCTGCAGGCGGCCACCCGGCTCGCCTCGCACATGATGCGGATCTGCTCGGAGACCACCGTCGAGGGCAGCATCTGGCCGGTCGACGCCAATCTGCGCCCCGAGGGACGCAACGGCCCCCTGGTGCGCACGCTCAGCAGCCATCTCGCCTACTACCAGCGGTGGGCCAAGACCTGGGAGTTCCAGGCGCTGCTCAAGGCCCGCCCGGTGGCCGGGGACCCGGCGCTGGGCGAGGAGTACGTCGCCACCCTGGCCCCGCTAGTGTGGCAGGCCGCCGAGCGGGAGAACTTCGTCGCCGACGTGCAGAAGATGCGGCGCCGGGTCGTGGAGAACATTCCGGCCGCCGAGATCGAACGGGAGCTGAAGCTCGGACCCGGAGGACTGCGGGACGTCGAGTTCGCCGTACAGCTCCTGCAACTGGTGCACGGCCGGGCCGACACGACCCTGCGCAGCGGCACCACCCTGGACGCCCTGAAGGCCCTCGCCGCGGGCGGGTACGTGGGGCGCGCCGACGCCGTGCAGCTCGACGACGCCTACCGCTTCCTGCGGTCGATGGAGCACCGCATCCAGCTCTTCCGGCTGCGGCGCACCCATCTGGTGCCGACGGACGAGGCCGATCTGCGGCGGATCGGACGGTCGCTCGGGCTGCGCGCCGACCCGGCCGTCGAACTGAACCGGGAGTGGAAGCGGCACACGGCCATGGTGCGGCGGCTGCACGAGAAGCTGTTCTACCGGCCGCTGCTCGACGCCGTCGCCCAGCTCGCCCCGGGTGAGAGCAGGCTGAGCCCGGACGCGGCCAGGGAACGCCTCGTCGCACTCGGGTACGCCGATCCGGCGGCCGCCATGCGCCACCTGGAGGCGCTGGCCTCCGGGGTCAGCCGCAAGGCCGCCATCCAGCGGACCCTGCTCCCGGTGCTGCTCGGCTGGTTCGCGGACTCCGCCGACCCCGACGCCGGACTGCTCAACTTCCGCAAGGTCTCGGACGCGCTCGGCAGGACCCCCTGGTACCTGCGGCTGCTCAGGGACGAGGGCGCCGCCGCCGAGAACCTCGCGCGGGTGCTCTCGGCGGGCCGGCTCGCCCCCGACCTGCTGATGCGGGCGCCGGAGGCGGTGGCCCTGCTGGGCGACGGCGAGAGCGGCGGCCTCGAACCGCGCGGCCGGGCCCAGATGGAGCAGGAGATGCTCGCCGCGGTGGGGCGGGCCGACGACGGCGGGCAGGCCGTGACCGTCGTGCGCGGTGTCCGGCGCCGGGAGCTGTTCCGCATCGCCGCGACGGACATCGTCGCCAGTTACGGGACCGAGGAGACGCCGGCCGTCGCCGATCAGGGGGCGCTGGTCGACCTCGTCGGCGGAGCGGTCTCGGACCTGACGGCGGCGACGCTCGCGGGCACCCTGCGGGCCGTGGTGCGCGACGGCTGGGGCGACACCCTGCCCACCCGGTTCGCGGTGATCGGGATGGGCCGCTTCGGCGGCCACGAGCTCGGCTACGGCTCCGACGCGGACGTGCTCTTCGTGCACGAGCCCCGCGAGGGCGTGGACGAGCAGGAGGCGGCCCGGGCCGCGAACGCCGTGGTGTCCGAGATGCGGCGGCTGCTCCAGGTCCCCAGCGCCGATCCGCCGCTGCTGATCGACGCGGACCTGCGGCCGGAGGGGAAGTCCGGGCCGCTGGTGCGGACCCTGAAGTCGTACGAGGCGTACTACCGGCGCTGGTCGCTGGTCTGGGAGTCGCAGGCGCTGCTGCGGGCGGAGGCGGTGGCCGGGGACACGGACCTGGGGAGCCGGTTCGTCGAGCTGATCGACCCGCTCAGGTACCCGGCGGAGGGCCTCGGCGAGGAGGCCGTGCGGGAGATCCGGCGGCTGAAGGCCCGGATGGAGTCGGAGCGCATGCCGCGCGGTGCCGACCCCACGCTGCACACCAAGCTGGGGCGCGGCGGGCTCTCCGACGTGGAGTGGACGGTCCAGCTGATGCAGCTCAGGCACGGCTGGGCCGAGCCGGGCCTCAGGACGACCCGGACCCGTCGGGCGCTGGCGGCGGCGTGCGCGGCGGAGCTGCTGTCCACGGAGGACGCGGCGACCCTGGACGAGGCCTGGGTGCTGGCCACCCGGGTGCGCAACGCCGTGATGCTCGTACGGGGCAGGGCCGGCGACACCTTCCCCTCGGACGGACGGGAGCTGGCCGCCGTGGGCCGCTACCTCGGGTACGACCCGGGGCACGTCGGAGACATGCTCGACGACTACCGGCGCACCACCCGGCGGGCCCGGGCCGTGGTGGACGAACTGTTCTACGGCGCCCCCGGCGGTCACTGAACGTGACGCCCGGCGTCCTCGTGACGCCCGGTGTCCTTCAGGTCTTCATCCGCAGGACCGGTGCCCCGCGCGTCTCCGGCACCCGCTGCGGCAGCGCGTACGGCAGCGCGCCGTACCACAGGCGTGCCACGAGGAAGCCGAAGAGGACGCAGAGCAGACCGCCCACCGCGTCCAGCCAGAAGTGGTTGGCGGTGGCGACGATGACCACCAGGGTGGCCACCGGGTAGAGGACGCCGAGGACGCGCGCCCACGGGGCCCTGGCCAGGGCGAAGACGGTCAGCCCGCACCACAGGGACCAGCCGATGTGCATGGACGGCATCGCCGCGTACTGGTTGGACATGTGCTTCAGATCGCCGGAGGCCATCGAGCCCCAGGTCTGGTGGAGCATGACCGTGTCGACGAAGGTGCTGCCGGTCATCAGACGGGGTGGCGCGAGCGGGTAGAGGTAGTAACCGACGAGAGCCACCACCGTGGTGGCGAAGAGCGCGAGACGGGCCGCCGCGTAGCGGCCGGGATGACAGCGGTACAGCCAGACCAGAACACTCAGCGTCACCACGAAGTGCAAGGTCGCGTAGTAGTAGTTCATCGCGACGATCAGCCATCCGACCGAGTTCACCGCGCGGTTGACCGATGCCTCGACGGCGAGACCGAGGTCGTGCTCCACGCGCCAGATCCAGTCCGCGTTGCGGAGCGCCTCGTGCCGCTGCTCCGGAACGGCGTTGCGGATCAGCGAGTACGTCCAGTAACTCACGGCGATGAGCAGGACCTCGAACCAGAGGCGGGGGTGACGCGGGGTCCGCATGCGGCGCAGGAGCGCGTTCCCCGCCTTTCCCTCCGCGACGGGCCGTGGAGTGGCCTGACGGCCTTCCAGTGACGACACGGTCGTATCACCCATAGGTGCAGAGTCTGCCAGAAAAGGCTTCCCCCACCGATGATCCTAGGGTCGGGTCACGGTCGCACTTTCTACGCCTGTGAGAGGGCTTCGCCGCCCTTTGTCCTCCTGCCCGGGGATGATCCCGGCCCCCTCGTCCTCCTGCTCAGGGACGATTCCGGTCCCCGGGGGCGGAAGCGGTCGAACCGCGCACCACGAGTTCGGGCATGAACACGAACTCGCTGTGCGGCGCGGGCGTCCCGCCGATCTCCTCCAGCAGCGTGCGCACCGCGGCCTGGCCCATCGCGGGCACCGGCTTGCGGACCGTGGTGAGCGGCGGGTCGGTGAAGGCGATGAGCGGGGAGTCGTCGAACCCCACGACCGAGATGTCCGTGGGGACCTCCAGGCCGCGCTGGCGTGCCGCCCGTATCGCGCCGAGCGCCATCATGTCGCTGGCGCAGACGATCGCCGTGCAGCCGCGGTCCATGAGGGCGCTCGCGGCGGCCTGACCGCCCTCCAGCGTGTACAGGGAGTGCTGGATCAGTCGCTCCTCGACGTCCGCGGGGTTCAGGCCGAACTGCTCCTGCATCGCGCGCGTGAAGCCCTCGATCTTGCGCTGCACCGGCACGAACCGCTTCGGTCCGAGGGCGAGCCCGATGCCGGTGTGCCCGAGCGAGGCGAGGTGGGTGACCGCGAGGGCCATCGCGGCGCGGTCGTCCGGTGAGATGAACGGCGCCTGCACCTTGGGCGAAAAGCCGTCGACCAGGACGAAGGGGACACCTCGGCCCCGCAGTTGCTCGTACCGCTGCATGTCGGCCGAGGTGTCGGCGTGCAGTCCGGAGACGAAGATGATGCCGGCGACCCCGCGGTCGACCAGCATCTCGGTCAGCTCGTCCTCGGTGGAGCCGCCCGGGGTCTGGGTCGCGAGCACCGGGGTGTAGCCCTGGCGTGTCAGGGCCTGCCCGATCACCTGCGCGAGGGCAGGGAATATCGGGTTCTCCAGCTCGGGGGTTATGAGGCCCACCAGGCCCTCGCTGCGCTGCCGCAGACGCACCGGGCGCTCGTAGCCCAGCACGTCGAGGGCCGCCAGGACGGACTGGCGCGTGGTCGCGGCGACGCCCGGCTTCCCGTTCAGGACGCGACTGACGGTCGCCTCACTGACCCCCGCCTGGGCTGCGATGTCGGCAAGCCGTGTGGTCACGGGATTGGACTGTACCGGCCGTATCTCACCCTGCCCACCAACCAGACGCCGTGTACGGGCGGTTGCTCGGCCCGTTCCGGGCTGCTGAGTCATCGCGCTCCCTCGTGTTCTGGTCGGCTCGGTGTCCCGTGCGTGTGCCGCGCGGGAAAGGGTGGCTCCTGCAAGGCACTGACGGCCGATGATCCCCGTATGCGACACGCGTGGCAAGAGCTTGCAGAGTCTTGCACAGACGTCCGCATGTCTGCTGAGAGGCCTGGTGGAGGGGTTTCGGTACGGCTGCCGCGAGGTCACGGGCGCATAACTGATGTCAGCTCTTTCACTTTTTTGCTGCAAGGTCTTTCGCGCCGCTTACATGGCTGTTACGTTCCAGTCGCCCGGCGGACGCAACGGCGCAGTCGGCAAGTCGGCAAGGGGACCGGGCGGGACCGGTTCCCCACCTACTCGGGCTTTCACCCTCAAGGAGAACTCATGCGGCGTGGCATAGCGGCCAGTGCGCTGGTGGCGTCTTTCGCCCTCGCGGCGACGGCCTGCGGCGGCAGCGGCAGTGACAGCAGCGACAAGGCCAGTGGCCCGGTCACCATCACGTGGTGGGACACGTCCAACGCCACCAATGAGGCGCCGACGTACAAGGCCTTGGTGAAGGAGTTCGAGGCCGCCAACAAGGACATCAAGGTCAAGTACGTCAACGTCCCCTTCGACCAGGCGCAGAACAAGTTCGACACCGCCGCCGGTTCCAAGGGTGCCCCGGACGTCCTGCGCTCCGAGGTCGGCTGGACCCCGGCCTTCTCGAAGAAGAGCTACCTCCTGCCGCTCGACGGCACGGCGGCCCTCGCGGACCAGGCGAAGTTCCAGCCCAGCCTGATCGAGCAGGCCAAGTACGAGGGCAAGACGTACGGCGTGCCGTTCGTCACCGACACCCTCGCGCTCGTCTACAACAAGGCGCTGTACAAGAAGGCCGGCATCACCGAGGCCCCCAAGACCTGGGCCGACCTGAAGAAGAACGCGGCCACCATCAAGGCCAAGACCGGCGTCGACGGCTACTGGGGCTCGACCCAGGCCTACTACGCCCAGTCCTTCCTGTACGGCGAGGGCACCAACACGGTCGACGCCGCCGCCAAGAAGATCACGGTGAACTCGCCCGAGGCCAAGAAGGCGTTCAGCACCTGGCAGGGTCTGTTCTCCGGCAAGGGCCTGCACAAGGCGGACACCACCGCCGACGCGTACGCCCACATCCAGGACGCCTTCGTCAACGGCAAGGTCGCCACGATCATCCAGGGCCCGTGGGAGATCACCAACTTCTACAAGGGCTCGGCCTTCGCGGACAAGGCGAACCTCGGTATCGCCACCGTCCCGGCCGGCTCCAGCGGCAAGGCGGGCGCCCCGACCGGCGGCCACAACCTCTCCGTGTACGCGGGTTCGGACAAGGCCCACCAGGAGGCCTCGCTGAAGTTCGTCAACTTCATGACGTCGGCGAAGTCCCAGGCCACCATCGCGCTGAAGAACTCCACGCTGCCCACGCGTGACGACGCCTACACCGCCGAGGTCAAGGCCAACCCGGGCATCGCCGGCTACCAGGGCGTCCTCCCCGCCGCCCAGCCGCGCCCGGCGCTGCCCGAGTACGGCTCCCTGTGGGGCCCGCTCGACACCGAGCTGCCCAAGATCGCGGGTGGCAAGGTGTCCCTGGACAAGGGCCTGAGCAACGCCGAACTGGCGATCGCGAAGCTGGTCCCGGACTTCAGCAAGTGAGCCCGTGTGGCCGCCGGATCCTCCCCCCGGCCCGACCTCGGTCGGGCCGGGGGGACCCCCGAGGAACGGGGGAACGGAACCGGCGGCCACCGGCTGTGTGCGCCCGAATCCTGATCTTGCAGAAGGTGTCGAACCATGACAGTCGCCATCGATCGTGCGACCGGCAAAAGCCGCGGTGACCGAGCACCGCGCCCTGGCCGGATGCAGCGTCTGAAGCACTCGTACCAGAAGTACTGGTACGCGTACGCGATGATCGCCCCGGTCGTCGTCGTACTCGGCGGGTTGGTGCTCTACCCCCTGGTACAGGGCCTCTATCTGACGTTCACGGACGCCAACAGCCTCAACTCGGCCCGCACGATCGGCGTCAACCACATCGACGCCACCTACAAGTTCATCGGCCTGGACAACTACAAGGACATCCTGTGGGGTCCGACGGCCTACGACCGCTTCTGGTCGCACTTCATCTGGACCATCGCCTGGACCGCGATCTGCGTCGCCCTGCACTACTTCATCGGCCTGGGCCTCGCGCTGCTGCTCAACCAGAAGCTGCGCGGCCGGACGTTCTACCGGCTGGTCCTGGTGCTGCCCTGGGCCGTGCCGACCTTCGTCACCGTCTTCGGCTGGCGCTTCATGCTCGCCGACGGCGGCATCATCAACTCCATGCTCGACGCGGTGCACCTGCCCTCGCCCCTGTGGCTGGAGGACACCTTCTGGCAGCGCTTCGCCGCCATCATGGTCAACACCTGGTGCGGTGTGCCGTTCATGATGGTCTCGCTGCTCGGCGGACTGCAGTCCATCGACGCGACGCTGTACGAGGCCGCCGAGATGGACGGCGCGAACAAGTGGCAGCAGTTCCGCTTCGTGACCCTGCCGGGTCTCAGGTCGGTCAGCTCCACCGTCGTGCTCCTCGGCATCATCTGGACCTTCAACCAGTTCGCGGTGATCTTCCTGCTGTTCGGCGACACCGCCCCGGACGCGCAGATCCTCGTCACCTGGGCCTACTACCTCGGCTTCGGACAGCAGCCGCGTGACTTCGCCCAGTCGGCCGCCTACGGCATGCTGCTGCTGGCCATCCTGATCGTCTTCACCTCCTTCTACCGCCGCTGGCTGAACCGCAACGACCAGCAGCTCGCGATCTGAGGCGGGAGTCTCCATGAGTACCACCACACTGCAGACGCCTCCGGCCGACCAGGTCACCAGGTCCGCCGAGCCGCCCCGCCCCGCACGCAAGCGCGGGAAGCGCAGCCTCGTCGGCTCGCTCGCCTCCCACGGCCTGCTGACCGTCGCGTGCCTGGTCGCGCTGTTCCCGATCGCCTGGCTCGTCTTCCTGTCCCTCGGACCGGGCCAGGACGACTACCTGCACCCCGGACGCATCTGGGGCACGATGACGTTCGACAACTACTCCTTCGTGCTCCAGCACACGAACTTCTTCGAGTGGCTGAAGAGCTCGCTCATCGTGTCGCTCGGCACCACGGTCGTCGGCGTGATGGTCGCGGCCACCACCGGCTACGCGGTCTCGCGCATGCGCTTCCCCGGCTACAAGAAGTTCATGTGGGTCCTGCTGGTCACCCAGATGTTCCCGATCGCCGTGCTGATCGTGCCGATGTACCAGATCCTCTCGGACCTGCAGCTCGTCGACACCTACGGCGGCCTGATCCTCGTCTACTGCTCGACGGCGGTGCCCTACAGCGCCTGGCTGCTCAAGGGCTACTTCGACACCATCCCGTTCGAGATCGACGAGGCCGGCCGGGTCGACGGACTGAGCCCCTTCGGCACCTTCTTCCGGCTGATCCTGCCGCTCGCCAAGCCGGGTCTCGCGGTGGCCGCGTTCTACAATTTCATCACCGCGTTCGGTGAGGTCGCCTTCGCCTCGACGTTCATGCTGGACGACACGAAGTACACCTTCGCCGTCGGCCTCCAGAGCTTCGTCAGCGAGCACGACGCGCAGCGCAACCTGATGGCGGCCACCGCCGTGCTGATCGCGATACCCGTCTCCGCCTTCTTCTACCTCGTGCAGAAGAACCTGGTGACCGGACTCACCGCGGGCGGCACGAAGGGCTGATCCGCGAGGACGCCCCCGAAACGCCCAGACTCCCGCGCGCTCCTCGCGCGCGGGTGGCGGCCGCGGTGCCCATCCGACCCCGCCGGTACCGCGGCCGCCTCATCCCCCGCCTCGACACCTCCCGCCCCACGCTCCCGCCTCGCGTGAGCAGGGGTCTGCCCCCACAGCCGAATTCCTCCCCGTGCCCGGCCGCACCCGGACCCGGGGACCCTCATCGCATCAAGGACGCCATGAGCCAGCACACCGCCGACCAGGCCCCGAACTCCGTTCTCGCCACAGTCGCCGCGCATCGCGACTGGTGGCGCGACGCGGTGATCTACCAGGTCTACCCGCGCAGCTTCGCCGACAGCAACGGCGACGGCATGGGCGACCTGGAGGGCGTACGTTCCCGACTCCCGTACCTGCGCGACCTCGGCGTGGACGCCGTGTGGCTCAGTCCCTTCTACGCCTCGCCGCAGGCCGACGCCGGCTACGACGTGGCGGACTACCGGGCCGTCGACCCGATGTTCGGCAACCTGCTGGACGCCGACGCGCTGATCCGCGACGCCCACGGCCTCGGGCTGCGGATCATCGTCGACCTCGTGCCCAACCACTCCTCCGACCAGCACGAGTGGTTCAAGCGCGCGCTGCGCGAGGGCCCCGGCTCCGACCTGCGCGACCGCTACCACTTCCGCCCCGGCAAGGGCGAGAACGGCGAGCTGCCGCCCAACGACTGGGAGTCCATCTTCGGCGGCCCGGCCTGGACCCGGGTCACCGAGCCCGACGGCACCGCCGGCGAGTGGTACCTGCACCTGTTCGCGCCCGAGCAGCCCGACTTCAACTGGGAGCACCCGGCCGTCGGCGACGAGTTCCGTTCGATCCTGCGGTTCTGGCTGGACATGGGCGTCGACGGCTTCCGCATCGACGTCGCGCACGGCATGGTCAAGGCCGAGGGCCTGCCGGACCTCGGCGACCGCGACCAGCTGAAACTGCTGGGCAACGATGTCATGCCGTTCTTCGACCAGGACGGCGTGCACGAGATCTACCGGCAGTGGCGCACGATCCTCGACGAGTACTCGGGCGAGCGCATCTTCGTCGCCGAGGCGTGGACGCCCACCGTCGAGCGCACCGCGAACTACGTGCGCCCCGACGAACTGCACCAGGCCTTCAACTTCCAGTACCTGGGCTCCCACTGGGACGCGGAAGAGCTGCGCGCGGTGATCGACCGCACGCTCGACGCGATGCGTCCGGTCGGTGCCCCCTCCACCTGGGTGCTGTCCAACCACGACGTGACCCGGCACGCCACCCGCTTCGCCAACGAGGCCGGCCTCGGCACCCAGATCCGCACCGCGGGCGACCGGGAGCTGGGCCTGCGCCGGGCCCGCGCGGCGAGCCTGCTGATGCTGGCCCTGCCCGGCTCCGCCTACGTCTACCAGGGCGAGGAGCTCGGCCTGCCCGACGTCGTCGACCTGCCGGACGAGGCGCGCCAGGACCCGGCCTTCTTCCGGGGCGCCGGACAGGACGGCTTCCGCGACGGCTGCCGGGTGCCGATCCCGTGGACCCGCACCGGCTCGTCGTACGGCTTCGGCGACGGCGGCAGCTGGCTGCCGCAGCCGGCCGAGTGGGCCGGGCTGAGCGTCGAGGCGCAGACCGGCGTCGCCGGCTCCACCCTGGAGCTGTACCGCGACGCGCTGGCCGTCCGGCGTGAGCGCGCGGACCTCGGCGCGGGCGACTCCGTCACCTGGCTGACCGCTCCGGAGGGTGTCCTCGCCTTCCGCCGCGGCGACTTCGTCTGCACCGCGAACACCGGCTCGAAGTCGGTGACCGTCCCTGCCCACGGCCGGGTGCTCGTCGCCAGCGGCGAGGTGACCGTGTCGAAGGACGGACAGGCGAAGCTGCCCGCCGACACCACCGTGTGGTGGGCCGTCTGACCCACGCGTGACCTGACCCGCGCGTGAGACGACCCGCGCGGAAGCGGTGCTCCGGTCCTGACCACCGGATCTCCGCTTCCGCGCGGGCCTTTTCGTTCCCGGAGTCCCTACTGCCAGGTGTCGCTCACGGAGTACCCGGAGCCCGAGCCGGTGGTGTAGGCGCGGTTGCCCCCGGACTCCCAGGCCACCGCGCCCGAGGCGTCCTTCTTGATGTACTTGCAGGTGAACGAGGCCGACTTGGGAACGATCGCCATCCGGCCCCAGTACGGGTACGACGCCGCGGACAGCCTGCCGCCCTTGCCGCGGAGCGAGTGGCCATTGCGCCAGTGCCGCGATTGGTGACGAATATGTTGGAATCCGCTTTGCCAGTCGAACTCCAACTACGCCTGTAATTTGTGTGGTTCGCAGTGCTGGACCTGTTGACTTGCTCCTCGGGCTGGCGCTCGGGGATTCTGGCCTTCTCGTCTGTGGCCGTGCCTAAGCGGCAGAGGGTTCGCAAGAGATTCCGTGGCTTCCTGTTTCCTCGCACCGTGCCGGGATTGCTCCTGGTCTTACCGGCGCTCCGCAGGCTGTCACCGCCAGTCCGGCGGCCGTCTTCACGTTCTTCGCGGCGTTGTGGTCCCGGTCGTGAGTGGTGCCGCAGGTGGTGCACGTCCATTCCCTGATGTGCAGGGGCTTGGGACCGTTCTGGTGCGCCCGTACCGGACCGCCTTGTACTCCGGCATGCCCACGAAGGCTGACCAGCCGGCGTCGTCGATAGCCGGGTCGGTCTCGACGACGAAGGAGGCGAAGTGCCGTCCGGCCGCATCTCTGACCACGGTGACCGATGAGGGCTGCGCGGGCAGGGTGCGCGACCACTTCACCTTCACCGCGCCGATCTTGGGAAGGTTCAGCCTCCCGGAAGTGGTGACCGACCAGCGGGCGTTGGCGGTGAAGCGGATCGACTGCCGATTTTCCTTGCGGGACTTGAATCGAGGCGCTCCGGTCCTGGCGCCTTTGCGTTCGCCCTTGAGGGACGCGAAGAAGTTCTTGTACGCGGCCTCGGCGTCGCGCAGCGACTGCTGAAGGACCACACTGGACACCTCGCCCAGTCAGGCACGCTCAGCCGTCGTCTTCGCCTGGGTGATCAGATCCTTCGACAGCTGCCCGGCGGTGGGAAAAGGCAGCCCGGCCGCGCGGACCGCCTCCCGGGCGCGCACCGCGTCGTTGAACACCACCCGGGCGCACCCGAAAGCCTTCGCCGGCGCGATGCGTTGGCCGGGGTCCGGGTACAGGTCGGGTAGCCGGGATGCATTACTGCATCCCGGCCCCCTCAGAACCGTGCGTGCACCTTTCAATGCACACGGCTCAAGCTCGCCCCATGGGCCAG
>NZ_JBHYPZ010000034.1:0-112768 GCF_042746485.1 Streptomyces sp. NPDC058751 | reverse complement strand
CCCCCGGATCACTCCGGGGGCCCGTGGCGTTCACGCGGGCCGCGGCGGGCGGCCGCGGGTATGAGCGGTGGCCGGGCTCCGACCTGCCCCGCCACCGCCGTCCGACTCAGCGGCCTTCGCCGCCGAACACCTTCAGAATCCGCTCCGCCGCGAGGGTGGCCGTCAACCCGCCCTCGCGGACCTGCCGTTCGAGCTCCGGGGCGACCTCCCGTACGGCCCGGTCGGAGTGCAGCCGGCCGAGGAGCTCGTCCCGGACCATGTTCCAGGTCCAGTCCACCTGCTGGTCCCGGCGCTTCTCGGCGAGGGCGCCGGTCGAGTCGAGCAGCGTCCGGTGCTGCTCCAGCCGTTCCCACAGGGTGTCCAGACCGGCCGACTCGCGGGCGCTGCAACTCAGCACCGGCGGCGTCCAGACGGCGTCCTTGCCGTGCATCAGCCGCAGCGCGCCCGCCAGTTCACGCGCCGCCGACTTCGCGTCGCGCTCGTGCGGACCGTCCGCCTTGTTGACGGCGATCACGTCCGCCAGCTCCAGGACACCCTTCTTGATGCCCTGCAACTGGTCCCCGGTGCGGGCCAGCGTCAGCAGCAGGAAGGAGTCGACCATGTTCGCGACCGCGGTCTCGGACTGGCCCACGCCGACGGTCTCCACCAGCACCACGTCGTAGCCGGCCGCCTCCATCACCACGATCGACTCGCGGGTCGCCTTCGCCACCCCGCCGAGCGTGCCGGCGGTGGGGGAGGGGCGGATGAACGCGGCCGGGTCCACGGCCAGGCGCTCCATCCGGGTCTTGTCACCCAGGATGGAGCCGCCCGTACGGCTGGAGGACGGGTCGACCGCGAGCACGGCGACCCGGTGACCGAGCGAGGTCAGCATCGTGCCGAACGCGTCGATGAAGGTCGACTTGCCCACGCCCGGCACACCGCTGACGCCGATGCGCCGGGCCTTCCCGCTGTGCGGGAGCAGTTCGGTCAGCAACTCCTGCGCCAGCGCCCGGTGCTGGGGCCGGGTGGACTCGACGAGCGTGATGGCGCGGGCGATGAGCGCCCGCTTCCCGTCGAGCACACCCTTGACATAGGTGTCGAGTTCGATCACAGGTCGTGCCCGAGGTCGGCAGAGAGCCGCTGGACGAGGTCGTACGCCGCGTCCGGGATCACCGTCCCGGGCGGGAAGACCGCCGCCGCGCCCATCTCCAGCAGCGTCGGCACGTCCTGCGGCGGGATGACCCCGCCGACCACGATCATGATGTCCTCACGCCCCTCCGCCGCCAGCTCCTCGCGCAGCGCCGGTACGAGGGTGAGGTGTCCGGCGGCCAGCGACGAGACGCCCACGATGTGCACGTCCGCCTCGACCGCCTGCCGGGCCACCTCGCCCGGCGTCTGGAACAGCGGGCCCACGTCCACGTCGAAGCCGAGGTCGGCGAAGGCGGTCGCGATCACCTTCTGGCCGCGGTCGTGACCGTCCTGGCCCATCTTGGCGACCAGGATGCGCGGGCGCCGGCCCTCGGCCTCCTCGAACGCGTCCACCAGCGTGCGGGTGCGGTCCACGGAAGGGGACTCCCCTGCCTCGTTGCGGTACACCCCGGAGATCGTACGGATCTGGCCGGCGTGCCGCCCGTACACCTTCTCCAGGGCGTCGGAGATCTCGCCGACGGTGGCCTTCGCGCGGGCCGCGCGCACCGCCAGCTCCAGCAGGTTGCCCTCACCGGCGGCCGCCCGCGTCAGGTCCTCCAGCGCGGCCTGGACCTCCTGGCCGTCGCGCTCGGCCCGCAGCCGGCGCAGCTTCTCGATCTGCTGGGCGCGGACGGAGGAGTTGTCGACCTTGAGGACGTCGATCTGCTCGTCCGACTCCACGCGGTACTTGTTGACGCCGATGACCGGCTGGCGGCCGGAGTCGATGCGGGCCTGGGTGCGGGCCGCCGCCTCCTCGATCCGCAGCTTCGGGATGCCGGCGTCGATGGCCTGCGCCATGCCGCCCGCCGCCTCGACCTCCTCGATGTGCTGCCAGGCCCGGCGCGCGAGGTCGTACGTCAGCTTCTCCACGTACGCGCTGCCGCCCCACGGGTCGATGACCCGGGTCGTGCCGGACTCCTGCTGGATCAGCAGCTGGGTGTTGCGGGCGATCCGCGCCGAGAAGTCGGTGGGCAGGGCGAGCGCCTCGTCCAGCGCGTTGGTGTGCAGCGACTGCGTGTGCCCCTGGGTGGCGGCCATGGCCTCCACACACGTGCGTGTCACGTTGTTGAACACGTCCTGGGCGGTCAGCGACCAGCCGGACGTCTGCGAATGGGTGCGCAGGGAGAGGGACTTGGAGTTCTTCGGGTCGAACTGCCTCACCAGCTTCGCCCACAGCAGGCGCGCCGCCCGCAGCTTGGCGACCTCCATGAAGAAGTTCGTGCCGATCGCCCAGAAGAACGAGAGCCGCGGCGCGAACGCGTCCACGTCCAGCCCCGCCTCCCGGCCCGCCCTGATGTACTCCACACCGTCCGCGAGGGTGTACGCCAGCTCCAGGTCGGCCGTCGCGCCCGCCTCCTGGATGTGGTACCCGGAGATGGAGATGGAGTTGTAGCGCGGCATCCGCTGCGAGGTGTACGCGAAGATGTCGGAGATGATCCGCATCGACGGCTTCGGCGGATAGATGTAGGTGTTGCGGACCATGAACTCCTTCAGAATGTCGTTCTGAATGGTTCCGGCCAGCTTCTCGGGCGGTACGCCCTGCTCCTCCGCCGCCACGATGTACAGCGCGAGGACGGGCAGCACGGCGCCGTTCATCGTCATCGACACGGTCATCTTGTCCAGCGGGATGCCGTCGAAGAGCTGCCGCATGTCGTAGATGGAGTCGATGGCCACGCCCGCCATGCCGACGTCACCCGTCACCCGGGGGTGGTCGCTGTCGTAACCGCGGTGCGTGGGCAGGTCGAAGGCGATCGACAGGCCCTTCTGGCCCGCGGCGAGGTTGCGGCGGTAGAAGGCGTTGGACTCCTCGGCCGTGGAGAAACCCGCGTACTGGCGGATCGTCCAGGGCTGGTTGACGTACATCGTCGGGTACGGACCGCGCAGATACGGCGCCACGCCCGGGTACGTCTCCAGGAAGTCCAGGCCCTCCAGGTCACGGCCGGTGTACAGCGGCTTGACCGCGATGCCCTCCGGGGTCTCCCAGAACGCCTCACCGGCGCCGGTGGCCTTCGCGGCGGCGGCCTTCCACTCGTCGGCGCCGCCTTCGGCGGTGGGTGTCCCCAGGTCGATCCCGGAGAAGTCGGGGATTCCCATCAGGAGGACACTCCCATGCGGTCGAGGGTGGCGGAGAGGACGGCGACGGCGTCGCAGCCCGCGAAGACGTAGGAGTCGACACCGGCGTACCCGGCGGGACGGCCGGCCAGGAAGACGTGCCGGGCCCCGGCCGCCGCGAGGGCTTCGGCCGTGCTCACGGCCCGCTCCTCGTACAGCGCGTCGCTGGAGCACAGGACGGCCTCGGTGGCGCCGCTGTCCTCGAACGAACCCTCCGTGACCGGCTCGATGCCACCGGCCTGGAACAGGTTCGCGACGAAGGTGCTCCGCGCGGTGTGCGCGGCGGCGGGGCCGATCGCGGCCAGATAGATCCGGGGGCGGGCCCCGGTGGCGGCGAGATGCGCGTCGGAACGGGCCCGCAGCGCCTCGTACGCCTCGTCGCGGCGCACCCGCGGCAGGCCGCCGGCCGGCGCCTCGGGAGCGGGCTCGCGCTCCACCGGGCGCTCGGCCAGGTGCGGGAACTCGCTGACGCCGGTGATCGGTTCGCGCCGCTTGGCGAGCTTCACCGAACGGGCCGCCCAGGTGTCCGCCAGGTCGCGCGCCAGCCGGCCCGAGCGCAGGACCGCGGCCTGGCCGCCGTCCCGCTCGATGCCCTGGAAGAACTCCCAGCCCGCGTGGGCGAGTTCGTCGGTCAGCCGCTCCACGTACCAGGAGCCGCCCGCCGGGTCGATCACCCGGGACAGGTGCGACTCCTCGATGAGGATCGTCGAGGTGTTGCGGGCGATGCGCCGCGCGAACGCGTCCGGCAGGCCGAGGGCGTGGTCGAAGGGCAGGACCGTGACGGAGTCGGCGCCGCCGACACCGGCCGCGAGCGTCGCGATGGTCGCGCGCAGCATGTTCACCCACGGGTCGCGGCGCGACATCATCACCGGCGAGGTCACGGCGTGCTGCACCTGAGCGCCCGCGGCCGGTGCCCCGCACACCTCGGCGACCCGCGCCCACAGCCTGCGCGCCGCCCGCAGCTTGGCGATCGTCAGGAACTGGTCGGCGGTCGCCGCGTACCGGAACTCCAGCTGCGCGCAGGCCTGTTCGACGGACAGCCCGGCCTCGGTCAGCTCGCGCAGATAGGCGACGCCGGTCGCCAGCGAGGCTCCCAGCTCCTGCGCCGCCGAGCCGCCCGCCTCGTGGTACGGCAGGGCGTCGACGGTCAGCGCGCGCAGCCCGGGGTACTCGCCGGAGCACCGCAGCGCGAGCGGGACGACCCCGGCGAAGTCCATCGCCGTCCCCGTGCGGGCCTCGTGGCCGAGCGGGTCCGCGCCGAGGTTGCCGCGCGCGGCCCCCGGAGCGACACCGCGGGCCGCGTACAGCCGCAGCAGCTCCTCGGCCGCCGCCCCGACGTCACGTCCCGCGTCGAGGACGACGGGCGCCAGATCGAGGTAGACGCCGTCCAGGACGGCTTCGAGCGAGGAGACCGGGACGCCTCCCTCGCCGACCGTGAGCCACAGCGACGTGACGCCGTTCTCCAGGTCGCCGAGGACCAGGGAGTTGTCCGCCGCCGTGTGCCGCTGCCGTACGTCCCAGCCGCCCGCGGTGTTGCCCTCGGGCCTGCCGCCCCGGACGAAGGGGGCGAAGCCGGGGAAACCGGTGTCGGCGGCCGTGTCGCGCGCGGTGTAGAGGGGACGGGTGGCGAGACCGTCCTCGAGCGTGGTGGACAGCGCGTCCTCGGCGGCCGCGCCCGAGACCTCCTTGCCCGATTTGCGCAGCACTCCTTCTACCAGGAGCTGCCACTGGTCATGGGTCGCGGAGGGGAACTCGGCGGCCAGCGCGAGCCCGTCGTTGGGCAGGACTGTCATGCTCGGATGCTAGGTCAGAGGACTAGGGCGACAGCAGAGGCCCAGGCTGTGACCTTGACCTCTCGGTACCGGTGATCCAGATCTCCCCGCCGGTTCCCGCGGTCGGCCGGGCGGTGAGCCCGGCCGGCCGCGGTCAGTACACGTCGCGGACGTACCGCCTCTCGGCCGTGAGCTGCTTGAGGTAGGCGGCGGCGCCGTCCGGGGTGTGGCCGCCGTGGGCGACGGCGATGTCCCGCAGGGCCCGGTCCACGTCCTTGGCCATGCGGGAGGCGTCGCCGCACACGTAGAAGTGGGCCCCGTCGCGGAGCCAGGACCACAGCTGGGGGCCGTGTTCGCGCATCCGGTCCTGGACGTAGACCTTGGCCCGCTGGTCGCGGGAGAAGGCCGTGTCGAGGCGGCTGAGGGTGCCGTCGGCGAGGAGCCCGGCGAGCTCGGCCTCGTAGTAGAAGTCGGTGGCCCGGTGCTGCTCGCCGAAGAAGAGCCAGTTGGGTGCGTGGTGGCCGCGGGCGCGTCGCTCGTGCAGGAAACCCATGAAGGGCGCGATCCCGGTGCCGGGGCCCACCATCACCATGGGGGTGGCCGGGTCGGCCGGCGGCCGGAACCTCGGGGAGGGCTGGACGAAGACCGGTACGGGCGTGCCGGGGGCCGCGTCGGCGAGGAAGGGCGAGCAGACGCCCTGGCGCGGCAGCCCGCCGGGGTTCTCGTAGCGGACGACGGAGACCGTGAGCGAGACGAGGTGGGGGTCGGTCAGCGGGCTGGAGGATATGGAGTACAGCCGGGGCTGGAGCGGTTTCAGCACCCCGGCCCATTCCTGGGCACCGGCCCGTACCGGGTGTTCGGCGACGAGGTCGACCGCCTGACGGCCCCAGGACCACCGGGCCAGTTCGTCCTTGTTGTCGGGGCGCAGGAGCTTCTTCAGGACCCGGTCGTGGGTGCGTTCGGCGACGAAGCGCAGCAGCGCGGGGGTGATCCGGGTGATGTCCAGGTGCCGGTGCAGGGCGTCGTGGAAGGGGATCTCCCCGACCCCCTCCAGGCGCACGATGTCCTCCGCCGCGAGTCCGGTGACGGCCAGCCATTCCGAGACGAGTCCGGGGGCGTTGACGGGGCGTACGCCGAGGGCGTCGCCGGCCTCGTAGACGAGCGGGGTCTCGCTGTCGCGGGTGTCGAAGGTGAAGCGCCGGACCTCCTTGTCCGCGCCGGGCAGGCTCAACAGCTCGTTCCCGGTCAGCCGGGCGGTGACGGGACCCGGCCTCTTCGGCGGGGCCGGGGGAGGTGCCGCCGGGGGAGCGGGTGCCCCCGGCACGGCCGCCTCCGTGCCGTCCGTCAGGGAGGCGAGGACCTGGTCGAGCCAGGCGGTGGCCGAGGGCCCGTAGTCGGGCTCGCAGTCCGTGCGCGGGGCGAGGCGTACGGCGCCCAGTTCGCCGAGGCGCTGGTCGAGGCGGCGGCCGTGCCCGCAGAAGTCGTCGTACGAGGAGTCGCCGAACGCGAGCACCGCGTAGCGCAGGCCTTCCAGGCGGGGGGAGTCGGGTGCGGCCAGGGCGTCCCAGAACCCGGAGCCGTTGTCGGGGGCGTCCCCGTCACCGAAGGTGCTGGTGATCAGGAGCACGTCGGCACCGGCGGGCAGTTCCCCCGGGTGGGCGTCGTGCATGCCGACCAGGGTGGCCCTGTGCCCGGTGGTGGTGAGCCGGTCGGCGGCGGCCGCGGCGAACTCCTCGGCGTTGCCGGTCTGCGAGGCCCACAGGACGACGACCTCCCGGACGGGGCCGGCGGGCTCCGGGACCGGGGCGGGCGTTCCCGGAGCGGTCCGGGAGTACATGCCCGCGAGCACGCCGTTCACCCACAGGGCGTGCCCGGGACTGAACGGCGCGCCCGGCGGCAGCACCGGCACGCCGGGAGTCCCCGATTCGAGACCGGCGAGGAAGCCGATCAGGTACTGCCGTTCGTGCTCGGCCAGGACCGGCGGCGGCGCGGACGCGAGCCCGAAGACCCCCGCGGGGCCCGCGGGCGGGGCGGCCGGTACGGCGGGTGCCCCGCCCGCGGCGGCCACGGCGGCGGGACGCGCGTCGGCACCCGCCCCCGCTGTCGCCGCGACCGCGGCCGTGTGCGGCACCGTCACGGACACCGGGGCCGCCACCTTCGCCAGCGACACCGCGCACACCTTGAACTCCGGCTGGAAGGACAGCGGGTCGACGGCGTCGCTGGTGACGGCGTTGACACTCAGGTACTCACCGAAGAGGTCGTTCCAGTGGAAGGGCGCGAAGCAGCAGCCCTGCCGCACCCGGTCGGTCACCACCGCGGGCAGCACCGCCCGGCCGCGCCGGGAGGCGACCTCCACCGAGTCGCCGTCGGCGATCCCGAGCGCGGCGGCGTCTTCCGGGTGCAGTTCCACGAAGGGCCCGGGGTTGAGCTTGTTGAGCTTGGCGACCCTGCCCGTCTTGGTGAGGGTGTGCCACTGGTGCTGCACCCGCCCGGTGTTCAGGACGTACGGGTAGTCGTCGTCCGGCATCTCGGCGGGAGGCAGGTGCGGGCGGGCGTGGAAGACCGCGCGGCCGCTCGCCGTGGGGAAGACCGGGCCGCCCCCGCGCCCGTCCACGTAGCGGACGGGATTGCGGTCGGGGCCGTCCTCGCGCGCGGCGGGCCACTGCACCGGAGCGGACCGCAGCCGCTCGTAGCTGACGCCCCGCAGGTCGTAGCCGGTCTTCGGGTTGTGGGCGCGCTTGATCTCCTCGAAGACCTCCTCCGCGCTGTCGTACGAGAAGCCCCGCTCGTAGCCCATCGCGCGGGCGACGGCGGCGATGATCCTCCAGTCCGCCGTCGCCTCGCCGGGAGGTTCCGCCGCGGGCCGGGCGAGGGTCATGTTGCGCTCGCTGTTGACGAGGACGCCCTCGGTCTCGGTCCACAGCGCTCCCGGCAGGACGACGTCCGCGTACGCGTTGGTCTCGGTCTCGGCGAACACGTCCTGGGCGACGACGAACTCCGCCCGCTCCAGCCCCTCGATGACGGTCCTGCGGTTGGCCACGGAGGCGACCGGGTTCGTGCAGATGATCCAGCAGGCCTTGATGTCCCCGTCGGCCATCTTCCGGAACATCTCGACCGTGCCCCGGCCGACCCCGTCCTCGCGCAGTGTGCCGGGGGCCAGCTCCCACAGCTCCTCGACGAAGGCACGGTCCTCCGCGACCAGGACGGACCGCTGGCCGGGTAGCCCCGGACCCATGTACCCCATCTCCCGGCCGCCCATGGCGTTGGGCTGGCCGGTCAGCGAGAAGGGGCCGCTGCCGGGCCGGCAGATCGCGCCCGTCGCCAGGTGCAGGTTCACCAGCGCGTTGGTGTTCCAGGTGCCGTTGGTGGACTGGTTGAGGCCCATGGTCCAGCAGCTCGTCCACTCCCCGGCCCCGCCGATGAGCCGGGCCGCCTCGCGGATGTCCTCCTCCGGGACGCCCGTGATCCCGGCGACCGCGGCGGGCGGGTAGTCGGCCAGGAACTCCGGCATCGCCTCCCACCCCTCGGTGTGCGCGGCGATGAACGCGGGGTCGGTGTGCCCGTTCTCGTGCAGCAGGTGCAGCAGGCCGTTGAGGAGCGCCAGGTCCGTTCCGGGCCGCACCTGGAGGAACAGGTCCGCCTTGTCCGCGGTCGCGGTGCGCCGGGGGTCGACGACGATCACCTTGGCGCCGCCCGACTTGACCCGCTCCATCATCCGCAGGAACAGGATCGGATGGCAGTCGGCCATGTTGGAGCCGATCACGAGGAAGACGTCGGCGTGCTCGAAGTCCTGGTACGAGCCGGGCGGGCCGTCGGCACCCAGCGACAGCTTGTAGCCGGTGGCCGCGCTCGCCATGCACAGCCGGGAGTTCGACTCGATCTGGTTGGTCCCGACGAACCCCTTGGCCAGCTTGTTCGCCAGGTACTGGGCCTCCAGGCTCATCTGCCCGGACACGTAGAACGCGAGGGCGTCCGGGCCGTGTTCGTCGATCACCGCGCGCAGCCGCCGGGCCGTCCCGGCGATCGCCGCCTCCATCGGCGCGGGCTCGGCCTCCGCTCCCCGTTCGGCCCGTACGAGCGCCGAGGTCAGCCGTCCTGGGGCGGCGAGCATGTCGGCCGTGGTCGCGCCCTTGGTGCACAGCCGCCCGAAGTTGGCGGGGTGCGCCTTGTCGCCGGACGCCTTCAGGACCGTACGCCGTCCGTCGGGCCCCGTACCGATGTCGAGGACCATCCCGCAGCCGACACCGCAGTACGAGCAGACCGTCCGCACCTGCTGGGTGGTCGTGGTCACGAGCGGCCCTCCGTGTGATCGGTACCTTTCCCCACCGACGCTACGAAGGGCCCATTACGCGGTTGTCACACCGCTCGATCACCGGCGGTTACACGCTCCACACACCGCCGCCCACCGTCCTGTGAGGTGGGGCCCGTACGGTGTGGCCTGCGGCGACGGGCCGGTTCGGCGGCGACGGCGCGGTTGTACGGTCGCCGTGATCGACGGGCCGCCGTCGAGGTGGTTCTGTGACGCCCTGGAGGGGAACACGCTGATGTGGACCGCCGTTGACGACGCCGAGCGTCCGCAGTGGGACCTCGTACCGTACGAGTCCGTCGGTCCGCTCCGGTTCGGCATGAGCCTGGAGGACCTGGCCGCCGTCGCGGTCGACGCTCTGCGTGGACCTCAGGTCCGTGTCGGCGGCGTTCGACTGATCGGCCGTGTGCCGTCCCAGCTCGAGGAGGAGTTCGTGAGGTACGCGGAGGGCCGGGGCCTCGAGCAGTGGTGTCTCAGCGAGAGCGAACCGCAATCCGAAGAACTCGGCCTGCTGGTGCGGGTCCAGCGGGCCGCCGACGTCCTCCTGACGCGAGCCTTCTTCGTCGGCGACTTCCAGGACTGGGCGTACACGCTGCACGACTGTGTCCCGCGCGCCGAGCTGGACTTTCGCTGACGCCGGGACGAACACCGGGATGCGGGACCGCCGCCCCGCCACCGGCACGCGGCGGCGAGGCCGCCCGGACGTCGCGTCGCCGGCGGCCGGGGGCGGACGGACCCGCGCCGCCGGCTCAGTAGCCGAGGCCCGTGGTCGTGTACGCGCACTCCGTGTAGATGTAACCCGGTGACAGTTTGGCGGTGTCCGAGGCGGGGGACTTGCCCAGGCCGCTCCGGGACTTGTGCACGAAGTAGGTGGTGCCGACGGGCAGCCGGATGGTCCGCTGCGGGTAGTTCTTGCCGCTGTCGCTGCACGGCTCGAAGCCGATCGCCAGTGTGCTGCCGAGCGAGTACGAGGTGCAGCTCCCGCATGCCTTGAGTTTGAAGCTCCCGGTCACCGGCCCCGTGTACAGGACCGTGATGTCGTCGGGGCTGTCGTTCTTGACCGTGACGGAGATGCTGCCGCCCGACGCCGTCGTCGGCAGCCGCTTGCCGGCCGCGGGCACGGTCTGCGCGACCTCCGCGGCGATGGCGATCTTCTGGGCGCGCGCCCGGTTCTTGTGGCGCGGGTTGTCCTTGGCGAAGGCGTTCATCGTGGTGACGGCCTCACTGAACTTCTTGTCCCTGTACTGGTCCACGCCGCAGGTGTACGCGCCCGAACGCGCGCTCCGCGAGGCCCGGTCGGCGTCCTTGCCCAGGGCGTCGGCGAGACCGGCCTCCTCTCCGGGCAGTCCGCGGACCTGGGTGGCGAGGCCGTCGAGGTCCTCCACGGCGGCACAGGGGTCGTCGCCGCCCACGGACTTGACCGCCGTGTCGACCGCGCTCCGCACGGCGGGCTCGACCTTCCCGGCCTGCGCGGACTTCGGGAAGGTCGACAGGAGCTCGCCGAACTGCGTCGTCCAGCCGTCGCCGCCGCTGCCCAGGGATTCGGCCGCGCATTCGTAGAGCGAGGTGGCCAGCCGGTCGTCGGGCCAGTCGGCGAGATTCCCCAGCGCCTCCTCGTCCATGGTGCGCGGCACGGTGCGCAGGTACTTCAAGGGCGGTACGGCGGCGCAGTAGTCCTTCAGCGCGTACGGGGCGGCGACGGTGGTGTAGTAGGTCCTGAGCCGGTCGGGCACGCGCCGGGCCGCGCGTGAACCCGGGTGGTCCTCCGCGAGCGCGCCGTAGGCGGCCAGAGCCCGCCGGTAGCCGGCCTCGCCCGTCGAGAAGCCCTGCTTCCCGGACTTCTCGACCAGCTCGTCGGCCCGGTCGAGCCGGTCGAGGAGCATCTGTTCCGTGGCCTCGTCGCGCGCTCCGTCGTACAGGACGACTCCCGTGGCGGGCACGGCCAGCAGGACGACACCGAGCACGGCCGCGACCAAGGCGCTCGGCAGCAGCGCCAGCCGGGTCCGCAGACCCACGGACGCGCCGTGCGCGGCGGCCAGTGCCAGGAAGACCAGGTAGAGCACCACCGCGGTACCGGGGACCCCGTCGGGGTCGGCGGGCAGGGCCACCACGAGCAGGATCCCCGTCGCGATCCAGCACACGGCCATGAACGCCCAGCGGCGCACGACGGCGTAACCGAGCCCGAGCCCGCTGAGGTTCAGCAACGCCACCGCGAGGGCGCGCCAGGGACTGGCCGGAGCGGGCGGCGGCGCGGCCGGCATCGGCGGAACGATGAAGCCGTCGTGAGTGCCTTGTCGATCCCAGGACATGACGGTTCCCCCCGTCGATCACGCCTGAAGTTACCTGACTTGTCAGCGTACGGACAGTCAGCGACCAGCGACAAGGCCTGCTTCGAGTCTCTGCGACCCACCTGTCCCACGGGAGCCGGGCACCCCGTGGACCGCACCCGACACGACGGGCGGCGGCGCCTGCTCCCTTTCGGTGCCGTCCTGACGGGTGGTTCGTGACGGTGGGACAGGCGCCGGCCGGGTTCCCGCGGCCTCCGGGGAGCGGGTGTGCGCGCGGAAAACGGCCTGCCGTGGGGCGTGTGGGGCTGGGGTGCCGCTCCACACGACGGACCTCGCTCTCTGGTGAGAGCCGCTTTCGCCGTGTAACGTCGCCGACAGATGTCGTGGTTCGCAGTACCTGCCCGCGCCGTGGTGCGGGCATTTTGCTGTGCAGTGCCCGAGGACCAGGACGATTACCTCCGGGTTCGCGCGGTGCGGACCCGTCAACGAGTGAGAGGCACTGGCATGGCCAGCGGAACTGTCAAGTGGTTCAACGCCGAGAAGGGCTTCGGTTTCATCGCGCAGGACGGCGGTGGCCCCGACGTCTTCGCGCACTACTCCAACATCAACGCCACTGGCTTCCGTGAGCTCCAGGAAGGCCAGGCCGTGACGTTCGACATCACGCAGGGCCAGAAGGGCCCCCAGGCGGAGAACATCACCCCCGCCTGACCCCCGCGTCACGCCCGCACGGCGCCTCGTCGGACATCCACGACCGGGGCGCCGTGCGGGACGGCGGACGACACGAGTCCGCCGTTTCTCCCCAAGCGGGGTGTCCGGGCCGCGTACTGACACGGCGGCAGCGTGCGACACGCCCGCGGGTGGGCGGGTACCGCCCCCTTTCCGGCACCACCGCCCCCCTTTTTTTCCGGCGCCACCGGCGCCGATGCTCCGACGGCCCGAGTTCCGAGTGCGGCCGTCCTCCCTCGTCCGCGCCCGACGGCCACCTCGCGCAGGCCGTCACCGAGGCGCCGGGTCCTCCCCGTCGATTCCGCGGCTCGTCGCCTGTGAGCCGGCCGCGTCGACGACACGTCCGCGTCGACGACAGGTCCGCTTTCCGGGCCCCACCTGCCCTCTCCGCGTCGAACCCCTCGGGACCGGCTCGCGGGACCGCCACGAGGCGGGACCGTCACGAGGCGGGATCGGACCGGAAGGGCGTTACTCACTTTCGGGTGACGGCCCGGTGGGCTGTGATGACGCCGAAGATGCCCGACTATCGCCTAAATGCTTCAGGAGTAAGGGAGTTGGCGATGATGATCCGTAACTCATCGGCTTTCAGCAGTTAAAGGGCTGATACAAGCATCTGTAACCGACATGTCCGTAATTCGTAACAGGCGTCGGGTGTCGCACGTCCTGGGCGGGGATGTGCAGCAAGTTATGAGTCCTCGGCCACCGGGCCGGGACTCGCACAGGGTCGCACCGCACGGATCCCCGGACAGGGGACCCGCACGGGGTGTGCCGGCTCTCGAACCTTGAGGAGCTTTCATGTCCGTCTCCACGTCTGCCACTGCCCGCCGCATGGTGGCCGCCGCTCTCGCGGCCGGCGCTCTGGTCGGTTCGGCCTCCGTGTCGGCCTCGGCCGCCGCCGACCCGCGCTTCGACCACTCGCGCATCTCGATCAGCAGGGTGCAGAGCGACGCGCCGGGCTTCAATGACCGCTCCCCCCGTTCCCTGAACGCGGAGTGGGTGGAGATCACCAACTCCAGTCGTCGTGGAGTGAACCTGGACGGCTGGACGCTGTCGGACCGCGACGGCAACCGCTACACCTTCAACCACTACCGCCTCGCCGGCCGCTCCACCGTCCGGATCCACACCGGCTTCGGCCGCGACACCCGCAGCGACCTCTTCCAGGACCGCCGCAACGAGGTCTGGGACAACCGCTCCGACTCCGCCACCCTGCGCACCGAGCGCGGCCGCTTCGTCGACAACGTCTCCTGGGGTCGTCACCACGACCGTCACCACGGCCGTGACGACCACCGCGGCGACCACCGTGGCGACCACCGCGGCCACTGAACGAGCCCGGACGGCATGCCCGTTCGGAGCCGGACGCCGGATGACGACCGGATGCCGAGAGGCCCCGTGATCACCCGGCTCGCCGGACGGACCCGCTGAGGAAGACCCGCACCGCACGGTGCGGGTCTTCCGCGTGTCCGCGCACCTCAGGAAGGCCCCGTCCCGGTGCCGCCCAGCAGCAGGCACACGTCCACCGCCGCCACGACGACCGCCGTCGCGAACGCCAGCCGCTCCCGGCGCCGTCCCAGCACCGTCCCCGTCACCGCCACCAGGAACACCAGGGCCAGCGCCGTCACCTCGCGCCGGCCGGGCGGTCCGGCGGGCCCCAGGGCCAGCAGCACGGACGCGATCACCAGCGGAACCGGAAGCAGCAGCCGCGCACGGTCCGGCCCCAGCCGCTGCGGCCACCCCCGTACACCCGTCGCCAGATCACCGCGGATGTCCGGGAGCACGTCACCCAGGTGCGCCCCGATCCCCAGGAGGGCCCCGGCGCCGAGGACCCACCAGGCCGGCCACGGACGGCCGGGCAGCCCGAGCGTCACGAACGCGGGGAGCGCGGCGAACCCCAGCGCGTAGGGCACCCAGGACCAGCGGGTGGCCTTGAGCCGCAGGTTGTACGCCCATGCCGCACCGACCGCGGCCAGGTGGACGGCACCGGCCCGGAAGCCGTTGAGGAACGAGAGGGGCACACACAGGGCGAGCGCCGTGTACGCGGCGGCCCACACCCGGCCCGTTCCGACCGAGCCGTCCGCGACGGGCTTGCCGCGGCGGCCGGTGGCGATGTCCCGCCGCGCGTCGAACGCGTCGTTGCACCAGCCGACGGACAGCTGTCCCGCGAGCACGGCGGCCCAGGCCAGGACGCAGCCCCCGGCCCCCCGGCCGGTGATCACGGCCAGCGCCGCCGTCAGCGTGGTGACGGCCACGACGGCGCCCGGGTGGCACGCCCGGACCAGACCGGCCACCGGGCCGCTCCCGCGTCCCGCGCCGTCACCGGCCGTCGTGTGCTCGGGGGTACCCACCCGGCGATGGTAGGAGGCGCCCTCCGCGCGGTCCGGGCGCGCCACGGGACGACCGGCCGGACGGGCGATCCCTGGTGGCGGGGGACCGGTCCGGGGAAGGCCTGATGGGCAGCCCACCCCAGCCGGTCCGGACGGGAGCCCTATGACGCGGATCGCCGCCGTGCACGGAACCCTCGCGCCGCACCGCTACGACCAGTCCGAGATCACGGACATGGTGGCCCGCCGGTGTCTGCGGGAGGGCGCCGACCGCCGCGCCCTCGACCGGCTGCACGGCGCGGCGAAGGTCCGCGGCCGCCACATGACACTGCCGCTCGAAGAGTACGAGGCGCTGAACGGGTTCGGCGCCGCGAACGGTGTCTTCGTCCGGGCCGCGACGGACATGGGGGCCCGGGCCGTCCGGGAGGCCCTGCGCCTGGCCGGTCTGTCCGCGGACGACGTGGACCTGCTCGTCTTCACCTCCGTCACGGGCATCGCCGCGCCCTCCGTCGACGCCCTGCTGGCGGGCCGCCTCGGACTGCGGCAGGACGTCAGACGGATGCCGATGTTCGGCCTGGGCTGCGCCGGGGGCGCCGCGGGCCTGTCCCGTGTGCACGACTACCTGCTGGGCCGGCCCGAGGAGGTGGCGGTGCTGCTGTCGGTGGAGCTGTGCTCGCTGACCTTCCAGCGCGACGACGCCTCCCCGGCCAACCTGGTCGCCACCGGTCTGTTCGGCGACGGCGCCGCGGCGGTCGTGGCCTGCGGATCCCGTCGCACGGGCGGAACCGCGGGTCCCGCGATCGTGGACACGCGCAGCCGGCTGTATCCCGGCACCGGCCGCATCCTGGGCTGGGACGTCGGGGACTCGGGCTTCCGGGTCGTTCTGGACCCGGAGATCCCCGGGGTGCTGCGCCGCCATCTCGCCGACGACGTACGGGGGTTCCTGGACGACCACGGTCTGAAGAAGAAGGACGTGAGCGCGTGGGTGTGCCACCCCGGCGGGCCCCAGGTCCTGGAGGCCGTCGGCGAGGCGCTCGAACTTCCCGACGACGCACTCGATGTGACGTGGCGTCATCTGGCCGACGTGGGCAACCTCTCCTCGTCGTCCGTGCTGCACGTACTGCGCGACACGCTCGCCGCCCGCCGCCCGCCCCGCGGCACCCCGGGCGTGCTGCTGGCGATGGGGCCGGGATTCGCCTGCGAGATGGTGCTGCTGCGCTGGTAGTTCGGCCGGCGCACGACATGGAACGGTGGGAGACGGACACATGGACTGGTACGCGCTGCTGGTGGCCGTCGTCGCCGCCGAACGGGTCGGCGAACTCGCCGTCGCCCGTCGCAACGAGCGGTGGAGCCGTGCGCGCGGTGCGATCGAGGCGGGCCGGGGCCACTACCCGGTGATGGTCGCCCTGCACACCGCCCTGCTCCTCGGCTGCCTCGCCGAGGTGTGGCTGACCGGGCGGCCGTTCGTCCCGGCACTCGGCTGGTCCATGCTGGCCGTGCTCGCGGGCGCCCAGGCACTGCGCTGGTGGTGCGTCGCCACCCTGGGGTTCCGCTGGAACACCCGGGTGATCGTCGTGCCCGGTCTGCCGCTGGTGGCGCGCGGCCCCTACCGGGTGCTGCGGCATCCGAACTACGTGGCGGTCGTCGCGGAGGGAGCGGCCCTCCCGCTGGTGCACACCGCCTGGGTCACGGCGGCGGTCTTCACCCTGGCCAACGCCGCCGTGCTCACCGTACGCATCCGGTGCGAGAACCGGGCGCTGGCCGGTGCGGTCCCCTCGGCCTGGTCCGTTCCGGCGTGATCGACGTCCTGGTGGCCGGTGGCGGCCCGGCCGGTCTGGCCGCCGCGATCCACAGCGCGCTGGCCGGTCTGGAGGCGGTGGTCGTCGAGCCGCGGACCGCGCCCGTGGACAAGGCGTGCGGAGAGGGCGTCATGCCGTGCGGCGTCGCCGGACTGCGGGCCCTGGGCGTCGAGCCCCCGGGCAGGGAACTGCGCGGAATCCGGTACGTGGACGGCAGCGCTCGCGTCGAGGCGTCCTTCCGCGGCCCCGGCGGCCTGGGCGTCCGGCGTACCGAACTGCACCGCGCGCTGCACGAGCGCGCCCTCGGCCTCGGCGTACGGATCGTGCCGGGCCGGGTGGGGGAGGTGCGCCAGAGCGCGGACTCGGTCACCGCCGCGGGTCTCACGGCGCGCTGGCTGATCGCCGCCGACGGGCTGCACTCCGGCGTCCGCCGGGGCCTCGGGCTGGAACTGCCCGGTGGCACGCACCGGCGCTACGGGCTGCGCCGGCACTACCGTGTCGCGCCCTGGACCGACTTCGTCGAGGTCCACTGGTCCGGCCGGGGCGAGGCCTACGTGACGCCGGTCGCCGACGACCTGGTCGGTGTCGCGGTCCTCAGCCGCGTGCGGCGCGGATACGACGAGCACCTGCGCGGCTTCCCGGCCCTCACCGCCCGGCTGCGCGAGGCCGGGGCCGGGGCCACGGACGTGCGGGGCGCCGGACCGCTGCTCCAGCGGGTGCGCCGCAGGGTCGCCGGACGCGTCCTGCTGGTCGGCGACGCGGCGGGCTACGTCGACGCCCTCACCGGAGAGGGGATCGCCCTCGGCCTCGCGACGGCCGGTGCCGCCGTCCGCTGCCTGGCGGCCGGGCGCGCGGGGGAGTACGAGCGGGAGTGGGTCCTGCTGACCCGGCGCCACCGGCTGCTGACCGGAGCCCTCCTGGCCGCGAGCCGCCGCCCCGGTACCGCCCGCCTGGTCGTTCCGACGGCGTCCCGGCTCCCCGCGGTCTTCACCGCCGCGGTCCGCGCGCTGCAGTAGGGGGGCGGAACACGGGCGGAAGGCACTGGCTTCCCCGCCGGGGGCGGACGAGCACCTGTGTGCCTGCCTGCCCGCCCGCCCGCGCTCGCGGAGGGGGACGAGCGCCCGGCGTGCCGCCACCACCGCGACCGCGCCCACCGGCGCGCGGCCCGGCCCGACGGACACCTCCAGCGGTTCGACACGAACGAGAGGGGTACTTGCGCGTCACACCACACCCGCGCGAGGAAATGAGGACCCCGTGAGCGAGCCCCGCCCGCACGGCCCCGGGACCGGTGACGGGCCGATGCCGAAGCCCGTACCGAGGGACCTGCCCGATCAGCAGGCGGCACCCGACGAGGACCCCTTGGACGCCGTCGGCGTGCCCGGGCGGCCCACCGCGAGCCGCCCGACCGGGGCGGGGCACCGCGGCCCGGAGGACGAAGCCGGGGAGTCCGGCACGGAAGTCCCCGACACGGACGAGGCGGGCACCGGCCGCAGGGGCGCCCCACGCTTCGACGGCTCCCCCTCCGAGCACCCCGTGCCGGACGAGCCGTCCGACTGACGCCCCGTACCGAGGGAGACCGGACGAACGACGTCAGGCGCGGGACCCGCGACCGCCGACAGAGCCCCGGCATGGGTGGCCGAGACCTGGCGCGAAGGACGTGCGGGCACGCTCCTGCGCACCGCCCGTGCGCTGACCCCGGCGGGCGCCGCGACCGCGGCGCCGGCCGGCGGACGCAGCCGGCCGGCCGCCGTGCCGGGCGGGCTCGCCCTGCTCGGGGATCGGCCTGCACCCGCTTCGGGATCTTCGCGGCGGGAGCCGCCTCCGCGCAGGATCCGAAATACCCCGTCGTACCCCAGCGGAATGGAGAGTGACCCGTGGTCACCGTGTCCCTCACCGGCACGTCCAAGGAGGACGCCGCCACCGTCTTCGACGTGCTGCGAACGGCGTTCCCCACCGACCGTCCCCCGGAGGTCCCCGAGGACCCCCCGGGATCCCGTCCCGCGGTGTGGACCGCGGAGTTCGCGCCCGTCGACGACCGCATCCCGACCGGCCCGGCCCCGCTGGAAGGCCCGGTCAGCGCGACGCTGCAGGGCGGCTGCCTCGCCGTGGACCTCCTGCGCGAGGCCCTGAACGGAGCGTTCGCCGTGCGGGAGCGGGGCACGGCGTCGGGGGACCAGGAGAAGGAGATCGACCTGAGGCTCGGGGCCGAGCGGTAGCCGGGAGAAGAGGGGCGGGGCGCGTCCGGGCGTCGGCCCGGCGCTCCTCGCGATCCGCCCGTCCCGCCACCCGTCCACACGGAGGAGGAGAGCGACATGGTGCAGATCGGGTACACGATGATGACCGAGCAGGCCGGCCCGCGCGAACTCGTCGACCAGGTGGTCCGCGCCGAGCGGGCCGGATTCGACTTCTCCGTCACGTCGGACCACTACTTCCCCTGGCTGGACTCCCAGGGACACGCCCCGTACGCGTGGAGCGTGCTCGGCGCGGCCGCGCAGGCGACCGAACGCATCCCGCTCATGACGTACGTGACGTGTCCGACGACCCGCTACCACCCGGCGGTCGTCGCCCAGAAGGCCGCCACCCTGCAACTCCTGTCCCAGGGGCGTTTCCGCCTCGGGCTCGGCTCCGGTGAGAGGCTCAACGAGCACGTGGTGGGCGGCGGTTGGCCCGCCGCGCACGTCCGTCTCGACATGCTGGAAGAAGCCGTCGGGATCATCCGGTCCCTCTTCGAGGGTGGCGACGTCAACCACCACGGCGTCCACTTCGATGTCGAGAACGCCCGGCTCTTCGACCTGCCGGACACTCCACCGCCGATCGGCGTCGCCGTCTCGGGCGAACACTCGTGCGAGATCGCCGGTCACCTCGCCGACCTCCTGATCGCCACGGAACCCGAACCGGACCTGGTCTCCGCGTTCGACCGGCACGGCGGAGCGGGCAAGCCCAAGGTCGGCCAGCTCCCCGTCTGTTACGACACCGACCGGGCCGCGGCGATCGCCCGCGCCCACGACCAGTTCCGCTGGTTCGGCGGCGGCTGGCCGGTCAACTCCGAACTCCCGGGCCCCGGGAGCTTCGCGAACGCCACCCGCTTCGTACGTTCCGAGGACGTGGCCGGCTCCCTGCCCTGCGGCGACGACGTGGAGAGCGTGGTCGAGGCCGTACGGCCCTTCGTCGACGCGGGGTTCACCGAGGTCGCGCTGGTGCAGATCGGCGGCGACCACCAGGAACCCTTCACGGACTGGGCCGAGCAGAAGCTGCTTCCCGCCCTGCGTGAGCTGTGAGAGGGCGAGGACACCCACGATGACCGAGAAGCGCGCCGCGATCTTCGACCGCGCCCTCTACGCCACCTGCTTCGACCGGCTGACCGCGCTGGAAGGCGCGGGCGAACTGCTGCGCGCGCCGGCCGGGCGCGGGTGGGAGACCGTCCTGGCGACCTCGGCGAGCGGCGCGGAACTCTCGGCGCTCCGCCGCGCCGTCGACGCGGACGACGTCATCCTCGGGGCGGCCGGCGCGGACGACGTGAGTTCGGGCAAACCCGCGCCCGACCCCGTCGAACGGGCCAGGGACCTCGCCGGTGTGCCGAGCGGACGAGCGGTGTTCGTAGGGGACACCGTCTGGGACATGGAGGCCGGCACACGGGACGGGGTGATCTCCGTGGCGGTGCTGTCCGGCGGCATCCCGCGGGCCGACCTGGAGGCGGCGGGCGCCGACGCGGTCCACCAGGACGTCGAGGATCTCCTCGAAAACCTCGGCACGAGCGTCTTCGCCGACCGGGAATGAAAGGAACGGCCCTGGACCGGCGGGATCGGGGTACCCGATCGTCAGCGATCGCCGGAGCACGGCTACGGGTTCCGGCCGAATCAGGCTACGGACAGGAGGTGATCACCGTGTCGGACGTACGGACGCGGGCCGACGGACCGGCCGAGCGGACACGCGGAGCCGGATCGGACCAGGTGGGTGAGCTGGTCCAGCGGGCCTCGCAGCAGCTCACCGAGCTGGTGCGGGGCGAACTCCGGCTGGCGCAGGCGGAGATGAAGGAGAAGGGCAGGCGCTACGGGAAGAGCGGCGGTCTGTTCGGGGGCGCGGGAGTGGTCGGGTTCCTGACGCTTCAGGCCCTCGTGGCGACCGCGATCGCCGCGCTGGCCGTACCGCTGCCGGTGTGGGCGGCGGCACTGATCGTCACCGCGGTGCTGGGCCTCGTCGCCGCGGCCATGGCGCTGACGGGGAAGGAGCAGGCCGGCCGGGCGGCGCCGCCGAAGCCCGAGCAGGCGATCGAGAACGTGAAGGCCGACGTGGCCGAGATCAAGAGGAGTGCCCACCGATGAGCGAACCGTCCGATGACAAGCAGACGGCCACGACACCCGGCGAGATGCGCGAACAGGTCGAGCGGACCCGCGCCGAGCTGGGAGAGACGGTCCAGGCACTGGCCGACAAGGCCGATGTCAAGGCCCGCGCCAAGGACAAGGGCGCCGAGGTCAAGGAACGGACCGCGGAGGTGGCCGGGCAGGCGAAGGAGAAGACCGCCGAGGTCGCCGGGCAGGCCGTGGCCAAGGCGGAGGAGCTGAGGTCCAGGGCGGCCAGGGCCGCGCACGCGGTCCAGGACAAGGTGCCCGACCCGGTCAAGGACAAGGCGGCCCAGGCCGCGGGCCAGGTGCGCGACAAGGCCGCACAGGCCGGCGGAGCGTGGCAGGAGAAGGCTCCCGAGCCGCTGCGGCAGCACACGGCCCAGGGCGCGCGGATGGTCCGCGAGAACCGCGAGCTGCTTCTGGCGGCCGCGAGCGCCGCCGTCCTCGTATGGCTGGTGCTGCGCCACCGGAAGGGGTGAGACGGGCGGCCTCGCGGGAGTCCCCGTGCCGTCGCGGCACGGGGACTCCCGACGTTCCCAGGACCCGGGGCTCCCGCGGTGCCGAAAGATCCCGTTCGGCGCGTTTGTCGCCGGGGATTCGACGTGACGAGCGCAGAGGCGAAGGGGAGATCATGAAAGCAGCGGTGTACGAAGGCCCGCGCAAGGTCGGCGTCGAGGACGTCCTGGATGCCGGGATCGAGCACCCCTGCGACATCCTCGTGAAGGTCACCACGACGAACATCCGCGGTTCCGATCCGCACATGTACGAGGGGCGGACCTCGTTCGAGGCCGGAGCCCGCCCTCGCCGGAGCGGCCTACGGGTTCGCGGAGACGGGCCCCTGCCAGAGCGGCCAGGCCAAGCTGCCGCGCGTGCCGTACGGCGCAGGTGGTGAAGGACGCGACGCCCGGTCTGGGGGCCGGCAACGGGTGCGAGTGCGTCGGCTACCAGGCCCACGACCCGAACGGTCACGAGGACGCGAGCCTCACGGTCGACCAGCTCATCGGCGCCGTGCGTTTCACCGGCGACATCGGTGTGGTGGGCGTCTGTCTGCCCGAGGACCCCGGCGGCGCGGAAGCGCAGGGCGAGCTGGAGGCCCAGGGGAAGCCGCCCATCGACTTTTTCCGGGCGGCCCGTGAGCCCGCGGGCCATCGGGGGTACTCGACCGTCCACGTACGGGCCACACCCAGGAGGAGGGCGCACGATGCCTGCGGGATCGAACGAGAAGCGCGAGCGGCAGTACGAGCACATCAAGGAGAGCGCGCAGGACCGCGGGGAGTCCGAGAGCCGCGCCGAGGAGATCGCGGCGCGCACGGTGAACAAGGAGCGGGCCAGGGCGGGCGAGTCCGAGACGGCGAGCGAGGCGTCCCTGCGCGACCGGAAGTCGGCGTCGCAGCGGGGCGGCGAGCGTTCGCACTCCGGGGCGCAGGGCCCCACCAAGGACCAGTTGTACGAAGAGGCCAGGAAACGCGACGTCCACGGACGCTCGTCCATGAGCAAGCAGCAGCTCAAGAACGCGCTGGGCCGTTGAGGGGCGCGCCGGGGCGCCGAAGAGCCGGGAGAAGGGCCGCCGATGCCGGATGACGCGCAGAGGAACGGGCGGGACGAATCGCCCGAGGAGCGGGCCGACCGCAAGTGGGCCGACCTGCTCCAGGAGATCCGTGTGGCCCAGACCGGCGTGCAGATCCTGTTCGGCTTCCTGCTGACCGTGGTGTTCCAGCCGACCTACCGGCGGCTGTCCGACGCGGACCAGACGCTGTACATGGTCACGATCGTCCTCGGTGCCACGGCCGTGGGCGCGCTGGTGGCCCCCGTGGCGTTCCACCGGATCGTGACGGGCCGCCACATCAAGCCGCAGGCCGTCGTGTGGGCGTCCGGGCTGACCCTGCTCGGGCTGCTGCTCCTGCTGCTCACGATGACGTCCGCCCTGCTGCTGGTGCTGCGCACGGCCACGCACGACGAGGGGTACGTGCCGTGGATCGTCGCGGGGGTGGCCGGGCTGTACCTCCTGTGGTGGCTCGTCCTTCCCGCCGTCCTGCGGATGCGCCTGGGGAACAACGGCTCCGCCGACTCCGACCGCGGACGACGGTGAGGCGGACCGAACCGGCCGCACGGCACGCCCCCGGGTGGGCCGGCCGGTCCGGCCGGCCCACCCGGGGGCGCCCGGTCGTGCGCCGTCCGGGACCGGGCGGGGCGTCCGGCCGTCAGCGGCTGCGGATGGCGCTGGTGGTGAAGAACCCGGTGGCGGCGGCCGCGACGAGGGCGCAGACGGACAACAGCATGGTTCGACGCACGGGACGTCCTCTCTGACTGATCGTGAGCTGGCACCGTGCACAACGCCGGTCATGCGGTCAGGGGCTCGCCGCCGCCCCGCATGCCACCCGCATGGACGCGACGGCGGGTCGTGTCGCGCGGATCACCGGATCACCGGGACGCGGCACGTCCGCCGCCCCCGTGCCGTTCAGCGGACGCGTGCCACCGCCGTGTAGATGCCGCTGTCCTCCGGCGCCGGTGCCGGTACCTCGGCCGCCTGGACCCACTGCGTCGCCGTCACCAGGCCGGGGGAGACGAGGTCGAGGCCGTCGAAGAAGCGCTCCACCCCGGCCCGGGTACGGAAGCCGAGCTGGATGCCGCCCTTCGCGTACTCGGCGGTGACCTGCGCGGAGAGCTCGGGGAACACGTCGGAGGAGGCGTGCGACAGCACCAGGTAACTGCCCGACGGCAGCGTGTCGACCAGGTTGCGGACGATGGAGTGGGCGTCCTGGTCGTCGGGGATGAAGTGCATCAGCGCGATCAGCGACAGGGCGATCGGGCGGCTGAAGTCCAGGACGTGGCGGGCGTGCCGGACGATGTCCTGCGGCTGCCGCACGTCGGCCTGGATGTAGTCGGTGACGCCCTCGGGCCGGCTGACCAGAAGCGCCTCGGCGTGACGCAGCACGATCGGGTCGTTGTCGGTGTAGACGACCTTCGCCGACGGCGTGATGCCCTGGACGATCTGGTGCAGGTTCGGCTGGGTGGGGATTCCGGTGCCGATGTCCAGGAACTGGTCGATGCCCTGCTCGGCGAGCCAGGCGGACGCCCGGTGCATGAACTCGCGGTTCTGCCGGGCCGCGTCCCGCGCCTCGGGCGGCAGCTTCTCTCCCACCGCCTCGTCGACCGGGTAGTTGTCCTTGCCGCCCAGCAGCCAGTCGTAGACCCGCGCGGGATGTGCCCTGCTGGTGTCGAGCGGCGGAAACGACTGTCGGTCGATCGTCATGCTAGCTCCCATCGCACCACGCGAACGCGGGCAGGCCAAGTGTTCGATCATCCTACTCGGCGCGGCCATGTGGTCGGCGCGGTAAGGGAGTTGAGGGAACGGAGGGCCTTCGCGGGGAACGGGCCGGGAGGGCGCCGTACCGGTGCGGGGGAGCCGTCCGTCCTGGCGGGCGGGGTTCCGGTTGCGGGGCTCCGCGGGCGCCCGCAGGCTGGCTGTGAGGAGTGACCCGTGCCAGGGGATGGTCGTCGTGAGCGGATCCGCAGGCCGGACGACGAGCCCGTTCTCACGCCGGGACCGCGCCGTCATCGCCGCCGCCTCGATCGCGATGCTGCTGGTGGAGCTGGACTGGTTCGCGCTGAACCTGATGCTGCCCGTGATCGCCCGTGACTTCGGGACACCGGCCACGGATCTGCAGTGGCTGGTGAGCGGCTACATGCTGACCCTCGGGGCCCTGATGATCGTCGGCGGCCGGGCGGCCGACCTCTACGGCCGCAGACGGATCCTCGTCATCGGGCTGACGGGCTTCGCCGTGATGTCGGTGGTGTGCAGCGCCGCGCGGAACGCGGCGTGGCTGACCGCGGGACGGGTGGTCCAGGGGACGGCGGCGGCACTGGTCCTGCCCATCGCGGTGGCGGTGGTGACGGCGCACTTCCGCGACGGCCGCCAGGGCCGCGCCGTCGGGACCGTTCTCGCCTTCAGCGCCGTCGGTACCGCGCTCGGGCCCTTCGTCGGCGGCTCCTTCGCCGAACTCGTGAGCTGGCGCGCGGTCTTCCTGCTGAACGTGCCGTTCTGCGCGCTGGCGGTGCTGCTGATGCTGCGGTACGTCACGGAATCGCGGGACGAGGAGGCCGTGCGGGGGATGGACCTGCCCGGCGCCGTCACGCTGGCCGGCGGCCTGACGGCCGTCATGCTCGCCGTCGACCAGGGAGCGGACTGGGGCTGGGGCTCGCCGGCCGGCCTGGTGTGCCTCGTCGCGGGCGTGGTCCTGCTGGCCCTGTTCGCGGTGGTCGAACGGCGGGCGGCGGAACCGCTGATCGACCTGTCCCTGCTGCGCAACCGGCCGTTCGTGACCGTGACGGTGGCCGGGACGGTGTCGAACATCGTGTACTGCCTCGTCGCGGTGCTGGCGGCGCTGTACCTCCAGCAGGCACGGGGGCTGTCGCCGCTGGAGTCGGGCGTCGTCTTCCTGGCGCTGTCGGCGGGGGTGGGCGCGGCGAGCTACTGGTCGGGGCACCTGGCGCACCGGTGGCGGGCGGAGGTGCTGATGGCGGTGGGGCTGCTGCTGAGCGGGGTGGCGCTCGCCGCGCTGACCTGGGCACGTCCGCTGCCGCTCTACGCCGCCGTGTTCGCGGTGGTCGGAGCGGGCGTGGGGCTCGGCTGGGCGCTCACCAACGCGGCGACCCAGTCGTACGTCTCCGCCGGACGGCTGGCGGCCGCCTCGGGACTGGTGCTCACCTCGCTCGTGCTGTGGGGCGCGATGGCCGTGACGGTGGCCGCGACCGTACTGGAGGAGATCAGCGGATCCGCCGGCGGCGCGGCCGCCGACGGTCCGGCGGTCGACGGGGTGCTGCGGGTGGTCGCCCTGATCTCGGTGGCCGGCGCCGTGGTGCTGGTACCGCTCGTCCGCTCCGGCACGAGGACACCCGGGGGAGGGCCCGCGGCTACGCCGGAAGAAGTGGACGCGGCTCCGCGAGCGCGCTGACGGGCGCCGGTGTCCGGCCCGCCGACGGTCACCGGGCACTCGCGCGTTCCGGCCGGCCGGGGCGGGCGGGAGCCTCCCGAGGCCGGTTTTGAACCGCGCTTTACACGTCATCTGCAACCGCGGACCGGCGCCCGCGGTCCAAAAGAGCAGTGAGGCAGGCACGACTGTGGGTCGGGGGAGAAGTGAAGCGACGTAGCGGGACAGCGGCGGCATTCGTCATGGCCGTGGTGCTGGCGGGGGCCGGCGCCTGCGGCGGGGGGACGCCGAAGGCGAAGTCGGGCGACGGGAAGGCCGGGGGGAAGAAGCCGACGGCCGGCGCGAAGCCGTCGCCGTCGAAGCCCGCCGGGCCGCCGATGCTGCTGGAGACGATCACGCCGCAGACCGGCACCACGGTCGGCGTTGCGATGCCGATCTCGGTGATCTTCACCAACCCGGTGGCCCAGAAGGCGCGCGCCGGCATCGAGAAGCACATGAAGGTCACCAGCTCCCAGCCGATGACCGGCGCGTGGCACTGGTTCGGGGACAAGCGTGCCGACTGGCGGCCCAAGTCGTACTGGGCGAGCGGGACGAAGGTGAAGATCGTCGCCGACCTGAAGGGGATCGCCAACGGCAACGGCCGTTACGGCACGCGTTCCTACGTCCACGACTTCACCGTCGGCGACGACGTCCGCGCGGACGTGTCCGTCACCGGTCACACCATGAAGGTCACGAAGAACGGCGCGCCCGTACGGACGCTGTCGATCAACGCGGGAAGCGCCCAGTTCCCCACGTGGAACGGCGTGATGGCGGTGATCGACAAGCAGAAGGAGGTCCACATGACCTCGTGCAGCGTCGGCATCAGCTGCAACAAGGGCGACGCGAACTACTACGACCTGACGCTTCCCTGGGACGTCCACCTGACCCAGTCCGGGACCTACGTCCACTACTCGACCGGTGACCCGAACCCCGGCAGCGGCAGCGCCCAGGGCTCGCACGGCTGTGTCCACCTGTCGATCTCCGACGCCGAGTGGTTCTACAACCAGGTCAAGCAGGGCGACCCGGTCTCCGTCACCGGCTCCCCGCGCGCGAAGGCCCCGGCCGACAACGGCTACGCCTCGTTCAACCTGAGCTGGGACCAGTGGCTGGCGGGCAGCGCGAGCGGGGAGACCACCGCGGGCTGACCCGCGGCGGCGCACCGGGGCCGGGCCGGTCAGAAGAGCATGGCCAGATCGCCCGGCCGCACCCGGACCGTGACGGGGAGGGTCGCCTCGACCTCCCCGTCGGCGCCGTAGGGCACGGTCCGGTCGGCCTCTATGCGTATCTCCCGGCCCCGCAGGATCACCACTTCGGGCCGCGTGACGTGCGCGCCCGTCTTCAGCTCGTTCATGAGGGTGAAGAAGAGCCGCCGCGGGGCCTGGCGGATCATGACGACGTCCAGCAGGCCGTCGTCCGTCAGGGCCGCCGGGGCGATGACGCGCCCGGAGCCGTAGTAGGCGGAGTTGGCGGCCACGACGGTGTAGCCGCGGTGGAGGTGTTCCTCCCCGTCGACGGTGACGCGGTAGGACGCCGGACGCCAGCCGGCGACCGCGCGCAGACCGCCGGCGTAGTACGAGGCGGCCCCCCGCAGCACGCGCGCGTGGTTGGCGTGCTGATTGGCGAGCGCGTCGACGCCCGCGTACACACTGCCGAGGACCACGGTGTTCGCGTGCACCGCGGACTCCACTCCTATGGTGTCGACGCGCCGGGGCTCGTGGTGCAGCAGGACGCGGGCCAGGTCCGCGGCGTCGGCGGGCAGCCCGAGCGCGCGGGCGAAGTCGTTGCCCCGGCCGGCCGGGACCAGGCCGAGGACGGTGTCCGTCCCGCCGAGGGCCCCGCCTATCCCGCCCGCGATCCCGTCGCCGCCCACGGCGAGCACGATCCGGCCCCGCTCCCCGGCGCGGAGCGCGAGCTCCCGCGCGTGGGCCAGGCTGCGGCTGTACTCGGTCTCCAGGCCGGCTCCGGCCTCCCGCAGCAGGCGGGCGACCGGGAGCAGCGCCGCCGCCCCGGTGGAGCCGCCCGCGGTGGGATTGACGACGGCGGTGAACTGTCGCATCGGTGTGCCTCCGGGCAGTGTCGGGTGGGACGGAGCGGGCGGGGTCGCGGGCCGTGCGCGGCGGTGGGGCGGGTGGCCCGGGCGGACGGCGCGGCGGCGGCCCGGGGCCGCCGCCGGATCATCGGGGGCGGGCGTCAGTCGACGGGCAGCAGGATCCCGGGGTTGAGGACGCCGTCGGGGTCCAGCCGCAGCTTGACGGCCCGCAGGGCCTCGACGCCCAGCGGTCCCGCCTCCCGGAGGTACCAGTCGCGGTGGTCCGTCCCCACCCCGTGGTGGTGGCTGATGGTTCCGCCCGCGCGGAGGACGGCCTCGTTGGCGGCCTCCTTGGCCGGCGTCCAGTGGGCCACGGCGTCCTCGCCCTGCGCGGAGACCACCGTGAAGTAGAGCGAGGCGCCGTTCTCGTAGACGTGCGAGATGTGGCACATGACCAGGGGCGGGGTCCCCGCGGCGGAGAGCGTGTCGGTCAGGGCGGTGCGCACGGCGGCGTAGAGCTCGGGGACGCGTGACCAGAAGGTCGCGGTCTCCAGGGTCTCGGCGAAGGCCCCGGCGTCGAGCAGCGCGTCACGCAGGTACGGCGCCGAGTAGCGGCCGTGCGCCCAGCGTTCGCCGGGCTCGGCGCCCAGGTAGGTGCCCCCGGCCGCGCGGAGGACCGCCGCGGCCTCCTCACGGCGGCGCGCGGTCTCCTCCTCGGTCCCCTCGTACCCGGCGATCGCCGTGCAGCCGGCGATCACGGGGGCCCCGGCCGAGCCGATGGCCTCGGGCTGGGCGAGCCCGACGAAGGTCTCGGTCTCGTCGGACAGCCGCAGCACCGTGGGGCGCGGTCCGTCCTGGGCGAGCCGGCGCAGCGCGGTGGCGCCCTCCTCGAAGGAGGCGAAGCGCCACCCCTCGTAGACGCGCGTCCGCGGCAGCGGTCTGATCCGTACGGTGACGGAGGTGATGACCCCGAACGCGCCCTCGGAGCCGAGGACGAGCTGCCGCAGGTCGGGGCCGGCCGCCGAGCGGGGGGCGCGGCCCGTGTCCAGGGTGCCCTCCGGGGTCGCCAGGGTGAGACCGAGGACCATCTCGTCGAAGCGGCCGTAGCCGGCGGAGGCCTGGCCGCTGGAGCGGGCGGCGGCGAAGCCGCCGATGGTCGCCCACTCGTAGGACTGGGGGAAGTGCCCGAGCGTGAAGCCGTACTCGGCCAGGAGCGCCTCCGCGTCGGGGGCGCGCAGACCCGGCTGGAGCGTCGCGGTCCGCGACACGGGGTCGATGCCGAGCATGCCGTTCATACGGCGCAGGTCGAGGGCGACGAAGGCGCCGCGCTCCGGGGCGAGGCCGCCGACGACGGAGGTGCCGCCGCCGAACGGGACGACGGCGAGGCCGTGTCCGGCGCAGACGCGCAGCACGGCGAGCACCTCGTCGTGGGTGGCGGGCAGGACGACGGCCGAGGGGGCGTCCCCGGCGTCCCCCGCGCGGATCCTCAGCAGGTCGGGTGTGGACTTCCCCCGGGTGTGCCGGATCCGGGACTCCGCGTCGGTGCGTACGTGCTCCGCGCCGCCGACCGCCTCCGCCAGCGCCTCCAGGACCTCCCGGGCCGGCGGGGGCCCGGGCACGGAGATCTCCTCGAGGGCGTGGGGGGCGCTCTCCCGCGGCTTGACGCCGAGCAGGTCCCGCAGCAGGCCCGTCACCGAGCCGGGCAGCGGGGCCGCCTTGGCCGGGTCGCCCCAGCCACTCCACAGCATGTCCATGAACCAGTCCTCATCGGTCGGTCGCGACGTGCCGTCTCCCGCACGGCCGCACAGGGCGTTACACTGTGACACATGACGCCTATTCGTCACAAGCACTCGGACGGCGACCCCGTCCTCGACGCCGTACGCGACTGCGTCCTGGCCGTCGGGGTCCGGCGTACGACCCTCACCGACGTGGCCCGCCGCGCCGGTGTCTCGCGCATGACGCTCTACCGCCGCTGGCCCGACGTGCGCTCGCTGGTCGGCGACCTGATGACCCGTGAGTGGATCGACGTGGCGACCCGCGCCATGCCCGAGCCCGACCCGGACGAGCCGACGCGGACCCGGATCGTGGACGGTCTGGTGGCCGGCGCGGAGGGCTTCCGGGCCCACCCGCTCTTCCGCAAGATCGTCGACGTCGATCCCGAACTCCTGCTGCCCTACGTGCTCGACCGCCGCGGAGCCAGTCAGGAAGCCCTCCTGGAACTCCTCGCCGACGCCCTGGAACAGGGGCACGCCGACGGCTCCGTGCGCATCGCGCCCACGAGACGGCAGGCCCGCGCCGTACTGCTCGTGGTCCAGTCCTTCACCCTGTCGCTGCGGACCATGACCGACGAGGACGACCCCGAACTGACCAGCACGGCCTTTCTCGACGAACTGCGCACCCTTCTGGAGAGGACCCTCACGCCATGAGCCCCACGAGCAGTCCGTCCGGCCCGGCGGCCCCGGCCCCCGGATCGTCGCTCTCCGCCGCCCGCCGCCGCCGTGAACTGGCCGAGACCGTGGGCGGCGGCATCGTGGACGTCCTGGTGATCGGACTCGGCGCCACCGGAGCCGGGGTCGCCCTGGACGCGGCCGCGCGCGGTCTGAGCGTCGCCGCCGTCGACGCCCACGACCTCGCCTTCGGCACCTCGCGCTGGAGTTCCAAACTCATCCACGGCGGACTGCGCTACCTGGCCTCCGGGCAGCTCGACGTCGCCCACGAGAGCGCGGTCGAACGCGGTGTCCTCATGGAACGCACCGCCCCCCACCTCGTACGCGCCCAGCCCTTCGTGCTGCCCCTGACGCCGCTGGTGTCACGCGGTCAGGCATCCCTGGCCTGGGCCGGGTTCCGGGCCGGGGACACCCTGCGGCTGGCGGCCCGCACCTCCCGCGCCACCCTGCCCGCGCCGCGCCGCCTCTCCGCCGTGGAGGCCCGTCACCTCGCGCCCTCGGTGCGCCCCGCGGGCCTGCGCGGCGGACTGCTGTCCTGGGACGGCAAGGTCACCGACGACGCCCGGCTCGTCACCGCGCTCGCCCGCACCGCCGCCGCCCACGGCGCGAGGATCCTCACCCGGGTCAGGGTCCTCGGGACCGGCGGGACCGTCGCCCGCGTCCGTGACGAACTGACCGGGGAAGAGGGCGAGATCAGGGCCCGCGCGATCGTCAACGCCTCCGGCGTCTGGGCGGGCGAACTGGTCGAGGGCATCCGGATCCGCCCCTCGCGCGGAACCCATCTGGTGCTGCGCGCCGACCTGTTCGGACCGCTGCCCGCCGGGCTGCACATCCCGGTCCCGGGCGAGAGCAACAGGTTCGTCCTCGTTCTTCCGCAGGACGACGGCCGCGTGTACGTCGGCCTGACCGACGAACCGGTCGACGGGGACCTGCCCGACGTGCCCGAGGCGCCCGAGCCGGACGTGGGCTTCCTGCTGGACGTCGTCGGCTCGGCCCTGGACGTCCCGGTGCGGCGCGACGACGTGGTGGGTGCCTTCGCGGGGCTGCGCCCCTTGCTCGACACCGTGCCGGGCCGTTCGGGAGAGGTCGCCCGTACCTCCGACATCTCGCGCCGGCACGCGGTCCTCACCTCCGACGACGGGGTGGTCACCGTGGTCGGGGGCAAGCTCACCACCTACCGGCGCATGGCCCAGGACGCCGTCGACGCGGCGGTCGTGGTCCGGGGGCTGCGCGCCGGGCCCTCGACGACCGCCTCCCTGCCGCTGGTCGGCGCGGCCGCCCCGCACCGGCTTCGGTCGCTCGCCGCCCCCGGCCACCTCGTCCGCCGCCACGGCACCGAGGCCCCGGCCGTCCACGCCCTCGCCGCCCGCGATCCCCGGCTCGGCGAGCCCGTGGTGCCAGGACACCCCGTCACGCGGGCCGCGCTGCTGTGGGCCGTGCTGCACGAGGGCGCCCTCGACGAGGCCGACCTCCTGGACCGGCGCACCCGCATCGGCCTGATACCCGAGGACCGGACCGTCGCCGTGCCCGCCGCGAGGGAAGCCCTCGACACGGGCGCCGCCCGGACGGCCTGACGGACGGCCGCGCGTCACCGGAAGCCGAGGACGCCGCGGACCGGGAGGGCGGGTCGGCCGCGTGCCGTCCTGCCGCGACGCGCGGGGCGGGACGTCCCCGTCGGACCGGGCCGACCGCCGCCGAAGGCGGCTTCCGCCGGTGGAGCGGCACCCGGTCGGGGCCGTCGCCGCCCGGTCGGCCCGACCACCTCCGTGGAAGGTCTCCACGCGCCCCGCGAGGTCGTACGGGCGGCGCCCTTCGCGGGGGACCGCCGCCCGTACGACCTCGCGGGGCGTACACATGCACCGGGCTCCCGCCCGGCGGCCCCGGGACGGACGGGCCGCTGCGCCGACGCGAGTCGCACCGCACCGTCCGTCGGTGGTACGCGTTTCGCGTGTCGGACCGGCAGCCCGGGTCCGCCGAGCGCGTTTTCCCGAGACTGGCCCCATGAGCGAAGCAGCCGGATCACAGGCGTCGGCCGCACGACGCGAACGTCAGCAGACCGTCGTCATGGCGACCCTCACCGTCCTGGCGGGCGCGGTCGACGCGGTCAGCTTCCTGACCATGGGACAGGTCTTCACCGCGCTGGCCACGGGCAACCTGCTCTTCCTGTCCTTCGCCGTCGTCGGTGAGGGCGAGCTGCCGGTGGCCCGCCCCGCCGTCGCCCTGGCCGCCTTCGTCCTCGGGGCCGCCGCCGGAGCCCTCGCCACCGGCGGTCTCGTCGCACGGCACCGGCACTGGTTCGCGGCCGCCCTGGCCGTGGAAGGGGCGCTCCTGGCCCTCGCGGGCGCCACGGCGCTGTGGCGGCACGGCTCCGGCTCGCTCACCGACCACCCGGACAACCTGGTCATCGCCATGGTCGGCTTCGCCATGGGCCTGCGCGCGGACACCGCCCTGCGCGCGGCGGTTCCCGGCATGCCGACCCTGCTGGTCCAGGTGTCCCTGGTCCGCCTCGTCCACGGCCTCACCGGAGCCACCGAGGCGACCGCGCAGCGGCCCATGGCCCGGGTCCGACTCGCCGCGACCGTCGCCGGCATCTTCGCGGGCGGCGCCCTCGGCACCCTCATCACGCCGTGGGGGACGGGCCGCGCGCTGCTCGCCGTCGCGGCCGCGGTTCTCGTCGTGGCCGCACTCAACGTGATCCTGGCGCGGTACCACCTGCTCTCGCCGGAACTGATCGGCTGAACTCACCCGAGCCGAAACGGTGGTTGGACCCCCGTGGGCGCGGCGACCGCCCACCGCCCCGCCACCACTGCGGAGAAGAGGGCCGGACGGCATCATCTGTGCAGGTCACGGCCGTGCATCGGTTCACGGAGCAGGGTTTCTGTCGAAGATCGACAGCGGCTAATCTCCGCGTATGTCCCCAACCGCTGCGCAGCGCCTGCTGCGTGACGACCCGCGCACCACCGAAGTGGCCGTCCGTGATGTCGCTCTTCCCCTCTCCAGGGCGGAGGCACTGCTCCGTACGCTCAAGCCCGGGGAGAAGGTGCTGGCCCTCTATCACCAGGGGCTGGGGTACGCCGCCCTCACCGAGGGCGCGATCGTCCTCCTGAAGGGGAAGGAGCCTTCGCGCGTCGCGAGGCCCCTGGTGGTCCTGCGCCCCGCGTACGGGGCCGCGTCGTACGTGGACCTGTCCGTGAACGGGCGACGGATCACGGTGTGGGGGTCGAAGATCGACCCGTCCGGCGCGTTCGTGCAGGGGATCGACCGCGAGGTGCCCGGTTCCCCCGCCGACGATCCCCGCCTGGCCGCGGTCCTCGCCGGCGAGAGGATATCGCTGCCGGACGACCGCAAGAGGGCGCTGCTCGCGGAACTCGGACCCGATGAATCCGTCCGGGCCCTCTACAACTGCGGCTGGGGCCATGCCGCGCTCACGGGGAGGGGACTCGTCCTTGTCCGGGGCCTCACGAACCCCAAGGCCGTCCGGGTGCCCGAACCCGTGTCCATCCTCCGCCGTGAGCACGGTGTCCTCGACTCCACGGTGATCGTCGTCGACGGGGAGGAGCGCAGCCTCAGCGGGTCCTGGCTCGACCCCAGGGGAGAACTCCTCGCGGAGAGGGGAGAACTCCTGCCCGCCGGCTCCCCGGCCCGCCCGCGCGGCAGGGCGCGCGTGCCGGCATGGGTCCGCAGGCACCCCGTCCTCGCCTCCCTGGTCGCGGCGACGATGGTCTCCGCCGCCTGGAACGCGGGGCACGAGACACCCGCCCGGGCCGACAGGGACCGTACCGTGGCGGTACGGGACTTCAGGGGAGCGGCGCTCACCACGGCCGTCGCGGAGGCGCGGCGCCAGTCCTGGATGGCCGTGACGACGACCGACGCCTCCTCGTCGTTCCGGCGGGTGACGGACGGGGCGCCCGGCTGGCGGGTCTGCTTCCAGAGTCCTTCCGGAAAGGAGACCGTTCGCCCGGCCGTCAGGATGCTCACGCTCTACGCGGTCCCCGAGGAGGAGGCGTGCCCCGCGCAGCTGTTCGGCCCCCGGCGGGTGGTCATGCCGGACCTCCGGGGCGAGAGCCTCGGCGCGGCCTCGGGCACCCTGGACGATCTGGGGTTCGTGTACAGGACCACCCGGCACGCGTACACGGGTGAGCGCCTCGGCGACCGCATCCGGAACGTGGAGGACTGGCGGGTGTGCCGCCAGGAGCCGGACCCCGGCCGTGAGGTGCTGTCGTCGACGTGGGTCGACCTGTGGCTGATCGGGCCGGGCGACCCCTGCGCCGAGCCCAGCCCGAAGCCCACTCCGAAGCCCGAGCCGAAACCGAAACCGAAGCCCGAGCCGAAACCCGAGCCGAAGCCGCGCACCGGGGGCACGACCGGTTCCGCCACGGCGGGCGGTACGTCAGGAGGCGGCACCGGCGGCGGTTCCACGGGCGGTTCCTCCGGGACCTCGGGCGGAAGCACCGGAGGCGCGGGCGGCCGCTCCGGCGTCGGGTTCGGGCAGTACTGCTCTCCCGTGGGCGCCACCGCGACCACGGCCGACGGGCGCCCCGCGAAGTGCTTCATGGGCAAGGACGGTCACGCCAGGTGGGGCTACAACTCCGGCTGACCGGGCGCCGGCCGGGGCGGTGACCCCGGCCGGCGTGCTCTCCGGGACCACGGCTCCGGCCGGTCGGGGCCGGTTGCGCGCGCCCTCGACGTTGCCGGGAACCGGCAGTTCGGCCGGGGGCCCACGCTTCCGGGACCCGCCATGCCGGCCGACCGGGCACTTGTGACCCAATGCTCCTGGACGAAGGAGACACGGCAATGCCCGCACAGACGAAGGACCGGCGGCCCTCGGCAGGGATCCGGAAGGAGCGGTGGCACGCGGTGGCGTGGACACTGCTCGGACTGGCCCTGTCGGGGGTGGCGGTGGGTACCGGCCTCCACGTCCCCGGAAAGGTCGCCACGGAGACGGCCTTCCGCGACGCCCGGCCGTGCGGCGGTGAGGCCGGGGCACGGGGCGGGCCGGCGAGCTGTCTGCGCACCGTCCGCGGGACGGTGCTCTCCGCCCGAACGGCCAGGAGTGGTAAGACGACGGTCTTCCGCGTGCTGCTCCGGCCGCCGGTTCCCGCCCCCGCCGATCAGCCGATCGACCTCGACGCGCACGGCGACCTCTCCGAACTCGTCCGGCCGGGGGAGCGGGTGGACGTCACCACCTGGCGGAGCGACGTGGTCTCCGTCAGCCGGGGCGGGGTGCGCGAGCGGCTCGCGGGACTGCCGGACGAGGACCCCACCGTCCTCACCGGGGTCGCCCTGATCGGTGTCTGGTCGGCGGCCCTGGCCTTCATCGCCGCCTTCGGCGGCGCCCGCCGGGCCCGCGGCCTCGCCGCCGGCCGCCCCGTCGTTCCCCGGGTGCCGTTCGGCAGGGCGAAGTCCGTGGCCGTGGTCGCCGTGCCGATGGTCGTGGCCTTCTGCGCCGGTCACTTCTGGGACACGTGGACGGCCGTGGTCGTGGCCGTGGCCGTCTGGGCCCTGATCGCGGTCCCCGCCACGATCGTCGCCCTGCGCTGGGACCGGGAGCCGTCCCCGACGTCCCCGCCGGGCGGACAGGAGGACCACCGGCCCGCCGCCGAAGCGTCCTCGCCCCGGTGAGGACCTCCTCGTACACCCGTGCTCCCGGAGCGGAGGGCGGGGCCGCGACTCGCGCTCGGAACCGCTGAGTTCAGGCTGCCTGGCGGCCGAGACGGAAGTCACGGGCGTTGGCGGATCGCGCCAATATTCGTCGTTTTCCCTTCCGGGCAGACCCGCCGGGTGATCGAATGTGCCGCTCCGCGGCGCACCGGCGCCCGCGGGACGGCCCCTGTGAGGGTCTGCGCGACGGTCCGCCCCGGCCCTCCTCCGCGTCCGGCAGCCAGGGGCGCGACGGGGACGTACGAGGTGGTACCGCCGCGTATCGCCACCGCGCTCCGGCCCGGTACCGGAACCGGGCCGACCCACTTCGGCTGGATCATCCGGTTTCTCCGCCGGGTGGCGGTGTTCGCCCTGGACGGCGGAGCGCGACCGGAATTTGAAAGGGATACGACGACCGAAAAGCGACTGTGGCGGCTCGCCGGAGTTTTTTCGACCGGCTCTGCTGTGCAACATTCGAGCGAGGTCGAGCAACACCCTCGGAGGGGAAACGCATTGTCGCCCACCACGGGATCCGAACCCCGGTCTCCACACGTCCTCACGGCGTCCAGCGGCGAATCCCTCGTCGCCGAATGGGCCGGTGGAAAAGGGCGGAACCTGCACACCCTGACCGCGTCCGGATTCCAGGTGCCGCGATGGTCGGTCATCGGCCTGGACGTATTCGCGGAATTCAGCCGCGACAGCGGACTGGACGGGCGCCTGAAACGGCTGTTCGCCGACGACTGGGAGCCGAAGGCGGGCCGGATCGCCGCCGAGATCGCCGGCCTGATCGAGGCCGCGCCGCTCGACGACCGCCTCACCGACGCCATCGGACTGGCCTACGGGCTGGCCGGCGGCGGCGCGGTGGCCGTCCGGTCGTCCGGTGCGCAGGAGGACGGCGCGCGCCACTCGTTCGCCGGCCAGTTCGACAGTTTCCTCAACGTCCGGGGCCTCGACGAGGTCATCGCCCACGTCCGCCGCTGCTGGGCCTCGGCCTTCTGCGAACGCTCCCTGCGCTACCGCGCCCGGCACGGGCTCGCGATCGACACCGGCGGCGTCGCCGTCATCGTGCAGCGCATGGTGGCGGCCGGGCTCAGCGGTGTGCTGTTCACCGCCGACCCGGCGAGCGGGCGCACCGACCGGCACGTCGTCAGCGCCGTCCACGGACTGGGCGAGGGACTGGTCTCGGGCGCCGTCGACGCCGACACCGTCGTCCTGGACGCCGCCACCGGCGAGCCGCTGACCACGGTGATCGGCGACAAACGGGAGCGCTACGACGCCGGGTCCGGCCCCGGCTGCCGGGTGTCGCCCGTCGCCGAGGAGGACCGCGCCCGACCGGTGCTGACGGCCGCCCGGCTGGCCCGGCTGCACGCGGCGGGGGCCCGCGTCACCGCCTGCTACGGAACCCCGCAGGACATCGAGTGGGCCATGGACGACGACGCGCTGTGGATCCTGCAGAGCCGGCCCGTCACGACCCTCGGACCGGCCGCCGGCACCACGCCCGAGCCCGAACAGGACCTGCGGCTCTGGGACAACTCCAACATCATCGAGAGCTTCAGCGGCGTCGTCTCCCCGCTCACCTTCAGCTTCGCCTCCGACACCTACGCGAAGGTATACGACAGCTACGCCCGCGCCCTCGGCGTCCGCGGGGAGCGGCTGCGCGAGGTGCGCGAGTGGACCCCGTACCTCCTCGGCTATGTCCACGGACGGGTCTACTACAACCTCTTCCACTGGTACCGCATGGTGCGTCTCGCGCCGCTGTACCCGCTCAACCGGCGCGTCCTGGAGAAATCCCTGGGTGTCGCCGAGAGCATTTCCGATGAACTCGCCGACACGCTCCACCCGTTCACACCCAGGCCCGGACTGCGCGGCCGGACAGCACGCCTGACACGTACGGTCATCTTTGCCGGAAGATTTCTCGCCATTCGAAAATCCGTCGACACGTTTCATAGAGATTTCTATCGCGCGTACACGGTATTCAACAATGTCGACTACGACGCACTGCCGGGGGACGAGACCTGGCGCCGTTTCCGGCGGCTGCAGCGGGAACTCATCGAGAAATGGGGTCCGATGCAGACCCTCGACGCGACGATCCTGCTCTCCGTGGGACTCCTGGCCCTGCTCACCCGCCGATGGCTGCCCGAGGCGCCCGAGTGGTTCACCTGGGCCGCGGCGGCCCCGGGCGGCGCGGTCGAGTCCGTCGAGCCGGTGTGGGCCCTGCGCGAGCTGGCGGACCGGGCGCGCGCCGACGCCGGGATCCTGGCGCTGCTGGAACGCACCCCCGACGCCGAGGCCCGCCAGGCGTTGCTCGACGCCGGTCACACCGGCTTCCTGCGGTCCGTCGACGCGTACATCGCGGACTACGGCTACCGCAGCCCCGACGAACTCAAGCTGGAGGTCCCCGACCTGCACGAGAACCCGGCGGGAGTCTTCGCGCTGCTGCGCGAGGCGCTGCCGGACACCGGTGCCGACGGCGCCGCCCCGGACCGCGGCGCCGAGGCCGACGCCTACCTCGCCGAGCACCTGAGCCGCCCGCGGCGCCTGGTGTACGAGCGGGTGCGCGGCAAGGCGCGCACCGCGCTCGCCGACCGGGAACGGCTGAGGTTCTGCCGCACCCGCGCCTTCGGGGCGGCCAAGCGCATGCTGCGCGCCCTGGGCCGCGATCTCGCGCGCGCCGGGGCCATCGGCACCTGGGACGACGTCTTCTTCCTGCGCCTGGAGGAGATCGGCGGAGCGTACGAGGGCACGATCGCCCACACCGAACTGCGGGACCTGGTCGTGCTGCGCCGCAGGCAGCAGGCCGCCGACACCGTCCTGCACGCCCCCTCCCGCTTCACCACCCGCGGCGCGCCGTACTGGTCGGGCAACCTCGAACGGGCCGGCTGGAACAGCGGTCCGGCCGCCGTCGGCGGCGCCCGCGAGCTGAGCGGCGTCCCCTGCTGCCCCGGCGTCGCCGAAGGGCCCGCCGTGGTCACCGACACCCCGCGCGACATCGGCGGAGGCGTCCTGCTCACCTACCGCACCGACCCGGGATGGGTGACCGCGCTGTCCTCGGCCGCGGCCCTCGTCATCGAACGGGGCAGCCCGCTGACCCATGTGGCCGTCGTGGCACGGGAGTTGGGCATTCCGACCGTGGTCCAGGTCAAGGGCGCCACCACCGAGATCCGCACCGGCACCCGGCTGCGGGTCGACGGCGCCGCCGGGACGGTCACCGTCCTCGCCGCCCCGCCCGACGACGGCCCGCCCGCCGTCGTCACGGACCCGCCCCACGACGGCCCGGCCACCGCCCAGGACAGCACCCGAACGGAGACACACCCGTGATCCTCACCGAGGAACGGCTGCAGGACCTGCTCGACAAGTCCCTGGCCGAACTCCCCCCGGACACCGAATGGGCCGTGACCCTGGAAGGCTCCATAGCCGAGGGGTTCGGCAACCCCTCGTCCGACATCGACTTCCTGCTCGTGAGCCGCTTCGACGACGAACTGCCGACCATGCCGTCCCTGCTGTTCGTGGACGGCCGGCGGGTGGAGATCCGGACCCGGTCGGTGCGACAGCTCGCCGACCAGCTCACGGCGGTGGAGCAGGGGGCCGCACGGCCCGGCCGGCTCTCCGAGGACCTCCTCAACCGCTGCCAGCGGTTCCTGCACAGCCACCCGTTGCGCGGCCACGCCCTCATCGAGGAGGTGAAGGCGCTGCTGCCCGTCGAGCGGTTCCGCCGGATCACCGCCGACTGGTGGGCGCACCGGGCCCGGCAGTCCCTGCGGCACGCGCTGGCACTCCAGTGCCTCGGCGAGAGCGACGAGGCGGTCGACTGGACCCGCGCCGCGCTCGTGCAGAGCGTCAAGTCCTGGGCGGCCGGCCTCGGCGAGACCTATCTCGAACCCAAGTGGCTGTCCATGCAGCTCGACCGGGTGGGACGGACGGACGTACGCGACCGCTACTGGGAGCTGGAGTCCGCCGCGGTCCGCCCCGGCGACGCCGACGCCGCCCGGGCCCGGCTGGCCGCCTGTCTCGACTTCGCCGAGGACCTCGGACTCGCCGAGGTCCCCCGGCGGCCCGAGCGGCTCACCGTCGAACGGGTCGCCCGGGTGACCACCTGGCAGACCGGCGAACGGATCCACGTCGTCCGCGGCCGGCGCGACGTGTTCGCCCTCGGCGCCGACGCCGGAACCGTCTGGCGTTCCCTCGTCCTGGGCAGGACGCTGCCCCGCGTCCTGGCCGACGGCGCCGCCACCGGCGTCTCCGACCCGGGCCGGCTGCTCGCCGCCTTCCTGAGGTACGGACTGGTCCGCCTCGCCTGGAAGGGCGGCGGGACCGTCACCCCGGCGCTCCCGCTCGCCGCCCCTCCCGGCCCCCTGACCCCGCCGCCCTCCACCGCCCAGCCGCTGCTGTCGGTGCGCGGCGCGGCCGTCGGCGGATCCCGCTCCGTCGACCTGATGCCCCTGCCCGCCGACCGGTTCGCCGCCGCCGCCATGGCCCTGGTGTGGTCCAACGTCGTGGTCGAGAACGCCGTCGAGGACCTGACCGGAGCGCTGCGGCGCGGCCAGCGCCGGGTTGCCGAACTCACCGCGCGCCGCGCCGTGCACGCCGCGCTGCGCGGGCTGTTCAGCGCCCACGGGGTCAACCCGCTGCCCGCGGACGCCGACCTCGTACGGCGTATGGACCTGCTTCCCGCCGCCACCGGGCCGATCGGCGCGCACGCCGCGGAACTGCTGGGGCGGGGCGTGGACTCGGCGGAGGACGGCGAAGCCCTCCGCGCGGAGCTGCGCCGCTTCATCGCGCTGGTACGCGGTGCCGTGGGCGCCGACTCCTTCCCGCTCTCGTTCGACTCCGCGCACACCTGGCGGGCCACGCTGCAGCTCGGCCACGACTGGCTGCGCATGGGCGCCCACCTCGGCGCGGAGCTGCCCATCGAGGAGGCCCGCGACCTGCTGGCCGGCAACGGGGCCCAGCCCCATCGGACCCGGTGACGGCGCCGGCTCCCGAGCATCCCACCCGACGTTCCGTGCGGAGGATCCACTGATGTCCGATCCGATGAACTCCGGCCCGACGAACCCCGATCCGACGAACCCCGATCCGACGAACCCCGATCCGATGGACTCCGGCCCGATGACGGTGCTGGTGACGGGAGCCAGCGGCTTCGTGGGCGCCGAGGTGACCGCCCGGCTCACCGCCGCCGGCCACACCGTCCTGGCCGTCCTGCACCGCAACGGCGACCTCGTCCGCAACAACGGCAGAAGGCTCGCCCCCGCTCCGGGCACCCTCACCCGGCTGACCGGCGACATCACCCGTCCCGGCCTCGGGCTGAGCGGTGACGACCGGCGGCTCGCCGCCACGGCCGACCGGATCGTGCACTGCGCCGCCGTCACCGACTTCGGGCTGCCGCCGGAGCGGTACGAGCGCGTCAACGTCGAGGGCACCCGGCACGTCCTGGGCGTCGCCCTGGCGGACGGCGTCCCCCTGGTGCACGTCAGCACCGCCTACGTGTGCGGCGAACGCGACGGCACCGCGTACGAGGACGAACTCGACCTCGGCCAACGCCCCGGCAACGACTACGAGAGGAGCAAGCTGGCCGCCGAGACCCTGGTCCGCAAGGCGGCGGCCGACGGCCTGCCCGTCGCCGTGGTCCGCCCGAGCATCGTCACCGGCGCCACCCGCACCGGCCGGGTCCGCGACCTCAAGACCGTCTACCCCGTGCTGCGGGTCCTGACCAGGGGCCTGGTGCGCACCGTGCCCGGCCACCAGGACGCCGTCCTCGACCTGGTCCCGGTCGACCGGGTCGCCGACCTGGTGACCGCGGCCGCCACCCGGTTCCGGGACGCCGAGGGGCACACCCTGCACGCCGTCGGCCACGAGCTGACCCTGCGGGACATGTCCGACGTCCTCGCCGAGTACCCGTCCCTGCACGTGCCCCGCTTCGTCCCCCCGTCCGCGTTCTCCGCCACGGCCCTGCCCGGCCGCGAACGCCCCTACTACGACCGTGTCGTGGCCCTGTACGCCCCCTACTTCCGGCGCCGTGTCCACTTCGACGCCACCCGTGCCGAAGCCTTCGGCCACCGCCCGCCCACGACGGGCGCCCACGCCTATCTGCGCCGCCTCCTCGACCACTGCCTGGCCACCGGCTATCTCGGCCCGCCCGCGCGCAAGGAGCCGGACGCCGCCCGACCCGACGGGAGCACCCACCGATGACCCCCGCCCGACCCGACGGGAGCACCCACCGATGACCCCCGCCCGACTCGCCGAACCCTCATACGGCATACCCGTCCCGCCCCTGCTGACCTGCCACCCCGACAAGCAGCGGCTGTACGGCGCGGACACCTACTACCAGGAGGGCCACGACCAGCTCGCCGCCCTCACCGGCGACGTCACCGGCTTCGCCCACCGGCACGCGATGCTGCTGCTCAAGCCCGACGCCGTCGTGGCCCGCAGGCTGGACGCGGCCGTGGACTGGCTGGCCGGGCGGGGCTTCAGGATCGTCGGCGCGGCCGTCACCCGGCTGACCCGCACCATGATCCGCTCCCTGTGGTACTTCCAGTGGAACCTGGCCACCCCCCACCGCAGGCGGCTGGCCGCGCTCTTCCTGGAGGACGCCGACGCCCTCGTGCTCCTCGTCCGCCCCGGCCACGACCTGGACGTGCCCGCCTCGGTCGAACTCACCCGGCTCAAGGGACCCACGGACCCGGACGCCCGCCGGCCCGGACAGCTGCGTCATCTCCTGGGCAACTACAGCTACTTGCTGAACCTGGCGCACACCCCCGACGAACCCGCCGACGTCCTGCGCGAGCTGGCCGTCCACTTCGACGACACCGAGCGCGACCGCCTGTTCCGCTCCGCCCTCGCCGACGAGGACCGCACCGCCCACGCCCGGGAACTGGCCGGGCTGCTGTACGCCGCCACCGAGTCCCGGGACCTCGACTTCGGCCCCGCTCTCGCCCGGCTGCGCGAGACCGTGTCCCGGCACGGGGGCGCCGATCCGTCGGCCGACCCGCGCACACTGCTGGAGAACGCCTGGCGCCTGGGCGTCGGCCTCGACCCGTGGGACGCCGTCATCGTCGGCTCGAAGGTGCTTCCCATGCGGCAGCCGGGCCGGTCACCCGTGCTGGACGGAGCCGACGCCGACACCTGGCGCCGCCACCTGGACACCGTCCGCGCGACCGCGAACTGAGGAGCGGGCCCATGCAGTTCACCCGGACACTTCCCAAGGAACTGGTGCACCGCTCCGCCGTCGCGGAGGTCTTCCTGACCGACGCCGAGCGCCACGGCGAGGACCGGATGCTGCTGGCCGCACGGTTCCCCCGCCGCCACGCCTTCTACGACGACACCCTCGGCCCCGGCGACCGCCTCGACCCCTTCCTGCTGCTCGAGGCGTGCCGGCAGGGCATCTTCGTGGTGGCCCACCGCTACCTCGGCGTCCGGCCGGGGCACAAGTTCCTGCTCAGGACGGTCGAGTTCGAGGTGCCGGACCCGGCCGCCCTCACCCGGGGCGAGCGTCCCACCGAGGCGGTCATCACCACCCGGATCGAGAAGCGGTTCCAGAACCGGGCCGGAGTACGGGGCCTGCGGCTCCGGTTCGCCCTCGCCATCGGCGGCCGCGAGGCCCTGCTGGCCCGCATCGACTACTCCTGGATGCCGCCCGAGGACTGGACGAACCTGAGGGCACACCAGCGCGGCGCGCTCGGTCTGCCCGCCGTGCCCGTCGCACGGCGCGGGCCACACGTCGAGCCCGCACTCGTCGGCCGGCGCACCCGGGCCAACACGGTCATCTCCCCGCCGCGCACCGCGGACGACGGCACCCACACGGCGCACCTGGTCGCCGAGACCGACCACCCCACCCTCTACGACCACTGGGTGGACCACGTGCCCGGCATGCTGGAACTGGAGGCGTTCCGCCAACTCGCCCTGCGGGCCTGCGTGTCCGCCGGAACCGTCCGCACGCCCAGTCCGCTGCCGGTCGCCCTGACCGCGCGGTTCCGCCGTTTCGCCGAGATGGACCTGCCGCTGGAGTGCCGGACCGCTCCGGTCCTGCCGGGCACCGACGTCGAGTGCACGCTGCGCCAGCCCGGCGCCCTGGCCGCGGAGGCCCGTATCAGGTTCGCCGACACGGACACCGGACCCGCGCGCGGCTTCGCCGCGCCGACCGCCCACAGGGCCGCATGAGTCCGCCCGCGCCGAACCGGGAGTGCCCCCACCGGGAGCTCCCCGACCGGGAGCTCCCCGGCCAAGAGCCCCCTGACCGTCCCCCGAGCGGAAGGTCCCCGACGTGACCGCCGTCGCCGTCCCGCACGTGCCCGCCCGGCTGGGCCGTTTCGTGCTGCGCATGTTCCGGCCGCAGATCTACGTCACCTACGGACTGCTGTGGGTCCTCGCCCTGGAGGGCACGGCCGTGACCATGACCGGCACGGCCTGGCGTCCCTCCGGCGCCACCGCGGTCCGGGTCGTCGGCGTCGTACTGGCCCTGCTGTTCCTGCGGATGCTGGACGAGCAGAAGGACCTCGCCCACGACCGCGTCCACCACCCGGACCGGCCGCTCGTCACCGGCGCGATCACCACGGCCGAACTGCGCGGCGCGATGGCGGTGATCACCGTGGTGGCGACCGCGCTGAACGCGGCCCGCTCGGCTGCCGACGCCCTGCTGATCCTCGCGGCCCTCGGATACGCGCTGTTCCTCGCCCTGCTGGAACGGCTGTCACCCGCGGTGGGCGACCGGCCGCTGCTCGGCCTTGCGGTCACCTACCCGGTCCAACTACTGCTCGGCGTCTACGTCTACGGGTCGCTCGTCGCAGCCGGGACCGTCACCGCGAACTGGCGCGGCGCCGTGCTGCTCGCCCTGTGCGCCTGCGTCCTCCTGCACTTCGAGTTCGCCCGCAAGACCGCCTGGGAGGCGCCGCCGGGAGCCCGGCTGTACTCGGCCGCTCTCGGCCCGAGGCGCGCGGCCGCGGTGACGGCGGGCCTCGCGGCCGGTGCCGTCGTCTGCGAGGTCCTGCTGTTCGCCCCGCGCGGCCCGCTCGCGCTGCTGCCCTGTCTGGCGGCCGTCCTGCCCGCCCACGGCACGCGGCGGTTCCTGGCCGCAGGGCGCGGCGGCTGGCCGCTGTCCACCGCGGCGGCCTTCGTGGTGACCACCCACCTCGCGCTGACGGTCGAGGCGGTACTGCTGCCGTGAGTGCCGAACCCTCCCTCTCCTGCGAGGAGTTGCTGACCACCACGCGGTCCGTGCGGTACGGACTCGACCTGGACCGGGCGGTGGACCCGGCCCTGGTCGAGGACTGCCTGCGCACCGCCCTGCAGGCACCCAACGGCCACAACCGGCAGAACTGGCGCTGGATCCTGCTCACCGACCCGCGCGTCCGCGCGGACGTCGCCGAGGTGTACCGGGCCGCGTTCCACGACCGCAACGCCGCCGGTCTCGACCGGGCGGCGGAGCTGCCCGAAGCGGCCCGCTCGGTCCTCACCGCCGCCCGGGCGCTGGCCGACCGGCTGCACCGGGTACCGGTCCTCGTCATCCCGTGCATCGAGGTACCCGGCGGACGGCTGCCCGCGGGCAACCAGGCCGGGTTGTGGGGTTCGCTGCTGCCGGCCGCCTGGAGCTACGCGCTGGCCGCCCGCAGCCGCGGTCTGGTCACCGCCTGGACGGCGGTCCACCTGGACCGTGAACAGGAGGTCGCCGACCTGCTGGGCCTGCCGCCGACGGTCCGTCAGGGAGCCCTGCTGCCGACGGCCCACCCACTGCGCGACACGTTCCGCCCGGGCCCGAGACTGCCCCTGGAACAGGTCCTGCACCACAACGGCTGGCAGCACACCCGGCCGACCTGACCCCCGAGGACCGGCACCTGCGTCTGCGGTACCGCCGTGGAGGGGCGGCCCGAAGGCTCTCCACGGCGGGTCCGGCGCGAGGGTCAGCCGACCGTCGGGCTGGGGGTCGGGGTGTCGGTCCGCACGTTCAGGTCGGGACGCGGGGTGAGGATGACGATCGGGGCGCCCGGCTGCGGCGGGGGCGGCGTGAGCTGGTCCTTGGGGAGCGTCGGAGGGGCGCTCTGCTGGGCGAGGACCTGCTCGAAGTCGATGGTGCCGGTCTTCTCCATCATGGTGATGTGGTCGAGGACCGTGTCGTTGGCGAGGTCCGCGAGCTCCCGTACGAGGGAGTTGTTGGTGTTCGCGCGGACCTTGGCGATCACCGAGAAGATGGAACCGTGCGTGACGCGCAGGATCTGGGCGGTGGTCTTGTCGAACTCCTTGCCGCTCAGGGCCGTGGAGGTCGCCACGAACTGCTGCTGCTGGGGAGACGCCTGGTTGGGCAGGGTGATGTTGAGCTGGATGGCGACCTTGCGGTCCAGTTCGTCGAGGCGGGCGTGCCCCACGATCAGGTGCTTCCCGGCCTCCCGCATCGCGGGGGTCGAGCCCTTCTTGAGCGCGATCTCGCCCAGGGGGTACTCCCACAGCCCGGCCGCGCGCACCTTGACGACGAAGTCACGGTCGCCTTCGGTGAGCGGGCCCCACTGGGTGTCCGCGATGACGCGGGTCTGGGAGCTCGACGTGGTCTCGAAGCCGAGCATGGTCGGGTATGCCAGAGCGGCGAGGGTCAGGGTCACCGCGCCGCCCACGAAGACCGTTCCTGCCAAGTTGCGTGAGACGGGCATGATGCCTCCTGACGTATCGATCAGATTTCACAAGGGGTACGGATCCCGCGACCCCATTGATCATTTTGATCGGTAAAATCTGACCGTTTCTCTGTGTTCTGCGTCACAGTCGGTGTGCGGCCGGGCGGTGCGGAGCCGTCGACGGGGCGCCGGACCGTCAGAGGTTACCCGGAGGGCGGCTGGGGCCCTTCCCTAGGGGGCGCTCCGGCGGTGACGCGCGCCGTGCCGCGAAGCTCCGGGCCACGCACGCGAATTCGTCTCCATCAATCGATTGATCGATGTCCCCGGGGCGCATATCCTCCCGGCCATGCCCGACTCGCCACCCGCCTCACCGGCCTCCGGCCCACCGCCCGCCGACGCCAGCCGCGAACGCATCATCGCGGCCGCCACCTCCCTGTTCGCCGACCACGGATACGACGGCACGAGCACCCGGCGGATCGCCGCCGAGGCAGGGCTGAACATGGCCACCGTCGCCTACCACGTCGGCGGCAAGCCCGACCTCTACCGGGAGGTCATGCTCCGCGCCCACCTCGCCGAACAGCGGGTGCTGACGGACGCGCTGGCCGACTTCCGCGAGGCCGCGCCCACCGACCCGGCCGCGGCCGTCACCGCCCTGGTCGACCGCTACCTCGACTTCTGCCTCGACCAGCCGCACATCCCGGCCCTGTGGATGCGCCGCTGGCTCTCGGACGCCGCCGAGTTCGCCGACCTGGAGGCCGCCTACGCACGGCCGCTCGTCGAGTCGGTCCGCGACACCGTGCGCGAGGCCGTCCCCGCCGGGTCCGCCGATGTCGAGATGACCGTCTGGACGGTGCTGTGGAGCACCCACGGCTTCTGCCGCTCGGGCATCCGCGACCGGGTCCCGCGCTTCCGCGCCCACCTGCGCGCCCTCGTCCTGCGCGATCTCGGACTCGGCACCGCGGAACCGCACGGCCAGGAGCGCGGATGACGACCTCCCTGGTCCCGCCGGGCGCCGTCGGCGTACTCACCCGCCGCCGCCTGTTCGTCTACGGACTCGGCTCGGTCGGCACCGGTCTGTTCTCCACCGTTCCCGGCCTGCTGCTCCTCTACTTCATGACCGACGCGCTGGGCGTCCCCGCCGGCGTCGCCGGACTCGTGGTCGCCCTGCCCAAGGCGTGGGACGCCGTGTTCAACCCCGTGGTCGGGGCCGCGAGCGACCGCGAGGCCGTCCGCACCGGCCGGCGGACCCGGCTGCTCGTCGCCGGCGGCCTCGCGCTGCCCGTCGCGTTCGCGGCGATGTTCCTGTCCCCGATGACCGGCACGGGCGCGGCGGTGTGGGTGACGGTCACCTTCGTCCTGGCGGCGAGCGCCTTCTCGCTGTTCCAGGTGCCCTACGTCGCCCTGCCCGCCGAGATGTCGCCCGTGCCCTCCGTCCGCACCCGGATCATGGTCTGGCGGATCGTCTTCCTGACCCTCGGCATCCTCGTCGCGGGCGGCGCGGCACCCCTCGTGGTCGACGCCGCGGGGGGAGGCCGCAGGGGATACGGAGCGATGGGGCTGACCGTGGGACTCGTCATCGCGGCGGTCCTGCTGGTCCCCGCACTCGGCACCCGCTGGGTGCGCTCACGGCCCGGCCCCGTACCCCTCGGCCTGGTCGCCGCCTTCCGCACCGCACGCGGCAACCGCGCCTTCTTCGCGCTGCTGCTCTCCTTCGTGCTCCAGGCCGCCGCCGTCGCGATCATGCTCGCCGCCGCACCGTACGTCGCCACCTACCGCCTCGGCGGCTACGGCCTGACCTCGATGCTCTTCGTCTGCCTCGTCGCCCCCAGCGCCGTCGCCGTCCCGCTCTGGGCCAAGGCCGCCGGACGGTGGGGACGGCTGCGCTGCCTCACGGTCGCCACCTGCGGCTACGCCCTCGGCGCGGCGGCCCTGCTCCCGGCCGCGGGCAGCGGCGGCACCACCGCGGTCGCCGCGACGCTCGCGCTCTGCGGTCTGCTCGGCGTCTGCTACGCGGCCCTGCAAGTACTCCCGCTCGCCCTGCTGCCCGACACGGTGCACGCCGACACGGCGAGGACCGGACAGGTCCAGTCCGGCGCGTTCACCGGACTGTGGACGGCCGGCGAGACCGTCGGCCTCGCGGCCGGACCCGGCGCCTACGCGATCGCCCTGGCCGCCACCGGCTTCGTCTCCTCGACCCTGGACCATCCGGTCGCCCAGACCGCCACCGCGCGAACCGGCATCCTCCTGGGCTTCAGCCTCGTCCCCGCCCTGCTCATGCTGCTCTCCCTGCCCGCCCTGCGCGCCTACGGCCGCCGCCGCGCCGTGCGAGAAACGGAAACCACCCGATGACGACCCACCGGCAGACCGCCACCGACGCTCCGGCCGCCCACCCGGGCCTGCCCGAGACCGGCCGCTCCGGCGCCGACCTCCTCGCCGAACTCGCCGTCCTCACCGCCGCCGACCTGCCCACCCGGGGCGGTAACACCACCGCGTACGTCTACGACAGCGGCTGGCCCGAGGTGCGCGAGGCCGCCGAACGGGCCTACCTGACGATGATGGAGGTCAACGGTCTGGACCCGACCGCGTTCCCCAGCATCGTCGCGCTGGAACGCCAGGTCGTCGGCGCCACCGCGGCCCGCCTCGGCGGTGACGACACCACCCCGGGCATCTTCACCAGCGGCGGCACCGAGTCGATCATCCTCGCGGTGAAGGCGGCCCGGGACGCCCGCCCCGACGTCCTCGCCCCGGAGATCGTCGTCCCCGTCACCGCCCACGCCGCCTTCCACAAGGCCGGCAGCTACCTTCGGGTCACCGTGCGCAGCGCGCCCGTCGACCCCACCACCTTCCGGGCCGACCCGGCCGCCATGGCCGACCTCTGCAACGAGAACACGGTCCTCGTCGTCGCCTCCGCCCCTTCCTACGCCCACGGCGTCGTCGACCCCGTCGCCGAGATAGCCGCCGACGCCGCCGCCCGTGGCATCCCCTGCCACGTCGACGCGTGCGTCGGGGGCTGGCTGCTGCCCTGGCTCGCCGAGGCCGGCGCGACCGTCCCGGCCTTCGACCTCTCCGTCCCCGGCGTCACGTCCCTCTCCTGCGACCTGCACAAGTTCGGCTACGCCCCCAAGGGCGCCTCCGTCCTGCTGTTCCGTGACGAGGCCATGCGGCTCGACGCCTATTACGCCTGCGCCACCTGGCCCGGCTACACCGTCGTCAACTCCACGATCCAGAGCAGCAAGGGAGCCGGACCGCTCGCCGGGGCATGGGCCACCCTGCAGGCCCTCGGCGCCGACGGCTACCGCGAACTGGGCCGCGCCGCCCTGTCCGCGACCCGCCGGCTGATCAGCGGCGTCGAGGCGATCGACGGCCTCACCGTCCTCGGCACCCCCGAAGCCACCCTGGTCGCCATCGGCACCGATCCGGCGGCCGGGACTCCGCTCGACCTCTTCGCCCTCGCCGACGAGACCCGAGCCCGGGGCTTCTTCCTCCAGCCGCAGCTCAGCCTCGACGGCCTGCCGGCCAACCTGCACCTGACCCTCACCGGGGTGAGCGAGCGGGGCGTCGAGGAACTGCTCACCGTCCTGCGCGAGTGCGTCGAAGCCGTCCGCCCGCTCGGGCCCCCGGCGCCGCCCGCGGACATCGTCGACCTGCTCACGCAGGTGGACCTGACCGAGCTCGACAACGCGTCCTTCGCGGCACTGCTCCCGGCCGCGGGCGTCGACCTGAACGGCGACAACGCGGCCCGGATGGCCCCGGTCAACCGCCTTCTGGACGCCCTCCCCGCGGCGACCCGCGAGGTCGTCGTCACCCGCTTCCTGTCCGCGCTCTACAGCCCGTACCTGGGCAGGTGACCGCCGCGCGGCCGGTCCGGCGGTCACCCGCCGCCGGACCGGCCGCCGCGCTCACCGCGCCACGCGCTGCTTCCGGCCGCTGCGGCGCAGGCGCGCGCCGGCGTAGACGAGATCGGCCAGAAGGACGACGACGCCGATGACCAGCAGGTAGAACAGCCCGTGGGCGGCGACTCCGATGATGCCCAGCACCACCGCCACGAGGATCAGGAACAGGAACAGGCTCATCGGTTCTCCCGGTTCTCCCGGCGACTTCCGGCGCGGATCAGCGACGGGCGAGACGGCGCTCGCCCTGGAGACCCGGCGTGTACTTGAGCTCGTAGTGTGCGAAGACCTCCGGCTCGTCCGTCGCGGGCAGTACGCCGTCCGTGTCGATGGAAGGGGCACTCTTCACCAGACCCCGGTCATGGGCGACCCTCAGGTAGCCGGGACCGACGGTGGCGCGGTCCAAGGGGACGAACACCAGGCGACGGCGCGTGGGCAGGCCCACGGTCACGGTGGCGAAGGAAGGGTCGTCGGTGGCCGTGTCGACGTAGACGGACTCCAGGGTGCCGATCTTGTGACCACCGGGGTCCACCACGTCGTGACCACGCCATTCGCGGATGTCACCTGCCTCGAACATCATGCTCCTCCGATGCGGGGGTTCCTTGCGGGGGTACCCCCGTTCCCGGGTCTGATGCCTGGCGGCCCGGGCACTCCGCAGGCGGCCTTCTCGTGGTGCCTGGTGCCGCGGACTCCTCTCAGTCCGTGTACCGCGCGCAGGACGCCTCCTGGGCCGCCATGACCTCGTCGCCGTGCTCGAAGGCCCATGCGCCGACGGCGTCGATGGGTGCCAGCAGCGTCCGGCCCAGCGCGGTCAGCCGGTACTCGACCCTTGAGGGCGCTTCGGGGTCCGTCCGCCGGTCGACCAGTCCGTTGAACTGCAGCCGCCGCAAGGTCTCGTTGAGGACCTTGGAGCTGATGCCCCCGATCCGTTCCCGCAGTTCGACCGGGCGGCTGGGGCCGTCGCGCAACGCCCAGAGCACCACGGCGTTCCAGGTGTTGGAGAGCAGGTCGAAGGCGAGGCGGGCACGGCAGTCCGCGAGGAAGGCGTCGGAGGGCACGTACCAAATGGTGCCCGAAGGGCCTTCTAACGTCGATGTCATCGGTCGGGGCAGACACGGAAAGGACATCCGCGATGAGGATCGGCGTACTGGGAACGGGCAACATGGCGGACGCGCTCGCCACCCACTGGGCGCGGGCCGGACACGAGGTGACCATCGGCGGACGGGACGCGCACAGGGCGCGGCGGCTCGCGACGCGCGTCGGAGGCGGGGCGAGGCCGGGCAGTCTGCGTTCGGCGGCCGAGTCCGGCCAAGTGGTGCTGGCCGCACTGCCCTTCGGGGCGGGAGCGGACGTGGTGGCGGAACTCGGCGCGGCCCTGGCGGGCAGGGTCGTGCTCGACTGCTCCAATCCGGTCGGACCGGGCTTCCGGCTGCTGACGCAGGGAGGCCCCTCGGCCGCGCAGCGACTCGCCGCGGCGGCACCCGGGTCCCACGTGGTCAAAGCCTTCAACCTCTGCCACGAGGACGTGTGGCGCATGCGGCCGCCCGTCTTCGACGGGAGGCCCTTGTCCGTGCCGGTCTGCGGAGACGACGCGACGGCCCTCGCGCTGGTGGGCGGGCTGGTGCGCGACACGGGCTGCGAACCCGTGTCCGCAGGCGGCCTCGACCGGGCGGGCCTGCTGGAGGCGACTGCCGCGCTGTTCATCTCCCTGTGGGTCGGCGAGGGAGCGGACGCCCAGGCGATCGCCCCTCCACTGGCGTACGCGACCGGACCGGGCCACTAGGACCTGTCGTCAACTGTGATCAGCTCTTGGTTCTGCTCTGACGGGTCAAGGCCGTCATGAGCTGATGAGCAGATACGCGGAGGTCATGGTCCTGGCGCGAGGGGCTGAAGAGGTCATGGAACCGCTCACTCGCCCCGACTGGTCCGTTAACGGAGTTCTTTCTCGGACCGACCGTCGCACTGACGAGCCCGACTAGGACTTGTCCGGTCGATCACGTGAGAGAGGCAGGTGGAGACGGCGGTCTTGCCTGTTTACTGAGGAGTTACAGAGGAGCCGACTCCACCCTGCCTGTGAATCGGCCACCCACTTGATCGGCGAGCCAGTGGACGCGGGTGATCTGGTCGCCGTTCCGGTCTCGGACGTGCACGTGGACGGTGTGGTCCTGCGACGGCTCGTCCTGGTAGAGGTCCCGGGAATTCACTGTCAGCGTGAGGTAGGCGTACTTCTGCGAGATCGCCTCCAGCCCGGCTTTGGGAACCGCAGGCCATGCGTTCAGATCCCACCGAACAGCCGCGGGGTCCGGCCCCAGAGCGGCGATGAAGGGCTCGGCGCGGTCCAGCGGACGCCCCCAGTCGAACACTCGGATCGGCAGACAGTCTGCAGGGTTGTCGCCGGCCTCCGACGAACCGTGCTGTTCGCCGGCCAACGCCCGCCATTTGAGGTCGGGCAGTACGTGACGTACTTGCGTCAGGACATCCGGCGACCTGATCACGGCTTCGAAGTCGACCTCTCCCTGATCGATGTCTGCCATGCCCAGCAAGGTACGCACCGCACGTATCGCTTCAGGCAGGTCGGTGGTTGTGAGGACAGCAGCCGCAGCAGAGTTACTCATCCCGGAACCATAAGACGGCATCCACAGGCCGGCCCGAGCGGGTGCCGGCCTGCCTCGCATCTGTCAGGACCGGAGCCATATTGCAAGGGCCGCTGCGGTGGTGGTGCCGAGGTAGACGTAACCGCGCTTGTCGTACCGCGTGGCCACCACTCGGGACTGCTTGAGCCGGTTGATCGCCCGTTCCACGGTGTTGCGTTTCTTGATACTGACTTCGGCGAGTCAGGGTGAATGTCAATGGCGGGCCACAAGTGGCGCGGTGGGCTGCCGACATGGACGGCGGGGCTTCTAAGGTTCCTGATCATGACGGCAATTTTCGAATCTGTAGTCGACTATGGGCGGTTTGCCGAGCGGCTGGCAACGCCTCAGGGCCGCTGGGACCTTCTGGGCGAGGTCCAGCGGGAATGGGGTTTCGAGCCCGAGGAGTGGGAACCGGACGACTGGGACATCGAACTCTGGGAGGTCGACTACTGGAACGAGGAGGAGCCGGGGATCGACCGGGGCCTTCCCGTACCGGTCGCGTTGCGCGAGTGGTGGACATGGCCCGAGAACACCTTCAACGCGAACGCCCGCTGGTACTGGACACATCCGGCGAGCCCGCCGACCCAGCGGCCGGCCCCTTCGGGGTACCACGACGGCAGGGAAGGGATACCGGCCGGGAGCCCGCTGCTGCCCCAGGGCGGGGACCGCCGGGTGTGCGTCTTCATGTCGGAGTACCAGTACTGCAACGAGTGGGGCTACGCGGCGGCCGAGGCAGGCCAGGACGACCCCCGCGTCCTGGTGAGCGAGGAGGACGAGGGGTGGAGGGTGCAGAGCCGCTCGATCTCGGAGTACTTCCTCCAACTCGCCCTGGTGCGCCTGCCCGGAAGACTCGGCTGGACGCTCTCGGTGAAACCGGACGACCTCAAGGCCGACCCCGCGGCCCTGGACCGGCTTGTCACCGCCTGCCCCGACATGGGCCTGCTCCCCTGGCGGGAATGCGCAGGCGACGTCCTGCTGCGCGGCGGCCCCGACCTGATCGTGCACCACGACCGGAACCCTTCGGCAGACGAGGTGCTGCACATCGCCGGGCGCACCGAGGCTGCAGTACGGCACGCCGCCGGCATCCTGGGCCCGGTCTGCCTGGACTGTGATCCCATGCCGCCGCGCCCAAACTGACGAGGCTGCGCACCGCCCGGGCCACCGGGACCATGCCGCTCCCGCGGTACCAGGGCGGGTGCCGAGGTGTTCTGTCCGCGGAGGTCGGTGTCGGTCGACACGGCTGGGTGATCTCGAACGAGTGAGGGTCTTCCGGGTTCGGTGGGGACTGCCACGTCCCCACCGAACCCGGAGTCGGTAGAGGGCGTCTGAGAAGCCCGTCAGCGGGGCAAGTCGCCTGGTGGCGGTGGCAGCAAGAAGGCGTGTGGGAGCGAATGTCGACGACGCTGCGGGAACGCGAGCGGGTGCAACTCGACCGGGCTCCCACTCCTCAGGGCCTGCCGATCATCAACGCCAGTCAGCCACGACGCAGACCTGTACAAGGAGCGCAACACCGTCGAGCGCCTGATCAACCGGCTGAAGGACTGGCGCGGCATCGCCACCCGCTTCGACAAGACCCCCGAGAGCTACCTCGCCGGCCTCGAACTCCGCGCCTCGATGATCTGGATCGACGACCTGCTACGAGCAGCCGATTGATCACGACATGACACAGACCCCAAGGGGATCACCACGTCGGGTGCGGTGAGGTGCGCGAAGGCATCTTCCCCGGCGAGGTCGCCCCGTAGTCGCACCTCGGCCGCTTCTGTCCGGAGATCCGCGCCCCGACTCTGCGCGCACGGAGAGCCCTCGAGGTGTGGGTGCGGAGGTCAGGGCCGGTATTCGAAGGCTCCGATGTCGCATGCCGGACCTTGGGGCCGCAGGACGCCGCGCTGGTCGGTGGAGGGGCAGTCACGGGCGGCGTCGAGGGCGGGACTGCCGGGCAGTAGGGCCACGGTGTCTGTCGGACCGCCGTTGTCGCCGAGGGGTGCGAGGCGGGGATCACGGCTGGGGAGATCGCCTTCGGCAGCGAGGTGGCAGTTGTTTCCGCTGTCGAGGTTGTTGCCCCGTGACTCGATGGCGGCGAAGACGTTCTTGCAGTCACTGGTGGTCCGGCCGATGGTGTTCTCGGCGATGATGGTGTTTTCCAGGACGAGGTGACCCAGCGGCAGATTGACGATGTCGGTGACTGATGAGGGGAGGCTGTCCAGGTAGGCGGGGGCGATGTTGATCCCGCCGCCGCCGTCGGTGGCGGTGTTGCCGGTGATCGTGGAGTTGCGGATGTCCACCAGGCCGGTGCCGCGTATGTCGATGCCGCCGCCGTATCCGGACAGGCTGCCCGGCCGGTCCCAGTCGTCGGTCACGTGGTTGTCCGCGATCGTCGAGTTGACCACGGTGCCGGTGTCGTCGAACCGGATGCCTCCGGCCTCGCCCGATGTGTTGTGGCTGACGGTGCTGTCGATCAGCGACAGGTGGGAGTCGGGGATGTTGAAGATGCCGCCTCCGTAGCCGGCGCGGTTCCCCGTCACCGTTACCCGGCGCAGCGTCATGTTCTTGCTGTTGGCGATGCCGCCTCCGCCGGGGTCGGTGATGGGCACCTCCCGTTGCTTGGCGTCTCCTCCGGTGATGGTGAGGTCGGACAGCTGAGTGTCGGCGCCCATGCGGAAGACCCGGTCGATGTGGTCGGCGTCGATGATGGTCTCCCGCGCGCCGGCCCCCCGAATGGTGGTCGGCTCGAGGATGTTCAGGTCGCCTTTGGTCGGGTCGGCGGTGCGCCCGTTGAGCTGGTCGGGGTCGGGGGAAATGGTCAGCCGGTAGTGGGCGGCGGGCAGCTCGATGGTGCTGCCGGGCCGGGCGTTCGCGGCCATGACCGCCGCACGCAGGGTGCAGGTGCCTGTGACGGTGCGGCAGACGCCGTCGGACGCGTCCGCATCCACGGCGTCTTCGGTGGAGTCGACCGTGAAGGTCGCCGACGCGGAGGCTGCTTGCGCAGGAGTCGGGGCTGCGGTCACGATCCCTGCCAGGGCCGCCAGCGAGGCGGTCAGCGCCGAAAAGGCAGTCGAACTTCTCATGGGGGGTGCGCTCCTGTTCGGGGCGAGAAGGGTGAGAAACGCTTGCGTCTATAACGTGTACCAGACTGTTTCTCACTTATGAGAGAGCCGATCCGGCCGCTGCTGCAGCCGAGCCTGACCGACCTTCCCCGCGGGCCGCACGGGCTCGCGCGGGAGCGTGTGACGGGTTCGCAGCGCCAGCGGCTGCTCTACGCGATGACGGTCGTGGTGGCCGAGAAGGGCTACATCGCCGCGACCGTGGCCGATGTGACGGCACGGGCGGGCGTGTCCCGCAAGACGTTCTACGAGCTGTTCGCGGACAAGGAGGAGTGCTTCATCGCCGCCGCAGAGACGGGCCGCGAGCTGATGGTGAAGCGGCTCGAGGCGTCGTTCGCCCGCTCGTCGGCGCAGTCGCTCTCCCGCGTGGCGACGCTTCGTGCCTCGATCCGTGCCTTTCTCGGGCTGATCGCCGAAGAGCCCGAATTCGCCAAAGCGTTCTTCCTGGAGACGGCGGCGGCCGGCGGCCGGGCGTGGGAGCACCAGGACTCCTGCCGCGCCTGGTTCGCCGGGTCGATGCGGGCCTGGCACGCCAAGACTCCCGGCCGCCGCCGTGTCCCCCATGAGGCATACATGGCCGCGGCTGACGCTGCACACGAAGCCGTCTGCCGCTGCCTGCGCCAGGGGCGCATCGGCGAGGTCCCCGCCCTGGAGGACACCGTGCTGCACATCTGTCTCGCCCTGCTGGGCGTGGCCGATCCGGCAGAGGGCACCGGAGGGTGAGTCGGGAGGGGTTCTGGCTCCAGAAGTTGAGCCAGAGCCCGAAGTCGTAAACAAAGCCGGCCACAAGGCGGCCGTCCTCGTAGCGGCCGTCAACGAGTGGCTGTGACCAGCCCATTCGGCGAGTGGGTGTGGGGCAAGGTCATGCCGATCCGAGCAGGCCGTTGAGCACGGTCTTCTCGGCGAGGTAGAAGACGAGACCGCCCACGGGAGCGAGCATGGGGCACAGCCAGTAGCGGCGCGCCCCGGTGCGTGCCAGGTAGACGGTCAGGAGGGCGGTGAGTAGCGCGCCAGCGGTCAGGAAGACGACCGCTTCTCCCCGGTAATGGAGCCCCAGCCCCAGCCAGAGCCCCTCACCCAGTATCACCGTTGTGATAACGGCGCCGGCTACCGCTCGCGTATCACCCCATGCGCGTCGCACGGTCCACCCTGCCCATCCCAGCAAGGGCCCTCCGGTCAGCCCCGCCACCGACCACACAGCGGCGGTTTCGAGCCCTCCGCTCCCGAAGGTGCCTCCAAGAGCGGACGCCGCGTAGTAGCCGCAGCAGGTGGCGAGCATCATCAACGCCCCGCCCCGGACGGCGAGCCGCCGGTCACGGATCAGCGCACCGGCTGCGGCAGTCCAGATGATCCAGGTAGACGACGAGTTGGTCGCCCGATCCAACAGGGGTGTGGTTCCGTGCAGGCCGTATGTTGCCCAGCCGAGCAGCAGCCCGAAGGCGGCGGTCGCGGTGAGCACGGTGACGGGGGTGTCGCGGCGGAATGCGGTCAGAGGAGTCACGCTCCGGAACTATACATGGAGTGTATACACTCCATGTATAGCCACTAGGATCCCTAGTGCTCTGACCGCGTAGGTTCGCCGGGTTGATGGCGGTGGCGGTTGGATGTGGAGTGACATCCGATCCGACCGCTGGAGGGGCGGTGGCAGAGCCTGTCCGCGTGCGCAGACTGACCGACCGGGAAGGGCAGAAGCTGCAGCAGATCGTGCGCCAGGGCAGCACCAACTCGGTGCGCTACCGGCGGGCGATGATGCTGCTCGCCTCGGTGGGCGATCACCGGCACGGTTTGCGCCGAAGTGGGTTACCGGTTCGGGAAACGCGGAACCTGCGGGGACTCCGATCGCTCCTGGTAGGTGAATTTCGTGTCCAACGTGAGGGCGCGGCGGGCTTGTTCTGTCCTTTGCCACGTCGGTCCGGCGCCGTCTCCTGCCTGCTCCGTCGTGTGCCCGTTCCGCCTTGGCCGCAAGAGGGGGCCGATAACGCACCGTTCTTCAACGCTCGGGCCGGTGTCGGCCTCAACCTCCTCCAGGCTGCGTCTTGTCAGGGTTCAGGCAGTCGCGGTCAGCGAGGGCCGGCCTGAGCCGGCGTGACGACCACCGACCACCGATTGCCGGGCAGTTGCTCCCGCTCGTCCTGTCCTCCACATGAGAAGGCTCACCAGTGATCCATGAGAAAACGCCCGTGTTGGTCGACGAGTCAGGGGAGGGGGTGAATGGCCGGCCGGCCTCCTGGGAGCGGCGGCTGCGGGACTTCGGGCACGTCGGGCGTCCGTCTGTGTCCGTGCGCGAGCGCCTGGTCGTGCCGTTTCCCGAACCCGGGTCATGGCTTTGGCGCACGCTCGGGTTCTCCCCGGCAGCGGGGCGCCGGCTGGCGCGCTGGTCGCAGTGGGGCGGGCCGCTGCTGGTGGCGCTCCTGGCCGGGCTGCCGCGTTTTTGGCGCCTGGGCAGCCCGCGGGCGGTCGTGTTCGACGAGACGTATTACGCCAAGGACGCCTGGTCGATGCTGCGGTTCGGCTACGAGGGCACCTGGCCCAGCAGCAAGGTCTCCGACCCGCAGATCCTCGCCGGTCCGCAGGTGATCCCGCTCTCCGACACCGGGTCCTTCGTCGCGCACCCGCCGACGGGCAAATGGGTCATCGTCCTCGGCGAGTGGATCTTCGGCCTCACCCCCTTCGGCTGGCGTTTCATGACGGCGCTCCTTGGCACGCTGTCGGTGCTGATGCTGTGCCGAATAGGACGCCGCCTGTTCCGTTCGACCCTGCTGGGCTGCCTGGCCGGAGCGCTGATGGCCGTGGACGGTCTGCACTACGTGATGAGCCGCACCGCGCTGCTCGACCTCGTCGTCATGTTCTTCGTCCTGGCGGCGTTCGGCTGCCTGCTCATCGACCGCGACAGCTCGCGGGCCCGGCTCGCGGCAGCTCTGCCGGTCGACGAGGACGGCCGGGTGCGCCCGGACGGACACACCGGCGACCGTGCCGGGACGGGAGCGCGACCCTGGCGGCTTGCCGCCGGCCTGTGCCTGGGCCTGGCGGCCTCGACCAAATGGAACGGCCTGTACTTCCTCGCCTTCTTCGTGATCCTCACCCTGCTGTGGGACGTCGGCGCTCGCCGCGTGGCAGGAGCGCACCGCCCCTACCGCGCGGCGCTGCGTAAGGACCTCGGCTGGTCGGTGCTGTCCCTCGCCCCGGTCGCTGTCCTGACGTACCTGACGGCATGGACCGGCTGGTTCCTGTCCGACAACGGCTACGGACGCCACTGGGCGGACGCCCGGGGTGGCACATGGTCGTGGATCCCGGCTCCGCTGCGCAGCCTGTGGCACTACGAGCACGCCGTCTACCAGTTCAATGTGGGCCTGAGCACTCCCCACAAGTACCAGTCGAACCCCTGGAGTTGGCCGGTCCTCGGTCGCCCTGTGCTGTTCCACTACCAGTCGCCGGCACCCGGGCAGGACGGATGCCACGCGACGGCCGGCTGCACACAGGCAATCCTCGCCCTGGGAACACCGCTCCTGTGGTGGTCGGCATGCTGCGCACTCGTGTACCTGCTCTACCGATGGGCGCTGCGCCGTGACTGGCGCTCCGGCGCGATCCTCTGTGCGGTAGGTGCCGGCTATCTGCCCTGGTTCCTCTACCAGGACCGCACGATCTTCTCCTTCTACGCGGTCGTCTTCGTGCCCTACCTGTGCCTGGCCGTGACGATGATGCTGGGAGCCCTGTTGGGTCCTGCGGGAGCGACTCAGGGGCGCCGCATACGAGGTGCGGTGGCCGCGGGCCTGCTGGTCCTGCTCATCGCCTGGAACTTCATCTACTTCTTCCCGGTCTACACCGGACAGACGATCCCGTACGCCGACTGGCACGCCAGAATGTGGCTCGACACCTGGATCTGAGCCCAGTCACCCGCCACCCAGATCGACCTCATCAAGGCCGAAGCCCGACATAGCGGACAGTCAAGTACGGCCGCAAGCCGTACCTGCTCCCCGCACGCGCGAAGACGGCCTTCTTGCGAAAATGAACTGGCTGATCACGCATCTCCACGGCTGTGAGTACAAGCGGGAAGAGCGCTGCGCACTCATTCGGGCATGTGCGGAAGAGGAGGACCCGCTAAGGGCGTGCAGATCTTTAACTCGTAGCTTTTCGCTCGGTGGTTCGTTGGCCTGCCATGAGCAGGTTGGAAGGGTATCGGGCCGTGTTGGCAGGCCAAGTTCGAGGCGATTCTGCCGCATCTCGACGAGCGGCAGCGTCGCTTGTTGATAGGGGCGGAGACCCAGTCTCTTGGCCACGGCGGGATCAGAGCAGTCGCCCGCGCCGCTGGTGTCCGCGAAGCCACTGTGTCGGTCGGAGTACGAGAACTCGACTCCGGCCAGGCTCCTTTGGGACGCATCCGGCGGCCCGGCGCCGGTCGCAAACGCGTCGTCGACCGGAACCCGGCTGTTCGCGAGGCACTCCTCACGCTGGTCGAACCCGACGTCCGCGGGGACCCTATGTCGCCACTGCGCTGGACTACCAAATCCACCCGCAAACTGGCCGGGGAGTTAACCCGCCAAGGCCACAGGATCTGCGCGGACACGGTGGGCGACCTCCTGCGTGAGGAAGGCTTCAGCCTCCAGAGCAATGCCAAGACTCTGGAGGGCAAACAGCACCCCGACCGGAACGCCCAGTTCCACTACCTCAACGAACAGGCCCGCAACCACCAGGACGGCGGAGCTCCGGTGATCAGCGTGGACACGAAGAAGAAAGAACTGGTCGGCCCGTTCAAGAAAAACGGCCGTGAATGGGAGCCCAGAGGCCAGCCGGTGCGGGTCGACACCCACGACTTCCCCGATCGCGAGCTGGGCAGAGCGGTGCCCTACGGCATCTACGACGTCGTCGCGAACACCGGCTGGGTCAATGTGGGCACCGACCACGACACCGCCGCGTTCGCCGTCGAGTCCATCCGCCGCTGGTGGAACGGCGCCGGGCGGGCCGCCTATCCGACGGCCGGCCAGCTGCTGATCACCGCCGATGCGGGTGGTTCCAACGGCTATCGCACCCGCACCTGGAAGACCGAACTCGCCCGGTTCGCCGCCGAGTCCGGCCTGGCGATCACGGTCTGTCACCTGCCTCCCGGAACATCGAAGTGGAACCGGATCGAGCACCGGCTGTTCTCCCGCATCACCATGAACTGGCGAGGCAGGCCCCTGACCAGCCATGAAGTCATCATCGAGAGCATTGCCGCGACCACCACCAAAACCGGTCTGACCGTGCACGCCGAGCTCGACACCAACCGGTATCCCACCGGCGTCCAGGTCAGCGACGACGAGATCGCCGCCCTGCCGATCACCCGGCACCGCTTCCACGGCGACTGGAACTACACCCTCCACCCTCAGCATCCGCGGGACGCGACGGCGGCCAACAACCCGTCAGGCCAGGCCGCAGCAAACAGGGCGCCCACACTCACGCAGCATGCGCTGCAGAACCCTGAGCTGACCGGCATGACCCGCCAGCAGTTCAGCAATCTCATCGACGCGCTGACTCCCGCGCTGGAGGTCCAACGCGAGCAAGTGCTCCGCAAGCGCCGCGGTCACGAGCGCACGGTCGCCCCCGGCACAGGTGCCAAAGCCAAGCTCACCCCAGCCGACCGAGTCCTGGTCACCGTGCTCCACCTGCGCAAACTCGCCACCATGGACTTCCTCGGGCAACTCTTCGGTGTCACCGCCATGACCATCAGCCGAGCGAAACAGGAAGTACGCCCACTCCTGGAAACACACGGCCACCACGTCGAGACCTCAACCGCCCGCTTCCGCACACCAGCCGACGTCGCGACGTTCCTCGCTTCCAACCCCATCCCAACCAAGATCAAAAAGACGAGTTAAAGATCTGCACGCCCTTAGGAGCGACCGTTTGCCTCGGCCGCGCAACGAATACGCGGCACCTGAACATACGGCTCCACCAGTCCTGAGGGCCTGGAGTCCCGTGGGTTCAGCGGAGCTGAGAGTTGTTCGTCGGGAACCCACGGGTGCCCAGGCTTTCTGGAGGGCTTCGACCCGTGTGTTCCGGGTGAACTCCGGTGCTGCCTCATCGGTTACGTCCGCCCGCTCGACGACCTCACCCGACGCGTCCTCCTGGACCGACCGCCGCCGCACCGCCGGCCGAACACGGCCGCCCCCGCCTGCGCGTCCTCGCCCGCCTCCGCGTCGGAGCCCGCGGGGTCGGGGAGCCCGTTCATGCCGTAGCGACGCGCGTATATCGTGCCGCTGTGCATTCGACTCCGTACTCCGTATCGCCGCAGCCCCTGATGCCGCCGCAGGCGCCGACCAAGGCCGACCCGGGCTCACCCTGGGCGTTGGTCGTCGGTGTCATCGCGTTGGTCATGGCCGCCCTCGGGCTGCTGCTGACCACGACGGCCGGCGCGCAGATATGTGCTCTTGTACGGGTCGGTGATTCCGCTGATCCAGAGGGGGACGCGCTGGCCCCGGGCATGTTCGCCGTCCTCGGCCTGGTCGCGTTCGTTGCCCTGTTGGTCGCGCTGGCACCCGTGTTCGCCGGATTCGACCGCGGCCGATCGGCGGGTGCCTGGGTGGCCGGGGCCCTGCTGCCCTGGGCGCTGTGCTTCGTTCTCTACTTCGCGATGGTCGGCTTCGGTGACGACTTCGACGAGGTCGTCCGCGGATCGGCCCTGCTGGGCTTCTACAGTGCCTCGGCACTCGTGCTCGCGCTTCTCATCGGCACGATCCTGTTGGGCATCCGTCCTGGCCGCCGCTGGCTGGCCCACCGCGTCCTGGCCCGGACGGCACCGGCCGAGCTCGGCCCCGAAGCCCCCGGGCCCTTGCGGAAAGCCCCCCGGCGCTTCCTGGTCTCGCTGGTGCTGAGCGTGTTGGGCACGTGCGGATCGATCGGGTTCTACCCGCTGTCCGCGATGGGTGACGACCCGGACCTGGGAGTCCTGCTGGGCGTTCTCGGGGCCGTGGCGCTGCTGTTCGTCGTCGTGCCGCTGGCCTTGGCCTGCCTGGGAGCGGTGAGGGCACGGGAGGGCCGGCGCGGCGGTGCCCGACTTGCCAGGGTCCTCAGCGCGGGCCCGCTCGTGTTCCTCCTGCTGCTCGCCCTGATGGCCGCCTTCGCGGGCGTGATCAGCCTCATCGCCCCCGACGGGCAGGTCGAGGCGGCCGTCCTGCCGCCCGGTCCGGCCGTGGCCATCGGCATCGCGCTCGCCCTGACGTCGCTGACGGCGGCGGGCTTCGTCCTCGCCAGCCTGGCCGCCCTCGCCGACCCCCGGAGCGATCACTACTTGACCGCGAGGCGCCGGATGGCGGAGGTCTGACCGCGCGGGTCGCGGCCCCTCTCGCGGCCCCTCTCGCGGACCAGAAGAGGGCGGACTCCCCGGCCAAGAGGTCGGGAACGCAGTGGGACCCGGAAGGACTCACAAGACGTCGCACACTCTCCGCTCGCGCGGAGAGCACCGCCCCGCCGCACCCGCCCGCGAGGGTTCCGTCGGTTCACCGGCATGAACCGCCGTCAGGTCGGCTGGACCAGCGGCCGGCCCGAGCGGAGGACACCGCCCCCTTTCGGTCCCTCGACTTGCCGAGGGACCGAAGGAGGGCGGCTGGCCGGGCGCTGGTGACACGGCGCGCACGAGGTGTGTCCCGCGACTTCGGCAGGCACGTGCGGGCGAGCCTGACACGCGGCGCGTGGGGATCGGTCTCTGCCACGCGGCAGTCACGGCCGGGGGATCACCGTCCGACCGGTGCGGGGCCGGCCGGTCGTGGTGCCGGTCAGCGGGCCACGGTTCCGAACCTCGACCCCGCGGCCGGGAGACCGCCCGCGCCGGGCCGGTAGGTGATGACCGGGGGGACCGAGCCGCCGGCCCAGGCCCTGGGCAACGGGATGGAGTACAGCACGCCGTAGGCCACCGGGCCGTAGGGCATGCCGACGTACAACCGGCTGCCGGTGAGGTGGATGCTGGATCCCACCTGCTGGTTGGCGCCGGGACTGCCGGGGATGCCGCCGTAACCCGCCCGGAGCCAGCGGTCGTTGGCGCCGGGTGCGCCCAGGAGGTCGAACGTCTGGACGGCGCCCGCCTTCGTCACGCCGCTCAGGACCTCGTTCGGGATCCCGACCGCCAGCGTCATGGCATCAGGGATGCTGACCGTGTCCGGTTTCGAGTTCACCGCGGCCAGGGCCTGGCCGAAGCGGTCGCCCGCCTCCGAGCCGCCGGTCACGTCGTCGTCGTTGGTGCCGGACGCGTAGTAGTTCATCTGGCCGTAGGTGCCCTTCGCGGTGATGCGGAAGGTCATGACATTGCCCGCGTCGGCCCTGGCGGTGCCGTCGACGGTGAGGTCCTCGCCGGGTGAGCCCACCGCGAGGATGGACTCCGTGGGGGCCGGGGTCCCCGCCGGACGGTAGGGGACGATCGCGAGGGAGGTGCCGAACCCGTCGCCCGGCTCGGCAGCGCCGGTGACGGTGTCCTGGTCCTGGTCGAGGCCGAACAGCGGCGTCGGCATGCCCTGGGACAGCTTGTTCGGGTCGAAGACCGTCAGGCCGCCCGCGCCCGCGTTGGAGCCCATCGCCTCGTTCGGGGCGGACACCACGAAGTGGTTGGAGTCGGCTGCGACCGCGGTGCCGTAACCGTCGTTGGCCTCCACCCCGCCGGGGACGCCGCTGCTGTTCTGGGTGATCCGGACGCTGGTGCTGCCGTGGACGTAGAAGAAGGCGCCCGCCTTGGCGGCCGTCTCGACGGCCTCGCCCGGTGTGCCGATCACGATGAAGGGCTCGCCGGCGTTGGTGGTGCCGGCCGCCAGGGAGTGGCCCAGACGGTCGCCCGCGCCGGGTGCCGCAAAGCCGAGGGCACCCTCGCCCACGCCCTGTTCGAGGTGGGTGTCCTTCAGCGCGCCGGTGCCGATACCGCCCGGGGCGCCGTACAGGATCTCGACGAAACCGGCGTCGGCGGTGGAGCCGGAGTCCTCGGCCGGGGCGCCGACGACCAGGTCGGTGTAGCCGTCCTTGTTGTAGTCGACGGTGGCGAGGGACTCGCCGAATCCGTCGCCGGGCTCGGTGCCGCCGGCCACCCAGCCGAGGTCCTGGTTGATCTCGAGGGTTCCCTTGCCGCCGCCGTAGACCACACGGACGAGACCGGCGTTGGCGTTGCCGCCGACCGTCGCCTTGGGGTCGGCGACGGCGATGTCCTCGATCCGGTCGCCGTTGAAGTCGACGACGGTGCCGTCCGGCTCCTCGGGCGTGTTGTCCGGCGGGTTTTCGGGTGTGCTGCCGGGTGTGACGGCGAGTGCTCGGGTGATGTCGATGCGGGGGGTGGTGGCGCCGGTGTAGGTGATGGCCTTCCCGGTGCTCCTCAGGTGCGACGCGAGAGCCGTGATGCTCTGGTCGGGGAACTTCTGGCGGAGGACGGCGAGAGCGCCGGCGACGTGGGGGGCGGCCATCGAGGTACCGCTCATCGCGGCGTAGCGGCCGCCGGGGACGGAGGAGGTGATGCCGGTGCCGGGGGCGAGGAGGTCGAGGAGGGGGCCGCGGTTGGTGAAGGCGGACAGCTCGTCGTCGTTGGTGGTCGAGCCGACGGTGATCGCGGAGGAGATGCAGCCGGGAGCGCTGACCGCGTCCGGGTGGCCGTTGTTGCCGGCCGCGACGACGGTGGCGACACCGGCGGCGAGCAGGCTGTCGATGGCCGGCTTGCGCAGGTCGTCGTCGCAGGCGACGGCGTTGCGGCCACCGCTGCCCAGGCTCAGGTTCGCCGCAACGATCGGTGTTCCGGCCTGCTTCAGCTGGAGGACCTTCTCCAGGCCCGCGAGCTGGGCGCTGTCGAAGCTCGCCACGCACGGGGCGCTGCCGGGCCCGCAGACGTCCTCGGAGTCGAACTTGCTGAACACCTGGATGGCGACGATGCCGACGCCGGGGGCGACTCCGGAGGCGGGGGCGCCGGTGAGGTCCTTCCCGTTGCCGGCGATGATGCCGGCGACGTGGGTGCCGTGGTCGCAGGCGGGGATGGTGGCGCAGGCGCCGGCCTCGGAGTCGGCCGTGCCGGGACCTTCCTGCTGCTCCGTGCCGTCGGGGCACAGGCTGGTGGCGGAGAAGCCGGGGTCGGCGGGGGAGAAACAGGCCTCGGCGGTGACCCGGTTCCTCAGGAACGGATGCCGGGTGGCGACGCCGCTGTCGAGGACGGCGACCGCGCTGCCCGCACCGGTGAGGCCGGCCTGGGCGGCCTTGTCGCCGCCGATGAGGGGGACGCTGTGGTCGAGTGACGGCAGCACGGGGACGTCCTCGGTGACGCTGACCACGCCCGGCCGGGACGCGAGCTGATCGAGGCCGCTGCGGTCGACCCTGAGGGTGACGACCGGGAACTCGTCGAAGGACTGCAGCGTACGCCCGGCTGCTGCCGCGTCGGCGAGGTCGGAGCGGTTCTCGGTGACGACGTTGACGCGGACGGTCTCGCCGGCGGCGGTCTTGTCGTAGAGCGGCGGGTCGATCGGTCCGCCGGCAGTGTCGGTGGCGGCAGGGGCGTCCTGCGGGGCGGTGGCGTGGGCGACGGTGGGTATCGCGCCGAGGGTCACGGCCATCACCGCGGTGATGGCCGTGGTCCACATCGGTCTCTTCAAGGTCTCGCTCCAGGGGGAAGCAGGCACGGTTCGGCCCGCAGGGATGTCAGCGTGGAAGGTGCGGGGCGCGGCAGGGCCGGACGGCGGACGGAACGGTCCGCCGTCCGGCCCTCGCGCGGGTGCGATCCCGTCGGCGGGTGGCGCGGGGATCAGTGGGTGGCGTTGGCGCCGTTCTTCGGGTTGCCCCTGTACTTGACCGCGGTGTGGTAGGTGGTCGCGATGGCGCGGCACCTGGTCTTCTTCTTGTACGCGGGGCAGGTGCGGTCACGGAGCGTGGTGTGGAAGACGGCGTCCACCGCTGACTTCTTGTGGCGGTCGAGGTAGTAGGTGTAGCCCTTGTAGGTGTTGCCGATCAGGCCGTAGCCGTAGTCGTGCATGTCGCACGAGGCCCGGAAGTCGAAGCCGCTCGGCTTGTCGAGGGCGCTGGTGCAGTGGTCCTCGAGGATGCCCACGACCCAGTAGTTGCCGGGGGTCTTGACCCAGTGCGGGTTGTGCCAGCCGTAGTGCGCAACCTTCGAGGCGCAGCCGTTCTTCTCGTACCACATCCAGTTCCCCGCGGTGGAGCAGTGGCGCGGGTTGGCCTGTGGGTCGGAGATCTCACCGTTGACGAAGTCCGAAGCCGGGGGCGGGGTGTTCGGTTCGTTGAGGCCGGGTGCGCCTTCGATCTCCGATCCTCCGGCGGGCCGTGCCGGGCCGGTCGGCTCGACGTCCGGGGCGGCCGATGCCGTGGGGAAGGTGAGGTCCCACGCGCCGTTGGCGGGTGAGCTGATGTCGGACAGGCGCCCGGTGGTGTCGTAGGTGTAGGACGCCACCGGCTCGCCGCTCTCGACGGGGTTGGTGACGGCGCGCAGCAGGCCGGACGAGTCGTAGGTGTAGCGGGCGACGGTCTGGACGGTGGCGCCGGTGGTGACGGTGATCGCCTTGGCGCGGCCGGTGAAGTCGCCGGGGGTGGTGCTGGTGGCCGTCGTGGCGGCGGCGTAGCTGACGGCGAGTGATTCCGCCGGGGTGTCCGCGGCGGCCGGCTCGGTGATGGTGGAGACGCGGCCCTGGGTGTCGTAGCCGACGGTGGTGGTGCCGTTGGCGGTGCTGCCGACGCCGGTGACCCGCCAGCGGTCGGCGCCCGGGGCGGCCTGCTTCCAGGTGTAGGTGGGCTTCAGGTCGGCGGCGGGTACGGGGTTGCCGTCGGCGTCGGTGAAGGTGTCGTCACCTTCCTCCGTGGTGGCCAGGTCCACGCCGATGGTCTCGACGATGGAGCTGGTCAGAGCTCCGGCGGCGGCGTCCCACCGGATGGTTTCGGTGATCTTGTCGCCTTCGCTGGACTCGTACTTGTTGACCCCGCCGCCGCTGGGGAACGAGACGCTGCTCGTGCGGTCGTAGCGGAGCGACTCACCCACGCCCAGGTCTGTGACGGTGACGGTGGTGCCCTGCTGGACGAGCTTGCGGTTGAGGGCGCCGCCGAGGAACTCGGCTTGCCAGCCAGGTCCGAAGACGCCCAGGTCGGGGCGGGTCGCGGGGGCCGACTGCGGGAGGGCGGGTCCGTTCGTCTGGGTGACGACGCTGTGCCGGCGGCCCATGAGGCCCTCGGAGGCATCGCTTTCCGCGATCTCGAAGGACTGGGTCTCCGAGTAGTACAGGCCGGGGCCGATCTGCTGGATCTCGCCCGTGGCGAGCGGCTGGTCGATGGTGTCCGCCGATGCCTGCTGCGGAAGTAGCAGTGACAAGGACAGAGCGGCTATGGCAGGCAGCGCAGTTCTGCGCACAAGTCCCCCTGGTTTAGATCGACTTGGTGGATTGGTCGAGACCCTAGGGCTCCGTTGAGAGCGGTTACAAGGGCTTTGGGCGGCGGGACTGACGAATGATCAACTCATTTTTCGTGGGGGAACTACCTGAGTACGCGTACTCATGCGTGGTGGTGGTTCGGCGAAGTAATGTGCCCGCGCCGTGTGTTTGGCCGGTCGGATCCGGGGGCGTCGACGCGGGCGACGTGCGGCCGGTGGCGTCCTCGACGGCGACGCCGCGGACGAAAAGGGGCGCCCGCGTTGCCGTCCTCGTCCCGGGCGGCGGACCGGGCGCCGATCGCGTCGTCGAGCGCGTCGCCGTCGATGTGCTGCAAGACCCGGCGCGCGGTGGCCTCGGCCGGGGCGGTCGGCGAGCAAGAGCAGGACGACATCGGTGAATTGTCCCGGTCCCGCAGGCACCGCCGGGGGGTCGTCCCACGCGCCCTGCATGCACACCGCCCGGCTCTTCCGGTTGGCGGTGCGGAAGCGGGACAGCCCTTAGGGCCTGCCGATCATTAAGATGTTGCTTTGTGGGCTGGGGCTCGTTGGTGTCGTATGCGCATCCCGGACGAGACTCGTGAGCAACTTTCCGTGAAGTTGGCGGTGTTGTTCCCGCATCTGGACGAGCGGCAGCGGCGGCTGCTGATGGCGGCGGAGGCCTGCGGGCTGGGGCACGGTGGTGTCCGGGCTGCGGCCAGGGCGGCCGGGGTGAGCGAGACGACGATCCGCAGGGGGATGGCTGACCTGGAGGCGGGCGAGTGTCTGCCGGGGCGGGTGCGGCGGCCGGGCGGTGGGCGCAAACACCTCGCAGACCTCGATCCCGGGCTGCGGACCGCACTGCTGGGCCTGGTCGAGCCGGACGAGCGCGGGGATCCGATGTCGCCGTTGCGGTGGACGATCAAGTCGACCCGCACGCTGGCGGCCGAGCTGACCCGCCGGGGGCATCGGGTCGGTGCGGACACCGTCGCCGGCCTGCTGCGGCAGGAGGGTTTTCGCCTGCAGGCCAATGCCAAGACGCTCGAGGGCAGCCAGCATGCCGACCGGGACGCCCAGTTCCGCTACCTCAACGAGCAGGCACGCAGCCACCGGGACGCCGGCCAGCCGGTGATCAGCGTGGACACCAAGAAGAAGGAGCTGATCGGAGACTTCCGCAACGCGGGCCGCTCCTGGCGGCCGACGGGCGATCCGGTGCCGGTGCGCGTCCACGACTTCGCCGACCCGCAGCTGGGCAAGGCCATCCCTTACGGGATCTACGACCTGGCGGCCGACACCGGCTGGGTCAACGTCGGCACCGACCACGACACCGCCGCGTTCGCCGTGGAGTCGATCCGCCGCTGGTGGCACGGCCAGGGCCGCGACGCCTACCCACAGGCTTCACGGCTGCTGATCACCGCGGACGCGGGCGGATCCAACGGCTACCGCACCCGGGCCTGGAAACTCCACCTCGCCCGCCTGGCCGTCGAAACCGGCCTGACCGTCACGGTCTGCCACCTGCCGCCGGGCACATCGAAGTGGAACAAGATCGAGCACCAGCTCTTCTCCCACATCACGATGAACTGGCGCGGCCGCCCCCTGACCAGCCACGAAGTCATCCTCGAATCGATCGCCGCGACCACCACCCGCACCGGACTGCGCGTGAAGGCCGAACTCGACACCAACACCTACCCCACCGGCATCGGCGTCGGCGACGCCGAGATGGCGGCCCTGCCGCTGACCCGTCACGCCTTCCACGGCGACTGGAACTACGCCCTGCATCCCCAGCCGACGCCTGCCGTCCCGGCACCCCGCAACGGCAGGCCACCGACGTCGCAGTGGGATCCGGCGCTGCTGTCCGATCCCGCACTGACCGGGCTGGCCTCGCACCAGTTGCAGCAGCTCATCCAGGCCCTGGCCCCGCAAGGAGACACCCGACGCGGCCGCCCGCCCCGGCTCGCCTTCGACGACCAGGTCCTGGCCACCATGCTCCACCTGCACGTCAACCTGGCCGCGGAGCCCCTCGCCGTGCTCTTCGACAGCAGCCGCACCGCCATGCACCGCACCCTGCTGAAGATCAGGCGACTGCTCGAAGCACAGAGCATCACCATCACGCCGGCCGCCACCCCGCCAACTCTCCTGGCAACCCTTCACGCCAGAGTCGCCGCCCTCAGCAACGACCCCAACTACAAGATCAAGACGACACGTTAATGATCGGCAGGCCCTAAGGGCTGTCCCGTAACCCGCGAGGCTGAGGGTCATGCTGTGTCAGGGTCGGTGCCGATGACACCGACCGAGCGAAGCGAACGCCCGAGGTCTCCGGTGAGGATGCGGGGTGGGGGTCTGTCAAACGATTTACAGTCCCCGCTCCGGTCACTTCGGCAGATCGGCGGAGAGGAAGGGGGCAAGGAGCGCGAACAATGCGTCGGGGCGGTCCAGGGGGATGATGTGGCCGCAGTCCTGGAGGTGGTGTCCGACCAGGTCATCGGCGATGGGACGGAGTTGGCGTTCGAGCCCGCGGCCGACGGGGTGAGAGCCGACGGCCATGGTGGGCATGGTCAGCCGAGCCGTCGCGACGGCGTCCTGGATCTGCTGGGCACTCGTGGGCAGGGCCCGGTAGTAGGAGAACGCGCAGCGCAGGGCCTCACCCCCGGTGTACGCGTGGACGAAGGCCGCACGGATGTCGTCGGGTACTCCTCGCCCGAGCGTCCCCGAGTCGAGGAACCAGTCGACGTACGGGGCCTCGTTGCCGGCCAGGACGGTCTCGGCGAGGCCGGGGACGGCGTGGAAGCCGAACCACCACGGGGCGCCGCCCGCGACGACGTCCTCCGCTCCGGGCAGGCGGCCGAGCAGTGCCTCCATCACGACCAGGCACCGGACGAGGCCGGGCCGGCGCAGCGCGAGCAGGACGGCGGGGGCGGTGCCCGCGTCGATGCCGACCACCGCTGCCGAGGGCTCGCCGAGTGCGTCGAGCAGCCCTTCGGCGTCGGCGGCGAGGGTGCCTGCGTCGTAACCCTCGACGGTGCGCGCACTGGCACCGAAGCCTCGAAGGTCCGGGGCGATGACACGGTACCGCCCGGCCAGGCGGCCCATGATGCCGCTCCAGAGCTGCCAGGTGTGCGGGAAGCCGTGCAGCAGGAGAACCGCGGGTCCGTCCCCGGCGATCGCGACATTGAGTTCGACGCCGTTCGTCGTGATGCGGCGCAGGTGGTGTGCGGTGGTGACGGGCATGACAGCTCCTCCCGGATGGTTACCATTGGTGACCACAGAACGATAGGTAACTGAACGGCCGCTTCCTAGACGGCACTTTCAGGGAAGGTGGTGAGCCACAGGTGACCACCCGAGGAGCCCGGGCCCCCGATCGCGGGGTGCGCGGCGATCTGTTCGACCCCCATTGCCCGACGCGGCAGTTGCTGGACCGCATCGGTACGAAGTGGACGTCCATGGCCGTCAAGACGCTCGCCGATGCCGCACCGGACGAGGTGCGCTTCGCGGAGCTGAGACGCCGGATGCCCGGCGTGTCGCAGAAGATGCTGTCCATGACGCTGCGAAGCCTGACCCGCGACGGGCTGGTGTCACGCCGGGTCGAACCCACCGTGCCGCCGCGGGTCTTCTACCGGCTCACCGGACTCGGGCTGTCCCTGGAAGCCGCGCTTGCGGGGCTGCGGACCTGGGCGGAGGAGCACATGGCCGAGATCGACCGCGCCAACCAAGCAGCCGCCCAGGAGGCCGATGAGAGGTAGGCAGGCCGGTTCCGCGCTCAGTACTGGCGGCTGGGGTACTCGATGCAGCCGTCATTGCCGCCCTGATGCCACGTCACCTTGTCAGGTCGACACCAGAGGAAGGCGTCGACGCGATGGTGTCGGGCACGTCGTTCCCCTTCGACGGGCAGGGTACGGCGACGGCTTCGCACGCGATGAAGCGGTACCGCGGGCTGTCGGGGGAGCAGGAGATGGAGGGGATGTCGCCGACGCGGTGGCTGGCGGCGAAGGAGCTGATGAAGGACGACGAGGAAAAGGTGTTCGAGGACGGCATCTCCCGGTTCTGCCCGAAGCACCAAGATCCTGAAGCCGGCCGTCAAGGGCACCTGTCCGCGGTGGTTCCAGGGCGCGTATCGAGTCGTGATCATCGGGTGGTCCTGGTGAGGTCTTTGATCCAGATCATCGAGGCGTGCAGGTGGAGACCGGCGAGGCAGCTGTCGGGAGTCTTGTCGTATCGGGTGTCTCACCGTCCCGGTTCCGGCCTCCTGGTACGTCACGCTCTCGGGCGGGTGAGGCACGTGGAGCCGACGTGAGCCGGCCGGTGCACTGATGTCCGGGCGGGGACTCATGGGACATGGCCCGGCACCCGGCTCAGGTTCCGGGGAGGATACGGCGCGTTTCGTAGGCCCACATCGCGATCTCGACCCGGTTGCGGGCGCCGAGTTTGGCCATCAGGCTGGCCAGATGCGTCTTCACCGTGCTGAGGCTGATGTGCAGTGCATCGGCGATCTCGGTGTTGGTCAGCCCGCGGGCGACGGCGAGGAGCACCTGCTCCTCGCGGGCGGTGACGGGGGAGACCGGCTGGGCCACGGGCCGGCCGGCGGGCAGGTCCGCGAATGCCTGGAGCAGACGGACGGTGACGCTGGGCGCGATGAGCGCCTCACCGCCGGACGCCGACCGTACGGCCTGCGCCAGAAGGTCCGGTCCCGTGTCCTTGAGGAGGAATCCGCGGGCGCCGGCACGCAGCGCGCCGTAGACGTACTCGTCGAGGTCGAACGTGGTGATGACGACCACGGCCAGCGGGTCGGCGACGCCCGGGCCGGCGACCAGCCGGGTGGCCTCGAGCCCGTCGATCACGGGCATGCGGATGTCGAACAGGCAGACGTCGGGGCGCAGTTCGCGGGCCAGACGTACCGCTTCCTGTCCGTCGGCGGCCTCGCCGACCACCTCGATGCCGGGCTGGGCGTTCAGTATGATCCGCAGCCCGGTGCGGATGATGGTCTGGTCGTCAGCGACGAGGACGCGGATGGGCACCGCTCTCGGTCCTCCCTCTCGGCAGCTCGGCTTCGACATGCCAGCCCTGGTCGGCGCCGGGGCCGGCTTGTAGTGTGCCGCCGAGCAGCGTCGCGCGCTCGCGCAGTCCGGTGAGTCCGTATCCGGCACGGCCTCGGCCGGTGCGGTGGCCGTTGTCGCGCACGCTCACCCGTACCGTGTGCCGGTCCGCGGTGACCCGGACGACGACCTCGGTCGCGTTGACCGCATGGCGCATGGCGTTGGTCACCGACTCCTGCACGATGCGGTAGACGGCCGCGTCCACGGCCGGGGGCAGCGTGTCCAGTTCGCCGTCGAGACCCAGGTCGACCCTGAGGCGACCACCCGGGGTGCGCACCAGGCGCTCCAGATCCGCGACGCCGGCAGGCGGCGCCAGCTCGGCGCCGGCCCCGCGGTCGCGCAGCGCGGCGACCATGGCGCGCATCTCCTCCAGCGTGCGCGCCCCTTCCTCCTCGACCCCCTCCAGCGCCTCGACGGCGGCGGACGGGTCGGTGCCCGCGAGCACCCGGCCCGCCTGGGCGCTGATCACCATGGCCGAAACGTGGTGGGCCACGGTGTCGTGCAGTTCCCGGGCGAGCTGCTCACGCTCGCGGGAGCGTACCTGCTCCAACTGCCGCTCGCGAGCGGTCCCCCAGAACCGCACGGAGGCCCCGATCAAGCCGGGCAGCGACAGGAAGACGAAGCCCCCGACCTGTTCGGCGGGCGGAGTGTCGTCCGCGGTGACCCCCAGCGCGAAGGCCGTGAGGATCACCACGCTGCCCAGCACGATCTCCCGTCCCGATCCCCACCGGGGCAGCGCATACACCAGCACGAGCACGACCACGCCGGTGTCCAGGCCGACGGGCTCGCGCGGTGCGGCGACCAGTGAGGCCAGCTGGAGCAGGATCACCGAGCCGAACCCCAGCGTGACCATCGCCAGTGGGCGGGTCCGGCGCCACAGGGGCAGCAGGCACAGCCATACGGCGAACACCACCGCCACCGGCCGCCACACGACGTTCTCGCGCAGGGTGGCCTCCAGCACCACAGCGCCCAGGCTCGCGGCGAGCAGAACCCAGTCCCGCCACACCCGGGCGGGCGCGTCGGGCGGCCGGGGTTCGGTCCACAGGGTTCGCAGGTCGTCTCGCAGCACGGTTCTCAGCCTAGGGGCCGCGCCGTGCCGCGCATCGGCCGAAAGGACGGGTCGTCACTCCGCCCCGGGGCCGACGGATCCGCGGCCCGCGGGCCGATGCCGCGGAGCGCCGTGGCGACGAGCCTCGGTATCGGCGGCCGTACAAGGACGGCCGACGAGGTGGTTGGAGGACCCGATGCTCTCGAAAGCCCTGTTGCGCCTGGGCGGGGGCGCCGCCCGCCATCCCTGGCGGGTGATCGCGGCATGGCTGGTCGCCGCCACGCTCGCCGTCCTCGCCGCCGTCGCCTTCGGCGGGCGGAACGCGGATTCGATGACCGCTCCGGGACTGGACTCCCAGCGGGCCGCGGAACTGATCGAGCGGGCCGGCACCGGCCAGGAGGGGATGACCGCCCAGGTGGTCGTCACCCCCCTCGACGGCGCTGCGACGTTCTTCGACCACGGCAGTGCGCGCACCGCTCTCACGCGGCTGCGGGCCGAGGTGGAGCGGCTGCCGCACGTGCTCGGCACGAGCGACCCGGCGGGGGCACTCGACGCAAGCGGGGGAAAGGCCGTGCGCGGCGGCCTCGTCTCGGCCGACGGGCGGATCGCGGTCGTCCGGGTGCAGTACCCCGACCAGAGCCGGCTGTCGGCCGAAGACCTCGACGCCCTCGTCGATCTCGGCGACCGGCTGCGCGCCGAGCTGCCCCTGCGCATCGAGATGGGCGGGAACCTCTTCTACGCCTTCTCCGACCCCGACGGCGGCGCGAGCGAGCTGATCGGCCTCCTCGCCGCGGCCGCGATCCTGTTCCTGGCGTTCGGTTCGCTCGTCGCCGCCGCACTGCCGATCGGCATGGCGGTCTTCGGACTGACCGTCGGGGTCGCCACGATGACGGTACTGGCGGGGGTGACAGAGGTCCCCACCTTCGCACCGGTCCTGGGCAGCATGGTCGGGCTCGGAGTGGGCATCGACTACGCGCTGTTCGTGCTCGCCAGGCACCGGGAGTACCTCGCGCGCGGGCTCGATCCGCACGAGGCGGCCGGACGAGCGGTGGCCACGGCGGGGCGGCCGGTGGTCTTCGCCGGCGGCACCGTCGTCGTGTCGATCCTCGGCCTGGCGGTCGCGAACGTGCCGTTCATGACGGTGGGCGGGGTCGCCGTCTCGATCGTCGTCCTGACGATGGTGCTCGCGTCGGTGACGCTGCTGCCGGCCTTCCTCGGCGCGGCGGGCCCGCGGCTGGGCCGGGTCGGCCGGATCGGCCGGGCACTTCAGGCCGGGTGGTCGGGCCGCCTCGGCCGACGGCGGGACACGGCGGCGGGCGCCGCCCACGCCGCCGGGTGGCGTCGCTGGATCGGGCACGTCAGCCGGCACCCGGTGCCGTACGCGGTCGGCGCGGCGGGGCTGCTGCTGACCGCGACGCTGCCCGTGCTCGGCCTGCGCGTCGGCCTGCCCGACGACGGCTCACTGCCCCACAGCCGTACCGAGCGCCGGGCCTACGACCTCGTCGCCGAGGGGTTCGGCCCGGGCACCAACGGTCCCCTCGTCATCGCCGCGGACCCCACCGGTGATCCGGGAGTGCTGGACCGACTCGTCGGGGCGGTCGCGGCGGATCCGGGCATCGCATCCGTCGCGCCGACGCGCGTCGATCGGGCCACCGGCATCGCGACCCTCGTGGTGTTCCCGACCACCAGCCCTCAGGACAAGGCCACGGCCGACACCATCACCCGGCTGCGCACCGACGTGCTGCCCACGGCGATCGGGCACGGCCCGGCCAGGGCCCACGTCGGCGGCGCCGCCGCGAGCCTGTCCGACGTGGGGCAACGCACCAGCGAACGCTTGCCGGCGTTCGTCGCCGCCGTGCTGGCGATGTCGTTCCTGCTGCTGATGCTGGTCTTCCGCTCGGTACTCGTACCGCTCAAGGCGGTACTGCTGAACCTGCTGAGCATCGGCGCGGCCTACGGCATCATGGTCGCGGTCTTCCAGTGGGGCTGGGGAGGAGCACTCATCGGACTGGAAGCAACGGTTCCGATCGTGTCGTTCATCCCGATGTTCCTCTTCGCCATCCTGTTCGGCCTGTCGATGGACTACGAGGTGTTCCTCCTCTCCCGCGTACGCGAGGAGTACCTGCGCACCGGCGACAACGGCACGGCGATCGTCGAGGGCGTCTCGCGCACCGCCCGGATCATCACCTCGGCCGCCCTCATCATGGTGGCGGTCTTCCTGTCCTTCGCCGTCGCCGAGGACCCCTCCACCAAGATGTTCGGGCTCGGCCTGGCCACCGCGATCTTCATCGACGCCACGGTCGTACGCATGGTGCTGGTACCGGCGACCATGACACTCCTCGGCCGGACCAACTGGTGGCTGCCGAAGTGGCTGGACCGGATGCTTCCCCGCGGCCCGGTCGGCACCGACGCGGAATCCACGGGTGAGGCCCCGCGTCCACGGCTGGTCGACCGTTGACTCAACTCCTGCCCGCCCTCGGCGTCCGGCACCTCAGCGCGTCACCCAGGTCCTGTCGACAAATTCCCGTCGTCGCCCGAAGGCTGGGGGAGTGCCGGGCGGAAGTCCTCGTACTGGACGTACTGGGGCTTTCGCCCGGTGCGGCGAGTGGGGGTGCCCCCTGCTCGAAGAGCTTGGGGGAGCGTGCCGGGCGTCGTGGGGCAGGCGGGAATTTGACGACAGGGCCTAAGGCCTGCCCGAGGCCCGCCGTCACCCGGCGGACGGAAATCGTCAGGGAGTCCCCGGGACGGGGGAGGGGATCGCCTTCCTGGAACATCGTTTCTCATGGCTGTGGTGAGGGCTGGACGGCCTGGGGGAAACCCAACTCGTCCAGCAGCGCGCTGAAGAGGTCCTCCGCGAAGACCTCCCGCGAGCGCAGCAGCTCTTCGATCCGGGCTGCTGCGTGGTGACCGGGACGCCGGCCGCCGCAGCCCAGGCGAGGGCGCCTTCGGCGTCGGCCGGAACATCCGCGTCGAGCTTCGCCCGCTTGCGCCTCACTGCCTCGGCGAACTCGGGTGTGTTCGCCCACAGGCTCGTGTCGTCCACGTCCTCGGGTTCCTCGGTGAGGAGCGCCGCGGCCTTGTCCAGGTTGAGCCACGCCTGCCAACGCCGCCCGCCGGTTCCCGGTCCGGTCACGAGGGCGACAGAGCGAGCTCGAGCCGGATCAGCCGCAGGTCAGGCGGCAGCCGATCGCTGGACACCGGAGCCTCGGAGCCGCCGAAAACGGATGGCCGACAGCCTCCCGTCCGGTCATCCTGGCCCGATGGGAGACAGAGCCAACGTCATCGTGGTCCGCGAGAACGGTACGCATGAGCTGTACCGGACCGGCTGGGCGGTCGGAATCGACCTCGACCTGCTGGACGGGCCGACGCCGGTTCTCGCCATGCTTCCCGAACTCCGCCAGGACGGCTGGTGGTTGGACGACACCATGGCCCAGGGCGGAATACTGCTCGATCTCGGCCGGAAGGTACTTCTGTTCTTCGCCTGGGAGGGGCCCAGCACCGAACTCCGCCACCGCGCGGCCGTGTTCGAGCTGATCCGAGCGGCGTGGCCGGGCTGGGAGGTCCGCTGGCTGTACGACGGCCCGGCCGAACTGCGCGAGTACGTCGGACTGGACCCGGAGTACGTCCGCCGCCGCGATTCGGAGCCCTCTTCGGCCCCGCTCCTCGCCCCCGACGACGAGGACCTGGCCGGGCCCGACCCGGGCGGTGTGGTGATCACGGTCGGCACCGACCGCTGCCACGTCGCCTCCGACGCCTTCGACCACCCGGTCCGCGAGGGCGCCGCCCTGCTCGACCGCCTGACGGACGCCCCCGGGCACGGAGTCTGCCGCCTGCACGTCAACTCCGGCATCCACCTCGACCCGGAACGCCGCCGTCTGGGCTGGTGGTCCCTCTACTCCTCGCCACAGGCTTACCAAGTACCGGAGTTGTGGCCGGGCTGGACGGTGGAGTTCTGGCAGGACGACTGGGAACAGCACGTCAGAGCCGGCGACCGCTTCTCTCCGGCGCCGTTCGACGCCGGAGAGCAAGCCGGAGCGGCGGTGCTCGCCGAGGCCGGGGAGCGCCGGGCTCTCCGGGCCCGCCACCGCGCCCAGGTCGCTCGTCTCCGGACCGCACCGGTTCGACACCCGGCGGGATGACTGCGACCGGCCTGCGCGTGTCGGACTCGACCGGCTGAACACCGGTGCCACGGAAGCCGGTTGAGAAGGTCAGGGGTTGTCAGTGGCTGGTGACAGGATCACCGGCATGGTCTTCGTACGTACTACTCCGCCGCGGCCCGTGGACGTGACCGCGGTCTTTCCCGAGCTGGCGCCGTTGGCGCGTCCCGCGATTCGGCTGCACCCTCGTCCCGGGTCGCCTTCGGCCGGGGAGAGCTCGGTCGGGGGACCGTTGCTGTGGCCGGCCGATGAGCCGTGGCCGCACTGCGAAGCCTCGCACCTGCACGTGGACAGCGGGTTCCGTCAGTCGCCGGACGACGTGCGGCTGATGAGACGCATGCAGGTCCGGAGACACCGCGATCACCATGGCCGTGGCGGGATGACGCCCGAGGAGGCGGCGATCAAGGAACGGAACGCCGCGAGGCTCGCGGAGCGGCTCGACGCCGGTCCGCCGCCCGCGGACCGCCCGGTTCCCATGCTGCCCGTGGCCCAGCTGTATCTGCGCGACATACCCCTGCTGCGGCCGCCCGGACAGGCCGATCTGCTCCAGGTCCTGTGGTGCCCCTACGACCACGATCCGCATCACAAGCCGGCGACCGCACTGTTCTGGCGGTCCGCCGCCGAGGTGGGCGACATCCTCGCCACCCCGCCCGAACCGTACGAGGTGAACGATGACGGCTATCTGCCGGAGCCGTGCGTGCTGGCACCGGAAACGATCACCGAATACCCCAACGGCCTCGATCTGAGCCCGCAGATGCAGCTGATGGTGGAGGACTGGAGCAGATGGCAGGCGGCCGGCGCCGACGTGGACGGCTCCGAGCACGCGGACTGTCCGCGGGACTTCTATGACGTCCATCTGGCTGACGCGCCCGGCTGGAAGGTCGGCGGCTGGCCTCCGTGGGGCCGCACCGACCCCAACCCCCGCTACTGCACGGTCTGTGATGTGCGGATGGTCCCGCTGCTGACCATCGCCTCCTACGAATGGGACGGCGGCGAGGGACACAGCTGGGCGCCTCACGAGGACCAGACCGCCGCCCACGCCGCCAACACCGCCGGTCATTGCTGTGGCCAGGACCCCTCGCAGCCGACCAAGGTCGAGGTCGGCAGCACCGACAACATGCAGATCTACGTCTGCCCGGCCTCTCCCGAGCATCCGCACACCGACCTGATCCAATGAACTGCCGGGCCTGTCACACACCCTCCGCCGCCGGTGACAGAAGTGTCGTCGCGTCAGGGTGTGTGACAAGCCGTTCGCCTCACGGCGGCGGGACCCGCGACGCACGAGACTCCTGTGCCGTTGGGGAGGGCGGTGCTCTCCGTGCGAGCGGAAGTGAACCGAACACCGTCACCACGGCCTTCTTGTAAGTCCGATCCCTCATCCGTGCGGCTGGGTCGAACCCGTTCCGCCTGTCTGACATCGCCGTCGATCGCGAGCCGACTTGGCTGAACTGCGGCGGAGCGGGCAGGAAGCCCATCCGGTCGGCGGCCGGTCCGCGCTGCTTCCCGTGGCGAAGCCAACACGCAATGCATGAGCGGACGTTGAAGGTCTGGAGTGTGTCCGATGGCGGTTGGCTTCCGGCAAGATCGCACAGCCGGCAAGGGCGAAGCCGGGTTACCCGCGATCTTCCGGGGAAAGACCTCGAGTGCATCTCAGTGAGTTGGAGGGGGGCTGCTCATGAGCGATACATCACGGGCGCGGCACGACAGGAGAGAGCCGGAGCCGCCGCCGGTCTGGCACGACCTCTTCGTCCCGGACTCATGGCAAAGGGGCCTTTGTGGTCCAGCAGGCTGGTCACTCGGCCGTTGAGGTCTGCTGGCGGTCGGCCGCCGCAGTTCGACCCGCAGGACCACAAGGCTCGGCACGCGGTCGAGTGCGGCAGCGATCGGCTCAAGGCACCGGTCCGTGGCCACGCGGTACGACGAACTCGCGGTCCGCTACGAGGCGACCGTCCTCGTCGCGGCGATCGACGAGTGGCTGTGACCGGCGCAGCTGATACAACGCCAGCAAGGAGTCCGCAAGCACGGACCGGTGGTTACGCCCCGGTTACGCCCCGGCTATGTCGAGGAGGATCTGCGCCAGTTCGCGTGGCTGGGAGAACATCGGCCAGTGGCCGGTGTCCATCTCGATCAGCCGCCAGTGTCCGCTGGTCAGCAGCTCGGCCACGTCGTCGCTCGGCTCGGGGTCACCGAGCGTGCACTTGACGTAAGTCGCCGGGAGGTCGCCGAGCGGCCTTTCCAGCACGGCGGGTTCGGTCAGCGTGGCACCCGGGTGCGGCGTCGAACCGCCCACGATCCGTGCGATCTGCTCATCGGTGAGACCGTGGCCCTCGAAATGGGCCGCGGACGCGACCGGCCAGAATCCTCCGTTCCCGGCGATCGACGCCCTCATCATCGCCCCGCCGTCCGGCCAGGCGGAGACGAACGGTTGACCATCGGCCGGAACACTGGAGTCGAGGAAGACCGCATGCGCCAGCCGGTCGCCGATCCGGCCGGCGGCCTGACCGCTCGGGACACCCGAGTAGCTGTGGCCCACCAGAACGACTTCACGCAGGTCCTGGAGCTCGACCTCATCGACGATGTCCTGGACGTGGGTCTGCTGCCCAGCCGGCACACCTCGCTTGTCAGCGAGACCGGACAGCGTCAGCGGGTGGACACCATGACCTGCCGCACGCAGATGCGGCACCACGTCGTCCCACGCCCACGATCCGAGTCGCGCACCTGCAACCAGCACAAAGTTCGCCATGGCCGCACCGTAGCGAAGCGGCCCCACGATCGCCTATGCAACACCCTTTGGGTGTAGGGGCGCCGAGGAGGCGCCCCTACACCCCCAACTCCCGTGCCAGCACGGCTGCCTGGACCCGGCTGCGCAGTCCCAGCTTGGCCAGCAGCCGGCTGACGTGGGTCTTCACCGTGCCCTCCGCCATCGCCAGCCGGGCCCCGATCTCGGCGTTGGACAGCCCGTCGCAGACACCGGTCAGCACCTCGCGCTCGCGCGGGGTCAGCCCGTCCAGGACGGCCCGGTCGTTCGTCCGAGGCGGCTGCCCGGCGAACTCGGCGATCAGCCGCCGGGTCACCGCAGGCGCCACCACGCCCTCCCCGCGCGCCACGGTCCGCACCGCCGCCAGTAGCTCCCGCGCCTCGGCGTTCTTCAGCAGGAACCCGGCCGCACCGGCCCGCAGCGCCCCGAAGACGTACTCGTCCAGGTCGAACGTGGTCAGCACCAGCACGTCCGCCAGTGCCTCAGCCGTGATCAGCCGGGTCGCCGACACCCCGTCCAGCAGCGGCATCTGTACGTCCATCAGCACCACGTCCGGCCGCAGCTCCCGAGCCAGCTCCACCGCGCGCTCCCCGTCCGCCGCCTCCCCGGCCACCTCGATGTCGGGCGCGCTGCCCAGGATGAGCACGAGACCGGCCCGTACGGCCGACTGGTCCTCGGCGACCAGGACACGGATCATGCGGAATCTCCTTCAGCGAGCGGAAGCGTGGTGCGGACGGTCCAGCGGGCGCTCTCGGGGCCGGCCTCCAGCACCCCGCCCAGCAGTGCCGCCCGCTCCCGCATCCCGGCGATCCCGGCACCGGAACCGGGGGCGCGCGGGGTGTCGCCTGCCCGGTAGGGGCTCGTCACCCGGATGTCGAGCGAGTCGTCCCGCCGGTGCAGCCGGACCTCCACGGGGCCCTCGGCCGCGTGCTTGAGGGCGTTGGTCAGTGACTCCTGCACGATCCGGTACGCGGCCAGGCCGACCGGCGCCGGAACCTCGCCCTGCCCGGCGTCCAGGCGGACGTCCAGGCCGTTGGCACGGGCGCCCTCGACCAGCGCGGCGAGCCCGTCCAGCGTGGGGATCGCGGCGGGCGCCCGGTCGGCCGAGTCGGCCCGCAGGACGCCGATCAGGCGCCGCATCTCCGCCAGTCCCTCGACACTGTTCTCCCGGATCACCGCCAGAGCCTCCTTCGTGGTCCTCGGGTCGTCCAGGGAGAGCGCGGCCGTGGAGTGGATGGCGATGGCGGAGAGGTGGCCCGCGACCAGGTCGTGCAGTTCCCGTGCCATCCGGGCCCGCTCGGCCGTCACCGCCTGGGTGCGGTCCACCTCCGCCAGCAGTGCGGTCTGTTCGGCCCGCAGCCGCGCCGCCTCGGCGGCGTCCCGGTGGTTGCGCACCACCCAGCCGGTGGCGGCGGGGGCGAACGCGACCACGCCGACGCCCACCCCGAGCAGCAGCCACTGGGGGTCGCGCCCCACGGCGGCGGGCACCACCCCGCCGAGCACGGTCAGCATCCCGGTGATCCAGGGCATTCGGCGGGCGGTGGCGGGGCTGCCGTACAGGACAGCCGCGTACATGAGGTCGGTGTACAGCACGACGGTGACGACGCTGCCGACGGTCACCGTGTCCAGCGGCAGCGCGGCGGTGCCGAGGAGCAGGCCGGTACGGGGGCGGGTGCGGCGCAGCAGCTCGCACGCGGCGGTCACCGCGAGCGGCACCAGCGGGGCCCAGGACGCCCGCCACAGCACGAAGGCTTCCGCGGGCTCGCGTGGGCGCATGCCGAGCGTCCACAGCAGCACCCCGCCCAGCAGCCCGCCGACGGCGATCCGCACGTCGTCGCGGTGGGGGCGCAGTGCTGCGAGGGCCATGCGTCCATCCAACACGGCCCCCGACGCCCCGCCCAAGGGAGGGTCCGGGGTGCCTCTTTCGCTTACACCGATCTCGTCACCGCCGACGACGCCGCGCCGTCCGGCGGCCGGGAGGCTCGAGGGGTGCTCGAAGAGGTGAAGAAGAGGAGCGAGCCGTGATCGTCGGACTGATCATCGCCTGTGAGGTGGCGTTCTGGGTGCTGCTGGCGGCCGGACTGGGCTTCCGGTACGGGCTCCGGATGCCGCGCACCGGGCTCGCCCTGCTGCTGTGCGAACCGCTGCTGGAGCTGGTGCTGTTCACGGTCACCGCGATCGACCTGAAGAACGGCGCCGAGCCCGACTGGCGGCACGGTCTCGCCGCCGTCTACATCGGCTTCACGGTTGGCCTCGGCCACTCCACGATCCGGTGGGCCGACGCCCGGATCGCGTACCGCTTCGCCGGGGGCCCGCCGCCGGTGAGGCCGCCGAAGTACGGCCGGGCCCGCGCCGTCCACGAGTGGAAGGTCGCGGGCCGCTGGGTGCTGGCCTCCGTGGTCGCCGTCGCCCTGCTCCAGGCGGCCGTCTGGTACGTCGGCGACGACGGCAGCACCGGCTCGCTGCGGGACTGGCAGTCGCGGATGGTGTGGCTGATCGGGATCAACCTGGTGATCGCCGCGAGCTACACCCTGTTCCCGAAGAAGGAACCGGCCGGCCGTGACAGGGCCTGGTAGTGCTTCGTCAGAGGGCGTCCGAATGGTCCCGGCGGTCGAGCGCGGCGGTCGGTCCGGTTCTGCCCGGACGGCGACCGCCGTCTTCCGGCCGGGTCAGTCGGTGTACACCTCGGCCCGGTCCACGCTCACGAAGGAGGCCGTGGACCGGGCGTTGCGCTCGCCGGTCACCCTGACGCGCAGGGTGTGCCGGCCGGGGGCCAGCTTCGGGCTGGTGTACTGCACGGTCTCACCCGTGCGGATGGCGCTGTAGAGGTCGACCCGGGTCTCCGTACCGCCGTCGATGCTGAGGGCGGCGATGCCGTTGCCGGTGTCGCGTACGGACAGCAGCGCGATCCGGGTGCCCGTGAAGGTGAAGGTCGCGGTGTTGCCGGCCCGGTCACTCCAGTGGTCGTCGCCCCAGAAGCACTGCGTGGCACATCCGGTGCCGGAGTTCCAGGTGCCGGTGTAGGTGAGTGTGCCGTCGCCGCTGGAGCGTCCGTCGTCGTTGATCCAGTGGTTGCCCGAGCCGGGGTCGCCGGAGGGCAGGTTCTGAGTGGCGCCCAGGGCGAGCGGGGTGCCGAGGTTCGGGCTGCCGTCGGCGTTCCAGCTGATCTTCTGGGCGCGGCTGGTGCGGTCGGTGTAGGTGTACTGGGAGGTTGTCTTGGCGTGGTAGACCATCCAGTCCTGGGTGCCGTCGGGGGACTTGAAGAAGGCGTGGTGGCCGGGGCCGTACACGCCGACGGCGTCGTTGCGTGAGAAGAGCGCGCCGCCCCGCTGCTGCCAGTTGGCGGCGACCAGCGGGTCGGCGCCGTCGGCCAGGGAGAGCATCCACAGCTGGTAGTCGGGCTTGCCGGTGTCGCAGGCCGAATAGGTCATCCAGGTACGGCCGTTGCGGTTGAGGAACTCCGGTCCTTCGCGCACCTCCGGGCAGCCGCCCGCCGCGTCGATCGCGACCGCGTTGCCGGAGACGGTGTAGGGGTTGGACAGCGGCGCGATGTTGAGCCCGTTGTGCTGGTAGGCGTTGATGCCGCTGTAGGCGAGGTACAGCTTGCCGTTGTGGGTGAAGACGCCGGGGTCGATCGCGAAGTCGGCGGTGTGGTTGGGCGGGATGAGCGCGGACTTGAAGTGGTAGGGGCCGGTGGGGGAGTCGGCGTCGGACTCCAGGACGTAGACGCGGTGGTGGTCGTCCACTCCGTCGTCGGCGGTGTAGTAGAGGTACCAGCGGTTGCCGAAGCGGTAGAACTCCGCGGCCCAGATGTTCTTGTTGCGGGAGTTGTCGGTGTCGGTCCAGACGGTTACCGGGTCGGATGCGAGGAGGGTGGCCAGGGACGGGGAGCGCCACATGCGGATGCTGCCGCCCTGGGTCGTGGTCATGTAGTACGAGCCGTTGAAGTACGTCACGTACGGGTCCGGCCCGGTGTTGAGCGGGTTGCGGAAGGTGGTGCCCGCGGCGGCCGCGGCCTGGGGAGCCGCGGTCGACGCGGGCGTGGAGACGAGGGAGAACATCACGGCCAGCAGCAGGGCGAGCAGTGCCGCGGTGCGGGCCGTGCGGGGGGACGTGCTCATGGGCGACTCCGTGGTGTGGGGGTGGTGTCCGAGCGGGTTGCCGTCTTTCGGTCGACGGGCGGTGTCACTGGCCGCCGAGTCCCGTCGTGGCGACGGACTTGACGATGTGCCGCTGGAAGAACAGGAAGACGACGACCAGCGGCAGCGCGGCCAGGACGGCCGAGGCCATCGACTGTGCGTACTGGACGCCGTAGGCGTCCTTGACCGACGTGATGCCGACGGGCAGGGTCATCAGGCCGGGGTCCGAGGTGGAGACGAAGGGCCACAGGAAGTTGTTCCAGGCCCCGATGAACACGAAGACCGCCACCGCCGACAGCATGGGGCGGGACAGCGGCAGGAGCACGGACCAGAAGATCCGCAGGTGCCCGGCGCCGTCGATGCGGGCGGCCTCCTCCAACTCCCTCGGCAGGGAGTCGAAGTGCTTCTTCAGGATGAACACCATGACCGGTGCCACGGTCTGCGGCAGGATCACCGCCGCGTAGGTGTCGACCAGGTTCAGGGTCAGCATCTGCTGGAACCACGGCACGATCAGCATCTGCGGCGGCACCAGGACGGCCGCCACCGTGACGGTGAACAGTGCCTTGCGCCCGGCGAACAGGGTGCGGGAGAAGGCGTAGCCGGCCATCGCGGACACGGCCACCGTGATCACGGTGACGACGGCGGCGACGAGGAAGCTGTTGAACATCCACAGCGGCAGGTCGCCGCGCTCCCACACACTGCGGAACCCGTCGAGGGTGAAGCCGTGCTCGGGCCACAGCCAGTGGACGGGGTCGCCGGCGTCCTGCTCCGACTTGAACGCGGTGAGCAGTCCCCAACTGGAGGGCAGCAGCCACAGGAGGGCCAGCAGGGTCAGCGCCGCGAAGGTGAGGGTGCGTGCGGTGCGGCCGTCGCCGAGGGAGAGGTGGGTGCGGCGGGCCTCGGCGCGGTGTCTGCGGGCCGCCACCTCCCGGATGACAGGTGAGCGGGGTGCGGCCTCGGGACTGCGGGCGGGCAACTCGGTGGTGGAGGTCATGTCACTTCTCCCGGCGGCGGAGGGCGGCGTACTGGGCCGCGGAGGCGAGGATGACGAGGGCGAAGAAGACGTAGCTGATCGCCGAGGCGTAGCCGAGCCGGTAGCCGGTGAAGCCGACGTCGTACATGTACTCGATGACCGGGCGGGTGGAGTTGTCCGGGCCGCCCTTGGTGAGCAGGTAGACCTGGTCGAAGACCTTCAGCGAGGCGAGGATCTGCAGCACGGTGACGACGACGGTGATCCGGCCAAGCTGCGGCAGCGTGATGGAGAACAGGCGTCGCCAGGCGCCCGCGCCGTCGAGTGCCGCGGCCTCGTAGAGGTGGTCGGGCACGGACTGCAGGGCGGCGAGGTAGAGAAGGAAGTTGAAGCCGACGGTCCACCACAGGGTGGTGAGCACGATCGCCCACATCGCGACCGATCTGTCGCTCAGCCAGGCCACCGAGTCGAGCCCGACCGCGTCGAGGAGCTGGTTGTACAGGCCGAGGTCGCCCTGGAAGAGCCAGCCCCACACCAGGGTGACCACGCCGACGGGCAGCAGGTACGGCGCGAAGAAGGCCAGGCGCCACACCCACTGGCCGGGCAGTCCGGTGTGGACGAGCAGGGCCATGCCGAGGGCGACGACGACGAGCGGGACGGTCGACAGGACGGTGAACCACACGGTGTGGCCGAGTGCGCGCCACATCTCGGCGTCCTGGAGGGCCTTGGAGAAGTTGTCGAGGCCGACGAAGCCCGGTGCGTGGGCCGACAGGGAGGTGTCGGTGAAGCTCATCCACAGTCCCTGGACCAGTGGCCAGACCATGAAGAGGGCGAAGAGCACGAGGAAGGGGAGGGCGAAGAGCGGGCCGGGGGAGAGGATCCGGCGCGCCGGGAGCGTCCCGGTGCGGGACGGGGCGGGGGGAGAGGACATCGTCGTGCCTCCTGCGCGGACGGTTCGCGGCCGGATCAGGCCGGGCTGGGCTTGGAGAGGAAGGTATTGAGGCGCCGTACCATCGCGCGCGCCGCGCGGTCCGGGCTCATGTCGCCCAGGAGGGCCTGCTGGAGGACCTGGGACATGGCGTTCTGGAAGTCCGAGCCCGCTCCGGCGAACCATGCCGCCGGATCGAGGACGACGTGGTCCGCGGCCCGGGCGTAGTGGGACTGCGGTCGGAGCGCGGCGTACTCGGAGGTCCGGGTGACGGGCGTGTAGGCGGGGATGTGGCCGGCGGTGGCCCAGATCTGTCCGGCCCTGAGCAGCGCGGCGACCGCGCGGTGGGTGCGGCGTCGGTGTTCCTCGTCCGGGTGGTCGCGGTGGGGCAGGACGAAGGAGTGCGAGTCGGCGTAGACGGCCGGGGTGCCGAAGACGGTGGGGAAGGGGGCGGCGCCGACGTTCTCGTCGGTCGTGCGGAAGGTGCCCAGTTCCCATTCGCCGGAGAGGATCATCGCCGTCCGGTTGTTGACGAAGGAGGCGATGGCGGAGGCGTAGTCGAGGCTGCGGGGGTTGACGGTACCGTCGACGATCTTGGCCATGAAGGCGATGACCTCGGCCATCCGGTCGACGTCCACCTCGGCCGGGCCGCCCTCGGGCAGTTCGAAGCGGCCGCCGGTCTGGTGGTACAGGCCGTAGAACAGCCGCCAGCACTGGGCGGTGTCGGTGACGTAGCCGAACGCGATGCCTTGCTTCCCGGAGGCCTTGGCGAGTTCCTTGCCGGCGGCGAGGAAGCGGTCGGGGGAGGAGAAGGCGTCGGTGTCCAGGGCGCCGTCGGCGGTGAGCAAGCCGGCCTTCTTCGCCGGTCCGGGGTGGTAGAAGACGATGAAGGGGTGAGTGTCCAGGGGGATGGCGTAGGTCTTGCCGTCGAACCGGGTGCGGGACCAGACCGCGTCGGCGAAGTCGTCCGGGACGATGCCGTGTTCCGCCAGGACGTCCAGGTCCCAGGGGTCGAGCAGACCGGTGGGCGCGTATCCGGTGAGTCGGGACATGTGCGAGACGGCGACGTCGGGACCCCGGCCGCCGGCGGAGGCCATGGCGAGCTTGGTGTAGTAGGGCGTGCCCCACTCCAGGACGGTGCGTTCGACGCGCGTGCCGGGCATGTCGGGCCGGGCCTTGGCCACCATGTCGTTGAGGAGGCCGCCGTCGGCTCCGCTGAACAGGTCCCACAGCCGGACGGTGGATCCGTCGTCGGACGCGAGGGCCGAGCCGCATCCGGTGAGGGCGCCGGCGCCGAGGGCGGCCGCTCCGGCGGTGAGTGCTGTCGTCAGGACGCGGCGTCTGGTCGGTCCGTGGCGACCGACCTGGACGGGTGTGCCGGTCATGGGGGTCCTTTCCGGTGGGTGACGGCGCGGGAAAGGAGTCCGCGCCGCCACCCACCACATGCGTTGCGTTCTTGCATCGATGTAAAACCGGGGCAGGAGTCGGCGTGCCCGCTCACGGGGAGCGGTGGTCCGGGGCTACTGCGTGTTCTCGTACGCCGCCCTGCGCAGTTGGGCCTCGCGCAGGGCCGCCGTGTCGGCCTTCTCGGAGCGGTCGAAGCGGTAGACGCCGTTGCGCTCCTGGAAGACGTCGGTGAGCTGGGTGTAGCAGTAGCCGAACATGCCGGGGTCCTCGAGCAGCACGCCGGTCAGGCCGCGGAACCGCTCCATGAACTCCGCCTCGGTGCGCGGCCGTTCGCCGTACCCCCAGGAGCTCGCCGAGTCGTCACCCGCCGCGGCGGCGGCCTCGGGGTCCCACCAGATCCCGCCGAACTCGCTGCAGAAGTAGGGCTGTCCGCGGTAGGGCACGGACCAGGTGCGGCCCTCGGGGCCGGTGTTGACGTACGGCCGGTTCTCGGCGAGCCCGTTCATGATCTTGGCGAACGCCGCGGGGTCCTGCTCGTAGCAGTGCGAGTCGTAGACGTCCGTCTCCGGCACCCGGTGCGCGTAGCCGGAGGCGTCGATGACCGGACGGGTCGGGTCTGCCTGCTTGGTGGCGAGGAACATGGCGTGGGTGACGTCGTCCAGCACCGTGATGCGGTCGTGCAGGTTCTGGTACGTCTCGTTCAGCGGGCACCAGCCGACGATCGAGGGGTGGGAACGGTCGCGCTCCAGAGCCTCCAGCCACTGTGTGACGTACGAGGCGTCGGGCCGCTGGTTGTCGTCGCGGACGCCGCTCTCGCAGCCCCAGTCGCCGAACTCGCCCCACACCAGGTAGCCGAGCCGGTCGGCGTGGTGGAGGAAGCGCTCCTCGAAGACCTTCTGGTGCAGCCGGGCCCCGTTGAACCCGGCCGCGATCCCCAGCTCGATGTCCCTCAGCAGCGCGGCGTCGCTGGGGGCGGTCATCAGGCCGTCGGGGTAGTAGCCCTGGTCGAGCACCAGCCGCTGGAAGACCCGCTCGCCGTTGAGGAGCAGCTCCTTGCCGCGCACGGACACCGAGCGCAGCCCGGCGTAGGAGCCGGCCGCGTCGACGACGGCGCCGTCCGGGCCCAGGACCTCCAGGGCGAGGTCGTACAGGTGGGGGTCCGCCGGCGACCAGGTGCGCCGGCGCTCCTCGGGGACGGCGAGCGTCAGCCGCGGGCACAGGTCGAGATCGGCGCGCCCCTCGGCGGTGACGACGACTCCGTCGGCGTCGCCGAGCGTGGCGCGTACCCGGTGTCCGGTGAGGTTCGCGGAGAGCGGCAGCTCGACCAGGAAGGAGCCGGTGGCCAGTTCGGGCGTGATGCGGGGGCGGCGCAGGGCGACGGTGCGGGGAACGGGTTCGAGCCACACGGTCTGCCAGATGCCCGTGGTCCGGGTGTAGTGGCAGTGGGTGTTGGCGTACCAGGTGGCCTGCTTGCCGCGGGCCTGGACGGTGTGGCGGCTGTCCCGGGCGCGGACGACGACGGTGAGTTCCTCGCCGGCCGCGACCACGTCGCCGAGGTCGGCGGTGAAGGGGGTGAAGCCCCCGCGGTGGCGGGCGACTTCCCGACCGTTGGCCCATACGGTGGTGTCGTGGTCGACGGCCCCGAAGTGCAGCAGTACGCGGGCGTCGTTCCACTCGGCGGGCACGGTCACGGTGCGCCGGTACCAGACCGCCTCCAGGAAATCCGTCTCGCCGACGCCGGACAGTTCCGACTCCGGGCAGAACGGGACGAGGATGCGGTCGGCCAGGTCGCGGTCGGTGAGGCCGCGTTCCAGACCGGTGTCGGACCGGTCGATCTCGAACTGCCATGTGCCGTTGAGGCTCAGCCAGGCGTCCCGGGTGAACTGGGGCCTGGGGTACTCGGGGCGAGGCGGCTCGTCCGGGAGGTACGGGGCGGGCATGGTGCTCCTCGTTGCGAGAGTGCAGGTCGGTGCGTGGTGCGGATCGTGCGGCACATGGCACCATGCCGATTACATCGATGTAAATAGTTCGGGCGCAGATACTGTGGCTCCGGCGGACAGAAAGCGCTCTCTGTCGTCGGTATGATTGCCGCAGTTCGGAAGGAAGGGCAGCGTGGCGGCCAGACCGAGGATCAAGGACGTGGCGGAGTACGCCGGCGTCTCACCCAAGACCGTCTCCAACGTGATCAACAACTACGAACACGTCTCGGAACGGACCCGCACCGCCGTCCAGGAGGCGATCGACGCCCTGGGCTACCGCGTGAACATCGCCGGCCGCCAGCTCCGCCAGGGCCGTACCGGCATGATCACCCTCGCCGTGCCCGAACTCGACGTCGCCTACTTCTCCGAACTGGCCCGCCACGTCATGGAAGCGGCCGGACGCCACGGCCGCACCGTACTCATCGACCACACCGGCGGAAAGCGGGACCGCGAACTGGCCGCGCTCCACGGATTCGACACCCAGTTCTGCGACGGAGTCATCCTCAGCCCCCTGTCACTGCTGCCCCGGGACCTCGCCGCCCGCGACCGGCGGCTGCCCCTGGTGCTGCTCGGTGAGCGCCCCGCCGAAGGACACACCGACCACGTCGGCATCGACAACGTGCGCGCCGCGCGCGAGGCCACCGAACACCTCCTGGCCCGGGGGCGACGCCGCATCGCGGTGATCGGCGGCACCCTGCGCGGCAGGCAGGGCACCGACCGGCTGCGCACCGACGGCTACCGCGAGGCCCTCGCCGCGGCGGGCCTGCCCTTCGAGGCCGACCTGGTGGTACCGGTGGACGCCTACCACTGGCGGGACGGCGCCGAGGCGGCCGCCCGCCTGGCGCGGGACACGTCCCCGCCGGACGCCCTGCTGTGCCTCAACGACAACCTGGCGCTCGGCGCCCTGCGGGCCCTGTACGAGGCCGGCGTGCGCGTGCCCGCCGACATCGACGTGATCGGTTTCGACGACATCCAGGCATCTCGGTTCAGCGTGCCCAGCCTGAGTACCGTCTCGCCCGACAAGCGGGAGACCGCCCGCTTGGCGGTCGCCCTGCTCCTGGACCGTGTGGACGACCCGGACTCCACCGCCGAGTACCGGGACGAGGTCGTCGGCCATCGGATCGTCGTCCGGGAGAGCAGCGGAGGCTGACACCGGGGCACGTGGGTCTTTGCGTGGTTCCCGCTTCGGGTGAGCTTGTCTTTTGACCTCTGTGCATTTGTGTCTGCGGGTGCCTTTCCGTAGGGCGCGGTTTCTGATCACCCGGAAGGGGAGAGCTGTTCGCGCACCCATTCTGGATCGGGGTTGGTGTGTGGCTGGCCCGTCACGAAGACGGTCGGCACGGTCTCGTTGCCGTCGTTGGCTGCTCTTATCGCTGCGGCTCCTGCGGGGTCGCGCCAGATGTTGACCCAGTGCAGCTGGCGGGCGCTGCGGCCCAGCCGGATGCGCAGTCGTATGCAGTACTTGCAGCCCGGCCGCCAGAGGACGACCGGTCGGCCGTCGACCGCGCTGCGGCGTTGTGCCTCCTGCGCACCGATCGACCTCGGGAAGACCAGGGGTGAGTTCACTCCGGCGAGCACCAGGAACGCCGGCAGGAGTGCTGCGGCTGTGCCGGGGCTTCCCTTGAAGATCTGCCCAGCCGCGACGACTGAGCCGCTGAGTACAAGCAGCATCGGCAAGGTCCAAGCGCGCATCATGGGGATGCAGGCTACCGATGGGTCGAAATGCTCCTCGAACTAGGCCGCTCACCTGGGCATTCGCCGGACAGGGGGACGGCCCTCGCATGAGCATGCGTTCCGTCACAGAGCGTTTTTCAGTGTGGTCACTGATCGGGTGACGCCGGTGAGGACGAGGTGAGGGCCGCAACGCACAAAGCCCCCGTGCCGTTGGGGGAGGTGTTCGAAGTCTCAACCCATCGGCACAGGAACCCTGTTGGTTGCCTATCCTGCCGCACTCGACCTCCCGCATGCCCTCGTCGAGTGGGTCACGATGCTCATCGTCACCCGTGAGGGTGACCGACGGTGCAAACTCCCGCCGCACCAGCGGGCGCTCGTCGCTCTGGTGTACCTACGCCACCACGACACCCTTACCCGGCTCGCATCCGGCTTCGGGATATCCGTCGGCACCGCCCACGCGTATGTCACCGCCGTGACCGCCCTGCTCGCCGAACGGGCCCCGGGCCTGCTCAAGACGCTGCGCGAGCTTGATCCGGAGTTCGTCCTGCTGGACGGGACGCTCGCCGAGTGCGACCGCGTCGGCGACAGCCGAGCCGACTACTCGGCCAAGCACCGCCGGCACCGGCGTGAACGTCCAGGTCGTCACCGACCCCGCCGGTGAGGTCCTGTGGATCTCGCCCGCCCTGCCGGGCCGCACCCACGACCTGACCGCAGCCCGCACCCACCGCATCATCCGGATCTGCGAACGCCAGGGCGTCCCGATCCTCGCCGACCGCGCCTACCAAGGCGCCGGCCCCTGGGCCACCACCGGACTCAAACGGCCACCGGGCGGTGAACCCACCCTGACCCAGCGCACCGTCAACCGAGCGCTTGCCGCAGCACGTGCGCCGGTCGAACGCGGCATGGCACGGCTGAAGTCCTGGCAGATCCTCCGCCGATCCCGCATCAGCCCCAACCGCATGACCGTCATCACCAAAGCCGTCCTCACCCTGGAGAGGCAGCGCTGAAAACGCTCACTGAGGCGCACCCCCTGACAGGGCCTGTGTCGGCAACTCATGCACAAGGGAGCGGTCACTGTTCCCCGCCTCGAGGGCAGCGACGGAACCTACCTGTACCTGGTGGTCGACGGCCGCCTCCGGCTCGTCGCGCACGCCCCCGGCATCACGGCACCCGACGGACGCGAGCGGCTGGACCGCCCCCTGCCGTTCCCCTGATCCGACGCTCGAGCGAGCCGAGGCGCCGTCGCCACCGCCGCGCACCTGCGGTCAGGCCGTCCGTCGATCGCAGGCGCCGCACGCCTCGCCGACACCCGCGCGCGGACCGACACACCGGCACAAGTCGGCCAGGGAACCTGTGACAGACCCTGTGGCAGACCCCTTCGAAGTGAACGAGGGTATCCGGTGGAGACGCCATGACAGGATGTCGACGTTTCACCGGACGGCTGGATGTAGTCAACTCAAGTGGAATATAGGGAAGATGAAGATATTTCGGCGGCGCGGAGCCTCTCAGGACCGGGATCGTACCGAGCAGGCGATCCAGGAGTACCGGACGGCCTACGAACGGGGGCTCGCCGCCGAGCAGAGCCAGGGGCCGGCACAGGCGCTGGCCGAGTTCGCGCGGGCGCAGCACGCCCTGGACCGTTTGGACGCCGCCTCCCCGGACCTGCCTGAGGTTCCCCAGGCCAGAGCGGGACTGCTCTACGCCATGGGACGGGCCAGGACTGATGTCGGAGACGTGAGCGGTGCAGTCACAGCCCTGGACCAGGCCGAGGAGCTGTACCAGCGGATGGAATCGGAGCAGCTCGCCACCCGGAAGGAGGGTGAGCAGCGAGGTGACCGGCAGGAGACGGGTCCCGTTCCCGCGGTCTTGCTGACGGCCGATGTCCGGCTACGAAGGGCCCGGGCCTATGCAGAGTGGGACCGTCCCTTCGGCGCCCTCAGTGATCTGGACATGTCGATCGGTGGGTACATGCGGGCGGGAGCCTTCACTCCCCTCTCGGACCGGTCCGGGGACGCGGCCCGGATCCTCGCGGTCGGGGCGGGGATCCAACTGCGGGTAGGGGACCATGAACTGGCTCTGGAATGCGGCCAGGAGTCCCTCGCCCGATACCAGGAGATGGGCCGGATCGGCCCTGAGGCGATCCCGTACGCGATCGGTTTCGCCGCCCCGGTCGTCTCCATGCTGGAGGCGGCGCGTGGGCAGTGGGACGCGGCGCTGGCCGTGGACGGCGTGATTCTGGAGGCCGCAGAACTCGGCCGGGTCGGGAGTTCCGGGGCTCATGCCCGGATCGGTGTCCACCTGAGAGAGGCCGGGCGGGACGCGGAGGCGGCCGGACATCTGGCCATGGCCGCCCGCGGGTCGCATGATCGGATCGCGGAGATGGAGCGGGAGTTCGGGTCTGTGCTTGCGCCGAGTCTGCGGGAGGTACTGCTGGAAGCGGAGCGGACGGAGTTCACGAGGCTCGCAGGCGGCGTGCGGGCCGACGCCCTGGATCCGCTGGAGATCCGGACGCTGCGACTTTCCCTCTGCGGCGGGGACGGAGCCAGGTTCTCGGCTACCGGTCGGATGAACGTGGTCAACGCTGTGCCACGTCAGGTCACTTCGCTCGCCAGGGTCGGCCACCGGCTGATCGCATCCGACCGCCTTCCCGCGGCACTGCGCGTACTCTGGGAGGCACTGCTCCTCTGCGATGCCGCCCGCCGCTGGACCACCTTGAACACCGGCGACTCCACCGCGACCGTGCCGCTGCGCGAGGCCGAGGAGAGCGCCTTGGCCGGAGCGGCCGTTCTCGTCGACATACTGGAACGAGCCGGGGATCCGATGAGCGACGCGCTCACCGCCGACCTGAGGAACGCCAGGGAACGCCTGGGCCTGTCGGCACACTGAGCATTTTCAGCGTTGACGCTCCAGGGGGAGGACAGCTGCGGCGATGGCGGTCATGCGGTTGGGGCTGCAGCGGGCCTTGCGGAAGATACGCCAGGACTTGAGTCGCGCGATGCTGCGTTCGACTGGTGCTCTCGCCGCTGACAGGGCCCGGTTGACCGTTCGCTGGGTCGTGGTGAGGCCCCGGTCTGGAGTGGCAGCGCTGAAAACGCTCACAGAACCGCACTCATACGAAGGCCGCAGGGGTGAGTCTGCTGCACCACGATGCCCGGCACGAGGCATTCGACTTCACGTCCCACTTTCGAGAGGACTTCTACGAATGCCTGACCCGGCGCGGTGACACGTTGTTCGAAGTCACGGACGCGATGCTCTGCGAGAACGGGCCGGTGACCTCGCCGGTCGACCTGACGCTGCTGGCTGAACACCGGCGTGGGCAAGGCGCGTTGTACGACGCGCTCAACCAGGGCCGCATCGACGCGGACAGGCTGCGCAAGGCACTGGCCGTGTTGCCGCAGCCCAAGGCCGCCGACGGGCGTCTGGTCCTGGCCGTCGATGTCTCGCCGTGACTGCGTCCGGACGCGCCGACCAGCCCGTACCGTCTGTTCTGCCACGTCTACGGACGCTCGGGACGGTCCAGTGACCAGTTCATTCCCGGCTGGCCGTACTCGTTCGTCGCTGTTCTGGAGACGGGCCGCACTTCGTGGTGCCAGGTGCTGGACGCGGTCCGCCTCGGCCCCGACGATGATGTCGCCGAGGCCACCGCCCGGCAGGTCCGCCGCGTCGTGAACGACTTGATCGGCCAGGGCCAGTGGGAGGACGGCGACCCGGACATCCTGGTCGTCTTCGGCGCCGGCTACGACGCCCCGCGCATGGCCTACCTCCTCCACGGCCTGCCCGTCGAGGTGCTGGGACGGATGCGGTCCGACCGTGTCATGCGACGGCCGACACCCTCACTCAAGGAGTACGCCCTGTCCTGTCCCCAGGGCGGGCGACCGCCGAAGCACGGCAAGGAGTTCCGCTTCGCCAAACCCGATGCCTGGGGTGAGCCCGACGCGGAGACGGTACAGGTCACCGATTGCTACGGCACCGCCCAGGCCATGGCCTGGAACCGCATCCACCCCCGGCTCACCACCCACAGCGCGTGGATCGACCACGACGGCGAACTCCCCATCATCGAGGGCACCCTCATCCGCCTCCAGGTGGACCATCTGCCCAAAGGACCAGCACTTCACCGGCCACCACCACTCCGGCCCGCGTATGCCCGAGGCTCCACCGACCGCCCCAAGGTCACCACAAACGATCGGAAATACCCTGCTTCACGTACGAACTTTCCCGCTCCCACCCGAACACCACTTATACCTGACACGCAGCTGAACGACTCTGTTATATGTGGCAGAACATCGCAGATGACCGGTTCTTGCGCCCTTTCCTGTTCTGCCAGCAGTCACGCTGTTGCGGGGCGATACTCCGCACGGAGCAGGCCGTAGACCAGTACATCGACGTAATTGCCGTGCTGGAAGGACCGACCGCGCATGACGCCTTCCTGGCGGAACCCCAGGCGTTCGAGGGCTTTCTGCTCGGCGAGATTGCCGCCATTGGTGAGGGCTTCGATCCGGTTCGCAGTCGTGTGGTCCAACAGGTAGTCCACAAGCAGTCTCTGCGCTGCCGTCCCCACCCCCTGACTGCGATGCTCGGGGACCACCCCCACGCCGATCTCGTAGGTGACGCCCGACGGAAAACCGCGGGGCTTCCAGGTGGCTATACCGACGACCGTATTGTCGGCGCGTGCGATGGCAACCGCCGTGGAGTCGGCGGAGATATACCCGTCGGCCTCCCATCGCTTGCGGCGTGCTCGTGGATCACCGAATCCAGGCCATTCGAACTCTCCGAGCGCATCGGGATCTGTACATAGGCGATCAAGGAAGGGGAGGTCACCTTCGGTGAACGCCCGCAGGTGGACTGTGTCTGTGCGATCTGCTGGAGTCATGGACCCCAGTCTCGCCTTCCAAGACGCCAATCTGGCAGTTCCGCTACAACCGCCTTCATCGCCACCCACTCCGTCGGGTACTTGGAGCGGATCTCCGCGATCATGCGTACAGCATTCTCACGATGCCCGGCAGGGTAAGGGGGTGGGCGGACTATGGCTCAGCGCATCGACCCTCCAACAGACCCGGAGTGCTGCAACCGTTCCACTCCGGGTTTCGTTCTTCAACCATGCGGTCTCAGACTTTCCCCATGACGGATCAGATCACTGGGCAACTCATCGAGTGCTTCGTCAGAGCACTCCAGCCAGTCGTGCCGCTGGTCTCAGTGTGGGCGCACGGGTCACTCGCTGGCGGCGATTACCAGCCGGGTCGCAGCGACCTCGACCTGATCGCACTCGTAGAGCGACCCTGCACGGTCGCGGAGGAACAGCAACTTGGTGAGGTGCATCGGGCCCTGGGCGGTGTCATCCCCCTCGCGTCGAAGCTGCACTGCAGCTATCCCGTAGTCACGGAGTTGGATGACCCGGCACACCCCCACCTCGCGTGGGCGCACGAGGAGCTGATGCGCCGGCCGGTCACACCGGTGACCAGGCGGGAACTCCACGACTTCGGACTCGTTCTATACGGTCAGCCGCCCGCGGGCCTCCTACCACCGGTGACTGACGGGCAACTTGCTGATTTCGTCGTCAAGGACCTGGAAAGCTTCTGGTTGCCAGCCCTGGACCACCCGGAGTGGTGGATGCGCGACATCTGGATCGACCTCGGTCTGCTGACTTTGGCCAGAGCAACAGCGACGCTGCGGGACGGCAAGCTGATCACCAAAGCCGATGCTCTCGGTGTACTCACCGAACTAGGCGCCCCCATAGACGTCGTGGATGACATCAGACAGCGCCGCTACGGCGTGCCCAGCTCTGCGACAGAGCAGTGGATTACCCGCCGGGCAGAACTGACGCTCGACTTCCTTAGATCCGCGATTGAGCAGGTCGTCCTGAAGAGAGGCACATGTCAGTGACGGGGTCTATACACGCACCGCGATCGCCTGGACCCGTGGGAGGCCCCCAAAGGATCCACCGACCTGTATAACGAGCCCGTTGCTCACCTCGGCAAGGCCAAGGCCGACAACTTCCTAAGAGCGCCTAACACAATGAGGTGGATCAGTCCTGGCGGCCGTGTCCGGTCGGCGAGTTTGGCGTTGTCCGGGCCATGGGGGCTTCACCATGGATCGTGTCGGATGACCTGTGGGAGCGGATCGAGCCGCTCCTGCCGAAGCGGGAGAGGCGGTTCAGGTACCCGGGCCGCAAGCCGGTCCCGGACCAGCAGGTGCTGTGCGGAATCCTGTTCGTGCTGCACACCGGCGTCCAGTGGGAACACCTGCCCCAGGAGCTCGGCTTCGGGTCCGGCATGACGTGCTGGCGCCGACTGCGGGACTGGAACCAGGCCGGGGTCTGGCAGCGGCTGCACGAGGTGCTGCTGGCCGAGCTGAATGCCGCCGCCCGCCTCGACTGGTCACGGGCGGTTGTCGACTCCAGCCACGTCAGGGCGCTAAAAGGGGGCTCCAGACGGGCCCGTCGCCAGTCGACCGGGGACGGGCCGACTCCAAGCACCACCTGATTACCGACGGCCACGGCACCCCGCTCGCGGTCATCCTCACCGGCGGCAACCGCAACGACGTCACCCAGCTCATGCCCCTGCTCGACGCCATCCCACCCGTCCGAGGCAGACCCGGACGGCCCCGCCGCAAGCCCCAGTCAGTCTTCGCCGACCGAGGCTACGACCACGACGTCTACCGCGATCAGGTCCGGGCCTGCCGGATCCTCCCCGTCATTGCCCGACGCGGCACGGCGCACGGCAGCGGTCTGGGCGTCTACCGGTGGGTGGTCGAGCGCACCTTCGCCTGGCTCCACGGCTTCAAACGCCTTCGCGCCCGCTGGGAACGACGGGTCGACATCCACGAAGCCTTGCTCAAGCTTGCCTGTTGCCTGTTGCCTGTTGCCTGTTGCCTGATCACGCATCGCCAGGTGCTGTCCTTGACCTGACCGGCACTCACTCCAGGTCGATGGACCGACCCGGCAAACTGATCGCATGAACCGAGACGCCCTCCAATCCGCGCTGTCTCAGGATGGCTGCATCTCTGCACGCGCAGCTCTGGCCGAGCTGAAGGTCGGCGCGGACTTCGAGGTCTTCCTGAACCAAACGGCTTCTGCGCAACAGCTCTGGGACATCTGGTCCTGGCGGCACGAAGTCATGCTCGACACGGGCGTCACACCTCGGCCCGGACTTACCGAAGCCATCGCCGGACTCCAAGCCGCAGGAACAGCTCGGGTCTACATGGCGACCGTCACTGGATCGCAGAGACGTTTCACGATCTTCCTGTCGGAAGACCTCACCCAGTGCGTCGCCTGCTGGTGACAACCTCATTGTGTTAGGGCCTCTAAGCGCTGATCCTGGTATAAAACACCGAGATAAAGCGATTTCCCAGGGCGGCTGCGGCCAGAGCGAGGGAGATCTTATGCGCCCCCTCGCCCTGATAGCCGATCACCCCAGATTCAGCCTTGGCAACTTTTGGGGATTTCCATAGGTGAGGACCCGCTGGAGCCCGGCGCGCAACTCGAGTAGATCAACCTCAGGTGCAATCTCCAAGGGAATTACGTTGGAGGGCAGCCCAAGAGCCTCAACGGCTTCGTCACCGAAGCTTAGAGTCAGAAGACCGGGCAGTAGAGACACCCTCTTGAGGCCGCCGTAGTGAACGCCTCCACTCTCATTCGTGACACAGTAACTATCTGTGCCATTTCTGACGTCCTGCTCATCCGGTTGCTTCTCCAGGAAGCGGTGGAAGTCAAAGTAGTAACCATTCTCCGCCGCATCGTTTCCATCGCCGATAAAGACGGACAAAGTCACCCCGGGTACTTCTTCCCGGACCGTCAGCGTCACGATTTCCCAAAATGGGGAAAGCCTAGTCATCCACCCCAGTTCCATTCTTCGCCACCTTGCTTGTACACGAATGTCACTCCCAGTTCCTGTGCGGCATTCTGCTCCACGATCCGCAAGGCCTGGTTCGACGGCGGCTACCGCCGGCACCTCGTCGAACACGCCGCCACCCTCGGCATCGACATGGAAATCGTCCAACGCACCCCCGGGGCCAGGGGATTCACCCCGCTGCCCAAGCGCTGGACCGTGGAACGCACCTACGGATGGCTGATGTTCCACCGCCGCCTGGCCCGCGACTACGAGACCCTGCCCGCCCGCTCCGAAGCCATGATCCACATCGCCATGGCCGACCTCATGGCCCGCAGCCTCACCGACGAGGCCACCATCTCCTGCCGCGACCCGACATCAGCGGACCAAACACTAATTCCGGGATGAAATATCGGGAGAAAACGACCTCTAAGCTTGTTCTTTGACGTCTGAGCCTGCGCAGGGCTTCGGGCAAGGGATGTCAGTCTTTCGTACTACAGTTCCGGCTCGTGACCGATGCTGCCCACCGCACTGCTGAGGATGACGACGCGCTTCTTGAGCGGCTCCACGCCCTCGCATGGGGTGCAGCAGAAGTGCCTCCGTCACCCGGTTGTCTCCCAGACCAGCCTTTCCCGCCGATTACGATGGCCGACGTCGAACGTGCAGAACGGAAACTCGGGTACCGACTACCGACGTTGCTGCGGCGCATCTACACCGAGATCGGTGACGGAGGATTCGGGCCTGAAGGCGGCCTGGCGTCACTGACACCGCGCCGCATCCCGCACTGGCATGTGCCGGACTGGTCTTGTGCCACAACCATCCACGACAAGCGCCCGGGGTGGGCACCGCCCACATCGTGGTTCTTCCTGACGGGCGGGGGTTGCACCATGGAGTGGTACGTCTCGCTGATAGCGGTTGATTACCCAGTGCTGCTCTGGGATGCCGACGGCTGGGAACCGGACTGGGGTCAGAGTCCTCACGACGGCTTGCGATACGCGGCACCGTCGCTGCGCCAGTGGCTGTGGACGTGGGCAGACGGGGGCAACGTATGGGACGAGGTGCTGGCACAGCCCGAGTAGGTGCTGAGCACTCTGAGCTTGCTCATCGGCATGGGGCGGTGGCAGCAGGGTGACCGCGACATCCTGATCGTCTTCGACGCTGGCTACGACGCCCCGCGCATGGCCTATCTGCTGCAAGGACTGCCGGTGGAGGTTCTCGGACGGATGCGAACAGACCGCGTCATGCGCAAGTCGGTACCGGTTCCGTGGATCTCACCGCCACAAGGCGGACGGCCACCGAAGCACGGCAAGGAGTTCCGCTTCGCCAAGCCCGATACCTGGGGCGATCCTGATGCCGCGACGGTGCAGGTCACCGACCGCTACGGTACCGCTCGCGCGATGGCCTGGGACCGCATCCATCCCCGTCTGACCACCCGTTCCGCGTGGATCGACCACACCGGCGAACTCCCCGTCATCGAAGGCATGCTGATCCGTCCGGAGGTCGACCGCCTGCCTGGTGGCCACGATCCACTCCCCTGTCTGGCTGTGGACATCGGCCACCGGTTTGGCGGGCGAGGGCGCCGACCTGCGCTGGCAGGCATTCCTGCGCAGATTCGACCTGGAGCACACTTTTCGGATGATCGAGCAGACGCTGGGCTGGACCCGCCCCAAGCTCCGTACGCCCGAAGCCGCAGACCGGTGGACATGGCTGGTCGCCGCCCACACCCAACTCCGCCTCGCCCGGCCGCTGGCTGCAGACCTTTGCCGCCCCTGGGAGAAGCCGGCCGAGCCCGGCCGGCTCACCCCCGCACGGGTTCGCCGGGCTTCAGGAACCTCCGCCCGCATCTCGCCTGCCCGGCCCGTGCACCCAAACCATCACGGTCAGGGCCGGGACGGCCACCCGGCTCGAAGAACCGCCACCCCGCCACCCACTATGACGTGGGCAAAACGGTCAGACGGGCCGAGGCCATCGCCGAACGTGACCAGGTCAGACGTCAAAGAACAAGCTGAGGCCCGTGAGGTGCTCAGCCATAGGCCCCGTGGTCCAGGACGGAGTGCGTCCGAAAGATCGCGCAAGTCCGTTATGTGGCAGCCTGGTCCGGGATCGGCCTCGGGCCACGGGCCGGGGAACTCCCGCAACGGCACCTCACTCAAGGCGGTCCTGACCGACGTCGGTGCGGTCGCTCCGGCGGTGCCGCGGCATCGCGACGGCGAGTTCGAACCGCGCATGGTCCCGAAGAACGCGCGTCGGCTCGCCGGTTTCGACGACCGGGTCCTCTCGCTCCGCGCCCGGGGGATGAGCGTGCGCGACATCCGCTCCCACCTGGCCCGGATCTACGGGCGGCATTGACATGGACGGCCGAAAAGACGTCCTGGGCCTGTGGGGCGGATCCGAAGGCGAGGGCGCCACCACCTGGATGGCGGCCCTGTCCGAACTGCGGAACCGGGGCGTCGAGGACGTCTGCATCGTCGCCTGCGACGGGCTCAGGGGCCTGCCCGACGCGATCACCGCGACCTGGCCCGAGGCCACCTGTCCAGACCCGCGTGATCCACCTGGCCAGGGCCTCGCTCCGGCTGTCCTCGGCGCGGGACCACCCCGAACCGGTGCAGGCCCTCAAAGCGATCTGTGCCGCCCCGACCGAACAGGCCGCCGCGCAGGCGCTCGACGACTTCGAGGCCTCTGGACTGGGGAAACGCTATCCGGCGATCGTCCGGACCTGGCGGTCGGCCTGGCCGGGGTTCACGCCCTGCCTGGCGTTCCCGCCCATCACAAGGACGGTGGTCCACTCCACGAACATGGTCGAGTCGATCAACTCCCGACTCCGCAAAGCCACCCGCAACCGCGGCCACTTCCCCTCGGAACAAGCTGCGTCGAAGGTTCTCCACCTCGCCGTCCGCGAGCAGAGCAACCCCGAAGCGCGCGACGCGAACCACGTCGCCGCCCACTGGAAAGAGGCGCTGAGCCGGTTCTCCCTGTTCTTCGAGGACCGGCTCGGCATCCAATGGCACCAGGCGACTTGCAAAAGATCGCTGACACGCCCGCCATGACCTCCGCTGAGGTGGTTCCGGGATAGAAACAACCTCGTGACGGGGATCGCTTCGCGGTTCGCGTGAAGTGGAAAGTGAGGAGTGGAGAGTGAGGAGTGCGGGAGATGCTCGTTCGATCAATTGAGCAGCTCTGGCTTGAGGCCGAAAACCTCAACCGCCCTGTCGTCGGATCTCGCGCGCCTGGCGTGGCGGCGGGCGAGGTCGAAGCAGTGTTGGGAGGTGTTGTGCCAGAGGACGTCGCCACATGGTTTGGTTGGTCAAACGGCGTGGAGTACCGTCCTGGACAGATCCAGGACGACGTTTTCCTGGTGCCGGGCTACGAGCCGCTGTCGTTGAGCGAAGCGAGAGGGGTGCGGGAGTCGTATGAACTCGAGGACGCGGTTCTGGGTGAATTCTGGATCCCGCTTCTCGCGACCGGTGGCGGAGATTTCTATGCGGCGGTATTCGGAGCATCGCTCCAATCGCCCGAAGTCGCGCATGTGATGATCGGGGGCGAATCATTCATTGTGTACAAATCCATTGAGGAAATGGTGGATGCTTTCTGTGGTTTCTACCGTGGAGGGGTATTCTTCGTGAGCGATGAAGGGACCCTTGAAGCGGACGACGAACGTTGGATTGCGGCGGAAGCGGATTCCGGCTGAGCCGCTGTGGCCCGCCGACTGACGTGCTTGCCCTCCAGATGAAACGCTCAGTCCCAAGCGCTTCGGTTGGCGAGTGAGCGCTTGGGCCGGCGGGCAACCGGTTCGACGCGGTTGCGCCAGCGCTTTCGCTGTCCCCGGAGGTTGTCGTCACGGGGCGCGTCGCAGGGGCGGACGGGCCGCAGGCAGGCGTCGGGCCCAGGGTGCCGGGGGTGTCGGCACACGGTAGAACGTAGGAGTGAGGGACGGGAACATCCCTGATGAGGATGCACGGCCGCAGCGCGTGGCGAGGTCGACGATCGACTACCGGGCGCTGTTCGCGGTGACCCCCAGCCCCTGCATGGTGCTGAGCCCGGATCTGGTGCTCGTCGACATCAACGAGGCGGCCTGCCGGGTGACCGGCCGCACTCGGGAGGATCTGCTCGGGCGGTATCTCTTCGATGCCTTCCCCGACAACCCGGCGGATCCCGATGCCGACGGCGTGCGGAATCTGCAGGCGTCCCTGCACAAGGTCCTGCGCTCGAAAGAGCCGGACACGATGGCGCCGATGAAGTACGACATCCCCGTGGCCGACCGCGCCGACGTGTTCGAGGAGCGGTGGTGGTCCGCGATCAACACGCCGGTGCTCGGGCCGGACGGGGAGGTGGAGTGGATCCTCCACCGGGGGGAGGACGTGACCGCGTTCATCCTGTCCCAACGCCGCCCGAAAGAAGGCACAGCGCTCAGCGACGCGGAGGCCATGGAGGTCGAACTGTACGCGCGGGCACGCGAGCTCCAGCGGCTGAACGAGGAACTGCGCCAGGCCCACGCCCGCGAGCGCCAGATCGCCGTCACCCTGCAGGAGGCCATGCTCCACTCGCCCCATCTGGCCCGTCACCAGGACACCGCGGTCCGCTACCTGCCCGCCGCGGGGTCACTGAACGTGTGCGGCGACTGGTACGAGGTGGTCGACCTGCCCGAGGACAGATTCGCCGTCGCGGTGGGTGACGTCGTCGGCCACGGCCTGGAGGCCGCCGCCGTCATGGGCATGCTCCGCAGCGCGCTGTCCGTCTCCGTCCGGGCCGTCGAAGAACCCGCGCTCGCCCTGGACGCCCTGGGCCTGTACGCACGCGACGTGGAAGGTGCACTGGCCACCACCGTCGTCCAAGCGGTCATCGACACCCACGCCCGCCGCATCACGTACAGCAGTGCCGGCCACCCGCCCCCCGTCCTGCTCCATCGGGACGGCACCTGCGACTTGCTCGACCAGGCCACCGACCCTCCGCTGGGGGCCCGGCTCGAACACGTCCCCCGCCTGCAGGCCGGCCTGCCCTACCGCCCCGGCGACACCATCGTGCTCTACACCGACGGCCTCGTCGAACGCCGCGGCGAGGACATCGACACCGGCCTGCAACGCCTCACCGACGCACTCGCCCGCCATGCCCGTTACAGCCCCGAACGCCTCGCCGACGCCCTGCTCGCGCACCTCGGCGTCAGCAGCGGCGCCCGCGACGACATCGCCCTGATCGTCCTCCGCCTATGACCGCGCGCCGCCACCCTGGCGCCACGGGTGGCCAACCCCGTCGGCTGAAGCGCTCCGTCACAACGGTGCCGTGTCGGTGCCGCACGGGATCCTGATTCCGGATGCTCTCCGCTTCTGCCTCAAGATCCGGGACTCCGAAGTGGCCGCAGGTGACTACACCCGGCAGCTGCACGGCATGGACCCCTGCTCCCTGGCCACGGCGCCGAGGCGACGGTCTGCCCGGAGTGCGAAGCGCACGCGGTGGCCGCCGCGGCGCTCCCGCTGCCCGCCTCCCGGCCCGGCCGCCGCTGGAGACGCTGACCTGGCAGGCTCCGCCCGCCGCGATGGAGGAGGGCGCGTCATGACGTCGGCCGAGCTCGTCCCCGGCCGCGCCCCGGCCGTCCGGTCCCGCCCGCGCGCGGAGGCGGACGTGCGCACCCGTGGCGGCGAGCGGATCTCCGCGTCCGCCGCCCGCAAGCTGATCAACGCGGTGCCGGAGAACTCCCGGGACGCCCGGGACACCCGCCTGCGCTCCTACCGCCTGTGGTGCGCGACCTGCACCTGGGCCGGGGACGAGCCCAACGCGGTCGCCTCCTACCTGCCCGACCTCGGCGACCGCGGCCACCCGGCGAAGAGCCTGGAGGCACACTTCGCCACCCTGTGCGCCCTGCGCGCCATCCACAGCTCCCCGCTGTCCGACGGCGAGATCAAGGCATGCCGGCTCATCGTCCGCCACCGGGCGGGGGAGGAGGCCGACGATCCGCCGGCGGAGCCGGGTCCGCTCCAGGCCGACGCCGTCACCCTTCCCGAGCTGCGCCGCATGGTCCACACCGCGGACCGCACCACGGCGCGCGGCAAGCAGATCGCCGTCACGCCGATCCTGGACTGGTGGACGGCCGCCCGGACCCGGCACGCGGCGCACGCGGCCGCCGAGACGTCGGCCACCGCCGAGGACGCCACCACCGTCTGGTCCGCAGGGACACGTCCCGGGGATCGACGTCCTCGTCCAGGACGTCGTGCTCGCGCTGGTCGGCGGGCAGGTCCGCACCCGCTCGACGGCGGCGTTCAGGTAGCGGGTGGCCACAGCACGGTGGCATTGAGGACCAGGCCGAGCGCGCCGAGCTGGTCTTGTCCGAACTCGGGATGCCGGCCGCCCGGGGCCGCCTGTCCGCCGATCGGTCGCTGAGGGCAGCGGAGGAGCACGCCTGCCGGGACCCGGTGCCCTGATCTCCCCTGGACAGATCTCAGGTCCGGCGGCGCGCTCCGTCACCACATGGACGAGGTGGGGCCGTGAAGCCTTACAGGGGTCTGTCGGCCGAGCGGCCGTAGTGCGCCCGGCCGATCCGGATCAGCCGATCGAGTCGAGCAACATCTCGTTGGCCCTCTTGTTGCCCTCTGTGTAGATCTCCAAGGCCTGTTGCACCTCGGCCACCTGGTCGGTCGTCAGGCCCTCGCATTCGCTGGGCACGCTGCCGTCCAGGTCCGCAATGATCGCGTTGAAGCACTGGGTGGCGGGGTCGGAGTACCCCTGGTTCCGGCCCGCTTGCCCGTCCGGCGCATCGGGATCGGTCACATCGGGATCGGCCTCGTCGGAGGAGTCGGGCAGTTGCCGGTCGGCCGAGACGCCCGGTGCTTGCCGCCCGTCGGCGCCGGAGGCCCCGGTGTCATCGCCGGAGCAGCCGGTGATGAGCGCCAAGGCGGCCAGCGCGAGGGCGGCCGGGAACGTACGGTGCAAAGGATCCCCCCAGGGTCCAGAAATATGATCAGTTGTCACGTTGGCGCACCCGCCAGGGAGACGCGCCGACCGTGACAATCCCGTGACAATGGGTCGCCGTACGGCAGCGGAGAGCAACTTCCCGCCGTCGGGGAACGGGACTTGCGCCTGCTCGTCGCGGACCTTTCTGCCTACCGGATCCGGGTCGGTGACGGTGATCTGTCCTTACGGGGGCGTGCCTGTCTCACAAGTCTTTCCGCCAGACGGAACGGACGAGGCTTCTCAGGCAGGAATCACCAGGTGCGTTCCTACTGAACGCCGGGTGTGAGCTCGATGCGTACGCCTTCACTCTCCGTGAGGACATAGACGTGGTCGGTCCGTGCCTGCCAGCCGATGGGCACGGCGTAGTAGCGCCCGGCGCGCTCCACGACAAGCCGCAGGCCCCAGTAGCGGTGACGGAGGTGGACTCCCTCGCCAAGGTCCTGATAGCGGAGGCCGGTCGACCGTGACGAGAGGCTGAGCGGCTGGGCGCTGTGGACCACCAGCCCGGTGCGCAGGATCACCTCGCGGGCGTCGTTCCTGGCATGCCGTTCGCCGAGTTGGCCGGAGATGACAGTGATCGCCCAGAGCAGGAATAGTCCGGAGGCCAGGACCAGCAGAGCCGTCTCCCACGGACTGCCCGGGTGGCTGGGCCCAGGCTGCCGTACTACGCCGAGCAGCAGGCCGAAACCGACGAGGAGAGGGCCTGCCCATCGGTACGGCAGAAGCACCTGCCACTGCCACCACAGGACGAGCAGCAGCAGACCTGCGGCGACAACGACCAGATAGTGGCGGGCCATGGCCGATGCGATACGTCCGGCGCTGCTTGTCAGGGCGCCTTGGGATTCCTGCCGCGGTCGATGCCCGGCGGCCGCAACGGTCATGAGCAGCACGGTGGTGCCCACCAGGACCGGAAAAGTTGCCAAGTGCAGGCTGTTCAGGACGAATTCGCCGAAGCCGAAGCCGAGCGCGAAGGGGGAGAGATGGAAGTGACCGTAGTACGCGCTTGTGTAGATCACCCCCAGGTAGAACATCAGTGCCGCGATGAAAGTCGCCTGAGCGACCACGATGTTGATCAGCGCAGTCGGGGGTGTCTGGGGCGCCTGGTCTGGGTGGTGGAGCCGGCCTGAAGGACGAGGCTCCGGTTCGTTCACGTACCGTCCGGTGAGGGTGGACACGACGGATCACCGGGGCAGGCTGGAAGGGGAGTTGCCGACGCGGTGATGTCGGGGCCACGCTCCTTCGACGGGCGGGTGTTCGACGGCACAGGGTTGGGCGGAGGGATCGACTCGCCACCATGGGAGGAAGAGCCGCCGGATGGTGATGATGAAAGAAGGCTGGCAGCCGGTGACGCCGAAGAGCTGGCAAGCGCTGACGACAGGGTGGGGCTTTGTCGCGAAGGAGTGGTGGTCTCCTCGGTCTCGCCGGCGCCTCCGCCAGAACCGCACGCTGCGACGAGTCCAAGAACCGCCGCAAGCACACTCATGCGGACCATCAAGCCAGGGCTGTACCTCATGCTTCTCCCCGCGATGCGTCACCTCGTCCTGCCGATGCAGACAGCAGGGGAACATAGCCCTGATCTTGCTCATCACCAGGAAACCCGACGCGAGCAGTGGACCGCACTGCCCGATCGGAGCAGCGCCCCGCCCATCTGGTCGGCGCACTCAGGGCGCGAGCGCTGCCGGAGCAGCGCACCGGCGCGGTCGTACGCCGCGACGGCCGCGACTGACGTGTCCCCACGACCAGACCAATGACCACCCCAGCCTGAAGTCACATGACCGACAGCTTCTGTCAGGACCTCCAAGGCCCCCACGCTCGTGCTGGACTACGACTTCGAGCAGTTCTGCCCGGGCCGGCCGCGGCAGACGTACGACCTGCTGCGCACGCGGCGCGAGTGCGTGAAACCGACGAAGGCCATCGGGGCGCAGTCGCACTGCTCCCCGATGGCCCTTCAGCAGCACTGCGACGGCGTCTTCGACCGGCTCGCCGACGTGCTCCAGCGCTGAGTGCTCCGGTGTGCGCCCCTTAGAAGGTGACGTTCCAGGAGTCGATCCTGCCGGTGTCGCCGCCGGCGTTGTCGTTGACCCGGAGCTTCCAGGTGCCGCCCGCGACCTCGGAGGAGGCGTTGACGGTGTAGACCTGGCTGATGTTGTCGGTGCTGCCGCCCGAGCGGTTGTGGACCGTGTAGACGGTGCCGTCCGGGGCGATCAGGTCGACCTTCAGGTCGCCGATGTAGGTGTGCACGATGTTCACACCGACCTTGAGGGTGGCCGGGGCGTTGCCGGTCACGCCGCTGACGGTGATCGGGCTCTCCACGGTCGTGTTGTCACCGATGGCGAAGTCCGCGGTGTTCTCGAAGTACTTGCCGGGCGGCGGGGTGCTGCCGACGGCCTTGAGGGCGTCGACCTGCCCCTCGCCGAAGAAGCCGTTCTTGGCCGTGGTGCCCTTGCAGCGGCTGTCCGACGGGCAGGCGACGTCGTTGGCCTGGGTGGCCAGCTTGTCGCGCAGCTGCGCCGGGGTGATGCCGGGGTTGGTGCTGGCCAGCAGCGCCGCCACACCGGTGACGTGCGGCGAGGCCATGGAGGTGCCGCTCATGGAGCCGTACTTGCCGCCCGGCTGGGTGCTGTAGATGCCGGTGGTGTCTCCGCCCGGGGCCGTGACGTCGACGACGTTCAGGCCGTAGTTGGAGTACGAGGCCTTCGCGGTGGTGCCCATCGCCGAGACCGTGACGACGCCCGGCAGCTCGGTCGGGATGTCCAGGCAGGCGTTGGTGATGGTGCGGGTGACCGGCGTCGAGTCGTTCGGGCTCTCGGTGTCGGTCGTCTTGTTGGCCAGGTCGATGTTGGAGTTGCCGGCCGCCGCGACCTGGAGCGAGCCCTTGCCCTCCGCGTACTCCTGGGCGCGCCTGACGCCCTCGATGATCGCGGCCTGGTCGGCGTTGTCCGGGCAGTTGAACTGCCACGGGTCGGTGTAGTAGCTGTTGTTGGTGACCTTGAAGCCGTGGTCACCGGCCCACATGAAGCCGCAGACGGTGTTCTCGGCGAAGAAGAGCGAGCTGCCGGGTTCGGCGATGCGCACCGAGGAGATCTTCACGCCCGGGGCCACGCCGATGACGCCCTTGCCGTTCTTGGCGGCCGCGACCGTACCGGCCACGTGCGTGCCGTGGGTACCGACGTCGCGCCAGGCGCCCGTACGGGTGTCCGGCTTGCCGTACGCGCAGGACACGGAGTCCGCGGCGTTGAAGTTCGGCGCCAGGTCCTGGTGCTGGTCGTCCACACCGGTGTCCAGGATGCCGACCTTGACGGAGGAGGAGCCCGTGGTGACGGCCCAGGCCTGGTCGGCCTTGATCTGGGTCATGTCGGCGCGGACCGGCTCACCCGAAGGGGTGGTGGACTGCGCCGGGTTGGCGGGCAGCGCCGGGTTGTAGGCGTCCGCCGGCACGTCGGAGGTGCGGGTGGCGCCGACCTGCTGGACCCCGCTCACGCCGCGCATGGTGGTGGCGAAGGAGGCGGACGCGGAGTGGGCCGTGATGACACCGATCGCGTCGTAGTACTGGAAGACCGTTCCGCCGTTGGCCGCGACCGCGTCGCGGACCGCCGCGGTGTCACCGGGGGCGGTGATCACGAAGTAGGCGCGGGTGCCGGCGACCCAGGTCGCACTCCCGGAAGCGGGGGCCGCGGCCCGGGGCGCCGCCGCGGGGGCGGGAGCGGCGGAGCCGGAGGGGGAGACGGGGGCGGTGTCGGCGAGCGCGGCCGGGGCCCCGAAGGCGAGCGCCGCGCCGAGCGTGGCGGCCAGCACGAGGGCGCGTCGAGGTCGGCTGGATATGTGGGGTAGCAATGCGTCCTCCGAAGACCCGGTGGTCAGCCGGGTCGTACGAAACAATGGTGGACGCAAGATGTCATGTGCGCGGCCGGTTGAGGAAGTACCTTTTACAGCAAGGGAGTTAGTTTGTCGGTGGCCGAATATCGACCATGGGCGCAAGCGCGGGGAATGTGGCCGGCCGGCTGAGGGCGGTTGGTCAGACACCTCAGGCGCGTAACTCGTCAAGCTGGGGGATCTCGGATCACTGTGTAGCCTGTCGATCTGTTCGAACGGGTTGAGGGGTAGAGCGTGGACGTCGGGGGAACTCATGCTGCGATCCGGCTTCCGGAAGGGCCCTGGTGGGACTGGGACGTCGTCGCATGGGACGGCGGACAGTTCAGGCTTGCTGCCGGTCTTGACCTGACGTACCACCATGGTCTGGAGTTGGCCTTCGGTGATCCGGTCTTCGTCAGCTGCCCGTCCAGTTTTCAAGATCCGGACTTCCGCGCGCCATCGCCTGACGAGCTCCTGAAAGTCACGCGCCAGTTCGGCTGCGAACCGGCCGTCGTGGTCGCCTTCGAGGTCGACGCAGGCGGGCAAGAGCCGGTCTCGTGCCTCATCGCCGCAGAGCGGCTCGACATCGTCAGAGAGACCGTCCTGCGTTATTGGCGCGAGGACGCAGGCCCCGATCAGCGTTTCGCTCCCTGGGTATCGCCTCCAGACCGGTAGGCGGCCATGGTCAGGCGGCCACTTCCCCCGCCTCGTCGTGTGGCGCTGGGAAGGCCGGAGCCTCGTCGTATGGCTGGTGCTGCCGGAGGCAGTGGTGGAGCTGGCCGAGCATGCGGTTGAACGGATTGGGCAGGGCCGCGTGGTGGCGGTCGCCGGTGTTCCGGCGGCGGTTGCAGCGGGCATGGGCATGGGCGCCGGGTGAGGCAGTCGGTGCCGCGAACGCCCAATGTCTGCCCGTCGGCCGGCAGGTCCTGCCGGCCCCGGCCCGCCTGTGATGCGGCGACACGTACGCCCAACTCGCCGCAGGGTCCGAGATTGGCATCGCGACCGTCTGCGTACGCGAGGCCGTCGAAGTGCCGGCCGCCCAGGCGCAGACTCTGACCGAGGCGATGACGACCGTGCGGACGAAGGCGTACGTGATCCTGGACGGGCAAGGCGTACCAAGGGGCCGGCCGCCATGTCCGCGTACCTTTCCGAGGCAGCCGGCTCAAGCGCTGGAAGCGACGGAACAACAGCACCCACGCCAAAATCCGGTGCCTCGGCGAGCAGGCCATGGCCGTCCTGAAAGGCTGGCGCCTGCTGCGCAAGCTCCGCTGCAGCACCAACCGGACCACCGACATCGTGAAGGCCGTCGTCGTCCTTCACCATGCCTCGACCCGAGGTCGGAAAGGGCCAGTGGTCTTCAAATATCGCTGAGGGTACGCTGCCTCGATGCGCGAGGCGGCGCATCAGATGTTCAGGGCGACCACCGCGCCCGTGCGTACTGTTGGGCCTTGACCCCAGATCTTGGACACACGAGACACTGGATCCTGAGGATCTGAGAACGGACATCTCGTGGTCATGAAGAACTACCCGCCGGAGT